>CANGXD010000025.1 GCA_947457545.1 Gemmatimonadaceae bacterium
GTCACCCCCCGATACGCCTGTTCCGGGTCGTTCGGCTTGTCGGGCCGTGTCATGGTGATGCGGCCGGCTCGCAGCAGCGGGCGCAGGTAGTTCTGCCGCACCGTTTCCACGTTGCGGCTGAGCAGTTGGGCAAGTTCCTCGGCGCGGTAGTCCCGGTGCTGGCACAGCGCCTCCACGACCTCCCGCACGGCGTCCGGTGGGTGGCGCTGCCCCACTTTACCGACTTCAGCAGCGAGCTCTCCGGGTAGCTCGTTCAGCAAGGCGCGACGAGCTGCCTCGACGACGAGGGCCAAGTTACTGGCTACGGCCCCCGGGTTGCTAGATAAGCCAGCAGGGTTACTAGATACGCCAGCGGGGTTACTAGACAAGCGCTCAGGGTTACTGGACAGCGCCCCATCGGTACCATCCTGGCCGTCGGTTTGGCCCAACAGCTCTGACGTAGGCTGGTACCAGGTGGCTGAGCCGCGGCCGTGCTGCTGCAGCAGGCCGGCGTCACGCAGCTTTTTCAGCCCTTGGCTGGCCGACAGCGTGTCCACCTTGTTGATCTCTCGCCAGGTGGCGTTGTCGATCGCCCCGACTTCGCGAGTAACCACCAACGCACGCGCTTCGCCCTCCGACAGCTGCAGCCCCTTAAACCGGCCCAGCCAGACCAGGTCGTCGGGCCCGAGAAAATGATGGAAGAACAGCCGCACCACGAACTGTTCCTGTGCCCTGTCGGATTCGAACAGCGGCGGCGCCAATCCCACCTGCTCGCAGATCTCGCGCATGACCCGTACACCGCTGCCCTTCGTCTCGGCGAAGCGCGTGTCGTACAGCGCGGCCGCCAGTTTGGGATTGCGGGGCATCGACCCCGGCTCACCCAGGTGCTCCGGCGATTTGAGAGAAAAGCCGGGGTTGCGGATTTCCAGCCTGTTGCTGTATCGGATGATCTGCACCGGCGCGTGGGTGCGGTAGCTACGATGCATCAGGGCGTTCACCACCGCCTCTCGAATGACACGTTGCGGAACCACTGGACTGTCCTTGCGTTGCAGATCGCCTTCAGCGAGGCCAAAGGCTTTCGGCAAGTCGTCCAAAATGGCGGCCTGTACTCGGCGAATGAGCCGAAACAGCGAGTCGCGCATTTCAATGCTGTCGAAACGACGCTCAGGGTCGGGCACCCACTCGCGGCCCGGAACGCGAATGTAGTCTACACGGGTCATAGGGTAGCTGCGCCGCAACGCGATGGACGTTCCGAAGAGCATCATACCCGCAACCGTGGGCTGTTGCTGATTGCGTTCGTTCAGGCGTACAGCGCCAAGCGCCTGAAGCAATTCCTGATCGCTCCAGCGCAGCTCTTCCGCGTCGGGGTTGGCGTCACGGCGGGACTGCCGGTAATCGGCGATGGCCTCGGGCGACAAATCATCAATGGTGGCATCAGCGACCACCCCTGAGTCGAAGCTTTCCGCCTGCCGATCCTGATAGAGCGCGAGCAGGTCGTCGTCGGTTCCGCGCTGATCGGTACTGCCGATACGACGAAAGGCGCCGCGAGGTAGTCCCTGCGCCTTGAAGTACACGGGCTTGTCCTGCACGGCAGCTTCGGGCACGAACACCACAATCACCGGCTTCCCATTGATGACGTCGGTGCTGATCTCGAGTCTGAGCGGGCGATTGAACACGCTTGCCGCTTGAGTCGCGAGATCGGCGCTCACCTTGTCCGGCTGATCGAGCCCCTGCACTTCGTACGAGGGAAACAGCGCCAGCTCTTCCCGCGCCACGCCGAGGAGCAGCCAGCCACCACCAAGCCCCGGTTCGTTGGCAAACGCGCACACCGTTTCCATAAGCGACTTGCCGACCTCGCTCGCCGCTTTCGCCTCGATGCGCTCACTCTCGTCGAGCAGATTGAGCCGTTCCAACAGTTCCTGCGCAGTCACTCGGTGACCTCTTGCAGCAACGCCAGAATCCTCTGCTCCACACCGGCCAGCTCCGCATCGATTTCGTGCAGTGGGCGCGGCGGAGTGTACCGGAAGAACTCCCGATTGAAGTTGATCTCGTATCCTACCTTGCCGATGCCGCCATCCTGCTCATCAAGCGTCTCGCGATCGATCCACGCATCGGCCACATAGGGGCGCACCTCGCGTAGCACGTAGCTCACGATGTCCTCTTTGAGGGGAATATTTTCTGCGTCCTTGAGGCCCGGGTCGGGTTCATACTCCACCTGCTTCCCCTTTCCGTTGGGCACGAGGCCGAGCAGCGCAGCGAGTTCGTCTTTGGTGACGTCGGCTGGCAGGGTTTGACCGGGGAACAGCGCTTCTCGATCCAGCGGCTCCGCCTTGTGATGTTTGGCAATCACGGGCGCTGCGTTGGGATCTACCATAGTGAAGCACTCACGGAAGATCTTCTTTTGCGCCGTGCCCTTCGCGCCCTTCGCCCACCCCTCAACATCATCCGGCAGCGCTTTGAATTCCTGCTGGATACGCTCCCAGACGGCATTCCAATCGAGCATAGGCTCGGAGCCCAGCTTGTCCTGAATGGCAAGCAGGGCGTCGTACAACTCCGGACAGGCATCGAGGAATCGCTCACGCGCATCGTCGGTCATCTCGAATCGCAAGCGCAGCGGCCGCAGCACCGTAATGCGGCGGTAGCCAAAGTCGGCGTTGTCGAAGACGCGACTGGTATCACCGCTCTCCATTGCCCCATGCTCGCGCGTGACGGACTCAAGCGCGGCGTTGTCGAGATACCGGCGCTTGTCGCCCAAACTGCGCTTCATGGGCGTGTGTCGTTCGCGCGCGTCGATGAGCTGAATCTTGCCTTTACGGTGAGCCGCCTTGCGGTTCGTCACGATCCAGAGAAAGGTCCCGATGCCGGTGTTGTAGAACATCTGCTCCGGCAGGGCCACAATGGCTTCGAGCTGGTCGTGCTCGATGATCCAGCGACGAATGTCGCTCTCGCCGCTCCCGGCACCACCGGTAAACAGGGGTGAGCCGTTGAACACCACGGCTGCACGCGAGCCGGGCTTGTTGCGGTCACCCTTCTTGTAGTCCTGAAACTTGCTCATCATGTACAGCAGAAAGAGCAAGGCGCCGTCATTGATGCGCGGCAGCTTGCCGCCGTAGCCATGGAAGTTGGGCCACCGGTCGATGACCTTCTTCTCGGCCTTCCAGTCCACACCAAATGGCGGGTTGGCCAACAGGTAATCGAACCGGTGCTCCGGAAACGGATCGTCGGTGAGGGTATTCCCCAGAACGACCTGACCGTCTTTGTGCCCCTTGATCAGCAAGTCGGAGGCGGCCACGGCGTACGAACGCGGGTTGTAGTCCTGCCCGAAGACCTTCACCGTAGCCTTGTCATTGTGCGCACGAATCCAGTTCTGCGCTTCCGCGAGCATCCCACCCGTCCCGCAGGCTGGATCGCAGACCGTGACGATGATGCCGTCTTGGGTGAGCACGCCCGTATCGGGTTCCAGCAGCAGGTTCACCATCAACTGAATCACTTCACGTGGCGTGAAGTGATCACCGGCGGTCTCGTTCGCCGCTTCGTTGAAACGGCGAATCAGATCTTCGAACACCAACCCCATGGTGATGTTATCGACCTTGGTGGGGTGCAGATCGATTTCCGCAAACTGGGCCACCACCTGATAGAGCCGGTTGGACTCTTCGAGCTTGTCGATTTCCTGACTGAACTCGAACCGATCGAAAATCTTGCGGATATTCTCAGAAAAGCCGGCGATGTAATCGGCCAAGTGGCGGCCGATGTTGTCGGGATCGCCCTTGAGCTTATGGAAGTCAAGCTGGCTGTGATTGTGGAAGCCGAGCGGGGTACCATCCTCGTTCTTCGCCAGATTGTTCAGGATCGCATCGGTGTTCGCTATGCCCTTTGCGCTCAGCTCGGCATGCTTTTTCAGTACCGCTGCCTTGGTAGGCGCCAGTACCGCATCGAACCGTCGCAAGACCGTTAGCGGCAGCATTACACGCTCGTACTGCGGCGGGCGGTATGGCCCGCGCAGCAGGTCGGCCACCGACCAAATGAAGTTGGCGAGTTGCTGGAAACTGGCGCTCACAAGGGAATCCTACTATTCGGGAAATGCGGATGAGTGGTGCTCTGTTGCGCCTCAATAAACTACGATGAACGGGGGATGTCGACTACTCGTCGTGGCGCGACAGCAATTAGTCAGTTTCTCAAACCTTACAGCTGTCCCGTACTCCCCCACTGCGCGAGCTTCGCGCGATACGACACATCATCGTAGCGTGACAACGCAAACGCCGACTCGTACGACGGACGCGACGCGCCGGTGATCTGCTGCGCCAACAACTCCGCGGCGGCGGGCGCCGCCATCAGGCCAAAGCCGGAAAAGGCTGCGCACACATACGCCCCATCGACGCCGGCCGGCCCAATCAACGGCCGGTTCTCTTCCGTCTTGGTATAGTAGCCGCCGTCGACGTACGCGTGCGGCAGCCGCTCGAGATACGTCGCCAATCCCGGTACCAATCGCGTCATGCCACGCAGCACCACCTCGGGATAGAACGGATCCTCCGGCAATGGAAACGTGGGCGCGTCAAAGCGGTGGGCGCTGTGATAATCCCACAACATCAACACCGTCTTCGCGCTGCCGTATCCCTCGGGACGCAGATGAATGCCCGCTGGCAATGGTTCCGTGAGCCAGCGCGTGTCCGCATCGGCGGCCAACTCATGCCGCTCATCATCGCTCCACGCGAGCGACTGCGCATCGTCGAGAATGACCAGCCCCGTGTCGCGATGTACCGCGCCGCGCAAATCCTCGATGGCAATCTTGTAGTGCGCCTCGCTGAACAGCGGCAGCGTCGCGCCCATCATCTGTCCCACCTCGGCCGCATACGGTCCCGCCGCATTGACGAACACGGGCGTATCGATGCGCAGTTCGCGGCCGTCTGCGGTCGCCACCTGCACGCCCTGCACGCGCGAACCTTCGTGGTGCACCGCGCGGACGTGACCACTCACGAAACTCGTCCCCGCGCCCTTGGCCTCTTCGAGCAGCATCATGCCGAGCTGCTGTCCGCTGAACCAGCCGCAGCGACGCGCATGCAGTACGGCGCAGATATCCGGTGACAGCCACGGGAAATGCTCGCGAATGGCCTCGCGATCGAGGAAGAGATCGGCGCCCTCCGGATGATCGCGCCAGCCACTGTGCGCCGACGGCACATACGTGGCCGCGTCGGCGCGCGACCTGTACGTGCGCACCGGTCCAGCGCCCTGCGCCGTAGCCAGCGCGACATCCTCCACGAACTGTGCGGCGCGTTCGGCGCGCGTCGTGGTGTACAGATAGCCGCGCCGGTTGAGCAACATGCGGTTGTCAGTCGCATCGGCCCACTGCTCGAGTAAGTCGATACTGCGATTGATGAGCCGCACCATGGCATCGTCGGGACCGGGCCACCAGTTGCGGTACGCTTCCGTGCTCTTGTCACTCGTGAGCGACAGCGGCGACTGCGCATCGACAAGCACCACGTGGCGTACCGCATGCGACACCGACAGCGCGTGCGCCACCGCAATTCCGGCTATGCCGGCACCGCAGATCACCACATCAGCGCGCATCGCCGATGTGTGGTGACTCATACACGAGCTCCGGCATTCACACCATGTGCCCAGAGGGCGCGCTCCACCATGGTGGCATCCCACTCCGCGCCGAGCGTTGTCGCGCGTTGAATGAGTGCAATGGCGTACTTGCGATAGTACACGGCGGTCCACGCGATCTTGCCCATCCCCTCTTCGTGCGGCGCCACCTGTCCCGTTACGATCTCATCGAAGAACGGAAAGCGCGCCGGCATCATGACGGCCAGCACCGCCGACGCCGTGGCCGGCCCCACCCCGCCCAACTCGACAACGGCGGCGAGCGCACGCGGTGGCGTGTCGAGCAATGCCGCCGCGTTCGACGTGGCCGCCTCGACGGCCCCCAGCGCATTGTTCTTCACCAGCACGAGATTGGGGGCACGCCACACGCCGCGCAGCATCTTCCACTCCGTGATGCGCACCATCTCGTCGTGCGTGACGTGCATGGGCGCGCGCGACGCCACCAGCGCCGGCAGTTCGTGGCGATACCACTGGTCATGGTCGGGCAACTTGCGGTTGCCGAGCGCCGCGATGGCCGCATCGTAGCCATCGAGTGCATCGTGCCACGCGCGAACGGTATTCGAGCGCCAAAGCGGAAGTGCAGCGAGGTCAGTCATGACGTGAAGCTACTGGGATACACGGCGGAGTGGGAATCCGCGTCGCCTCCCCTCCGCCCCTGCCGTCTGAGTGGCTGCCGTCTGCCGTCTCGGCGCGGACTGGCAGCATCGCGCCGAGACGGCAGACGGCAGCCACACAGACAGCAGGGACGCAGGAACGCCACCCTGACTACTTGGGCAACTTCAGCACGTCCACCCGCGCCACCTTCCACGCCTCACCATTGCGCGCCAGCGTCACCCGCCAGGCGGTCCGGCATATCTCGCCGCACGCACGCCCGACGATGACCACGGCCGAGTCGTCGGCGATCTTCGGCGTGGCGACTTCCACGATACCTGCGTTGCCCGGGTGGGCTTCGAACCACGCATCCCACCCCTTGGGGTTCGCGCGGAAGAAGCGCTCCATGTCGCCCAGCGTGATGCGCTCCACGCGAAACGGCAGTCCTAGCCCCGTGCTGTCCACAATTTGCAGCGCCAGCGTGTCGTGATGGTCCCACGGTCCACCAAACGCCGACAACGTGGGCGACTGCTGACGCGGGTCCTGCCACACACTGATCACCTGCGCGCGCTCGCGCGTAGCGAACAGCTCCACCAACGTGGCGCGCAGCACCGCGCGTTCGGCACGGTAGTTCTTGCCGGGGCCACACGCCGCCAACAGCGTGACCGCCAGAAACAACAACGGACGGCAGTGCTTCACTTGGCGGCTCGCTGTTGACGCGGAAACTGATCGGTGGTTGGCTGAAACGTTTGCCAACTGTGCCAGAACTCCTGACTGGCAATGACCGGCATCAAGACACTATCTGTGCCTTTGCCGTTGAACGCGTACCGCTTCGCTGTTGCGCCTTCGCCGGCCACGAGCGAGTCACCATCGATGGTGAACATGATCGATGCATCGGGACGCTCAAAGGCAAAGAAGCTCACGCTGTCGCTCGCCAGTGCAATGACGATCGGCGTTTTGCCCACCACATCGTTGATCACGCGCTCGCGCTCCAGGTGATTCCAGTCGTAGGCGCGACTCACGCCACCGAGCGACACACCAACTACCCACGACTTCTCGCGCCACGACGCGGTGTCGGTACCCGTCAACTTCTTGCGGCTGGTACCACGTTCGAAGGCGTAGTCCTTGGTGTATTCCGCGGTGAACGCGCTGTCACCCTGAAACACCAACGAGTTCGGATACAGCGCGAGCCACTGCTTGAGCGACACCTGACGGCTCGGGACTTCCGCCATGATCGCCCCCATGAGCGGCCCCGCGACGGCTTGGCCGTTCGCCTGTCGCCACCAGCTGCCCGTACGCACGTCCTCCAGCATGGCGTTGAAGTGGTCCATGCCCACGAGTCGGAACTGCATCACCTCGCCCTTCACGACCGGGCGAAACACCCGTCCGGTTCGACACACCGTGCAGTAACTCACCAGCACTTCCGTGTTGGCGATGGTATCGCGGAGCTGATGATGGTAGCCGATGAACTGCAGCGGATAGGCGCGCGCTTCACCGTTCTGCTCCACGCCCACCACCAGGCGGTCCAACGCGACCGTATTCCGGCTCGCCGGCTCCATACGCACCGTCGTGGGCGGCAGAAACATCGCGTCGGCCGCCATGCGGAAGTTGAAGGCATACGACACGCCGCTCACGAGCAGCAGCGTGAGCGCCGCAGCAATCCGGGTGCGGGTGCCGGCCCGCAGCACCGGCCACACGCCCACCAGCATCAGCACCGCCGCGGCCGCGCGAATGCTCCAGCGCGCACTGTACAGCGCATACGCGAGGTCGAGGCTGCGCGTGCGTTGACTCCCCGGCAACGGCATGATGAAATACACGTTGGCCACTTCGAAGAGCGCGAGTAACGCTGCGCCCAAAAAGAACAGGAGCCGTGCAAATCCCACACGGTTCAGCATAGATCGTTCAGGATATAGGTGGGGCCATGCGCTCCGGCCTGCAGCGCCTGCGCTTCGGTCGTGACGCCGGTGAGCACGATCGCACTCGCAATACCGACCGCGGCCGCACCAGCCACGTCGGTGTGCAGCGTATCGCCGAGCATGACGGCGTTGCGGGTACCAACCACCTCGAGCGCGGTCTCGAAGTGGCGGCGCGCCGGTTTGCCCAACACCTCGAAGCGCGGCGCATGATCTCCAATCAGCAGCTGCAACGCGCGCTCGAGCATGCCCGCCAGCGACCCCGCGGTGAAACCGAACGTCCCCTCGCCAGAGGGATACACGAGGTCTGGGTTGGCGAGCAGCAACGTGGTCGAACGCCCCTGCGCGTGAGCCGCCACGATCATGCTCAGCGTGTCATCCATGGCGTCGAGGGTGTCGAACCCTCCTTCGTCGGCAATCACCACGGCGTCTGCCGGATGCGCCACGCTGGGCGACACCACCTCGGCACCGATCTGCCGCGCGTAGTTCGCCGAATCGCCGGTGCCGAGGACCACGACGCGCTTGCCCTGCATGCCATGCTCGTGCAGCGCCGGCGCGATGAGCATGCCCGAGCTCAGCACATGCTCCGGGCGAACGGGAATCCCGAGTGACGCAAAGCGTGCCGCCGCGCGTTCGGGCGAGCGGGAGGCATCGTTGGTGACCACGAGAAATGCTTGCTTACGCGCGACGAGTCGCGCAACGGCTTCGGCCGCTCCCGGCAGCGCGCCGCTGGCGTTGACCAGGACGCCGTACGCATCGAAGAGAATGGCGTCGTATCGTTCGATGAGTGCGGTGTAGCCCAGCCGCTCGGGCGGTTGCGTTGGCGACGCGATGTTCATGGTGTCGGCTGCAGCGTGGTGTGTGCGACCATCTGCGCGAGCAGTTTCTGCATGGTGCTCCAGTTGCGCGCCGTGATGTGGTGGCCGGAGGCGCGCGCGGCCTTGTCGTATACGGTGCTCGCCGAAATGCCGTCCGGGTGCCACGTGTACAGCGCGTGCGCGCCCACCACGAACTGCTCGTTGGTCACCGGGGCGTTGCTGAACGCGGCACGCATGTCGTCGGTGACCTCGTCGTCCCACAGCGTGACCAGCAGACGTGACGGGTTCTCCACCGCCTGTGCACGCAACGGACAGGCGTCGAGAATGGCAGCCAGTTGCGGCTGTGTCCGTACGAATATCGTGCTGCGAATTCCCACGTCGCGGGCAATGGCGTCGTGCAGCAGTGCGGCGTCCTGTTCCGACGATGGTCCGGTACTCCGGTACACCAGGTTGCCGCTGTTGAGCAGCGTGGTCGGCGCGCCCCACCCCAGCGCTGTTGCAATGGCGCGCAGGTCGGCCATGGAAATCTTCTTGCCATTCACGTTCACGCCGCGCAGGAGCGCGACACGCGCGTCTCCGGCGGCGGGAGTCGCCCGGGGAGACGGAGCGCGGCTGCTGTCACGTGGGGGCATACCCAGAGCTAGACGATGGACGGAGCCGGGGCAAGCTTTGTGAATGCGCCATTTCCGTTTTCGTCTCGCGGCGACCGTCGTGTCGCCCCTGCTGCTCTTCGGTGCCGCCACGGCGGCCATCGCGCAATCCGCGCCGCCGGCCGCCACGCCCGCCCTCGCCGAACCAAGTCTGTCCCCCGATGGGCGCGAAATCGCCTTCGCGAGCGGCGGTGACATCTGGACGGTGCCCGCCACCGGCGGCGATGCGCGATTGCTCATTGCCCACCCCGCCAACGACGCGCGGCCGCTGTACTCTCCAGACGGCGCCACCTTGGCGTTCACGAGCAGCCGCACGGGCAACGGCGACATCTACCTGCTCGATCTCCGGAGCGGCGCATTGCGGCGCCTCACCTTCGACGACGCCAACGAGGCGCTGTCGGCGTGGTCGCGCGACGGCAAATGGCTCTATTTCCATAGCAACACCGGCGACATCTCCGGCATGCAGGATGTCTATCGGGTTGCGGCCAGCGGAGGGACTCCCATGGCCGTGGCCGGTGACCGCTATGCGAGTGAGTTCTTCGCCGCGCCGTCGCCCGACGGTACCACCATCGCCATCTCGGCACGCGGCACCGCCAGCGGCCAGTGGTGGCGCCGCGGTCGTTCGCACCTCGACGAAGCGGAGCTGTGGCTGGTGAAGCTTGGCGCGACGCCGGTGTACACCCGTCTTTCGGAAGACGGCGGCAGCAAGGACCTGTGGCCCATGTGGTCCCCCGATGGCGCGACGGTGTTCTACATGAGCGATCGCACGGGACCGGAGAACCTCTGGTCGCGCCCCGCGGCGGGCGGCACGGCGACGCGCCTGACGAACTTCACCAACGGGCGCGTGCTCTGGCCGCAGATGGCCGGGAACGGCAGCGCCATCGTGTTCGAGCGCGACTTCGGCATTTGGCAGTACGAGGTGCGCACGACACAGGTGCGGCAGGTCCCCATCACGCTGCGCGGTGTGAGCGCCTCGCGTGGCGTGGAGCGGCTGACGATCACGCAGGGCTTTGCCGCCGACCTGTCGAGCGATGGCAAGAAGCTGGCGCTGATTGGCCGCGGCGAATTGTGGGCCAGCGATGCGCGGGACGGGGGCGAGGCCGTGCGCCTCTCGCGCACCCCAGCGCTGGAGAAGCAGGCGAAGTGGTTGCGTGATCGCGCGGGCGACCGGCGCGTGGTCTACGTGGAGTGGAGTGCCGATGGCGGGCGCGTCATGCTGCACGATGTCGTTGCCAACAACACGAAGGCGCTGACCACCAGCGGTGATGCCACGCAGCCCACGCCGTCGCGCGACGGGACGCGCATTGCCTATCTGCGCGACGGCAACGCGCTGCACGTGGTGAACGCCGACGGCACGGGCGACCGCAAGTTGGCGAGTGGCCTCTTTGGCCGCCCCCCCTTCGACGGCGGGCGCGTGATTGCGTGGAGCCCAGACAACCAGTGGGTGGCGTTCCTGTCACGAGGTGCCCGCGGCTTCACCAACGCCTATGTCGTACCGGTGGCTGGCGGCGAGGCACGCCCGGTGAGCTTCCTCGGTAGCTCCAACAGCAGCGGCCTCGAGTGGAGCCCCGACGGCACGTTCCTGCTCTTCGTCACCGCACAGCGTACCGAAGCCGCGCGCCTCATTCGCGTGGACCTGGTGCCACGCACGCCACGGTTCCGCGAGGACCGATTCCGCGATCTGTTCACCACGCCGGTGCGCGACACCGTGCGGCGCGATCCTGCGCGTCCGGACACGGCCCGGGTGGCCACCCGCCCGGACAGCAACGCTGCCCCGCGACCGACCACGGCCCCGGGCACACGCATCTTCTTCGAGGGCATCCGTGAGCGCGTACAGGTGCTGTCGCCCGGCATCGATATCGGCAGCGTGGCGCTCACCCCCGACGGCAAGACGCTCATCATCAGCAGCGCGGGTGGTGGGCAGCCCAATCTCTACGCCTGGTCGCTCGACGAGCTGGCGCGCGAACCGGCGACGCCGCGCCAGATCACCACGACGAGCGGTGGCAAGCAGGTCATCGGCTTCTCCGCCGATTCGCGCGAGTTGTGGTACACCGACGGCGGGCGCATCGCGATCGTCCCCGTCGCCGGGGGGGCGTCGCGCCCGGTGGGGGTGAGCGCGTCGCTCGACGTGGACTTCCAGAGCGACAAGCTGGTGGCGTTCGAGCAGGCGTGGGCCACGCAGCGCGATCAGTTCTACGACCCTGCCATGCACGGCGCCGACTGGGATGACGTCCGCGCGCGCTTTGCGCCGGTCGTGCGCGCGGCGCAGAGCCCCGACGAGTTCCGTCGACTGCTCTCGCTCATGGTGGGGGAACTCAACGCGTCGCACAGCGGGGCGAGCGGGCCGAGTGGGTTTCCAGCGGCCCCGGTGGGAAAGCTGGGGGTGCGCTTCGATCGCGACGCGTACGAACGCGACGGGTCGTTGCGTGTGGTGGAGGTGGTGCAGCTGAGTCCCGCCGCGGTCGCCGGCCTGGCGCTCACCGATCGCCTGGTGGCCATTGATGGGCGGCCCATTGTGCGGGGCGAGAATCTCGATTCGCTGCTGGCCAACAGTGTGGAGCGCAAGGTCGAGCTCACGCTGGCCAATGCCACCGGTGCGCAACGCACGGTCATGATTCGCCCGGGTGACACCGGGGCCATCAAGCAGCTGCTCTACCTGCAGTGGGTGGCGGAGCGCCGCGCGTACGTGGCGAAAGCCTCCAATGGCCGGCTCGGCTACGTGCACATGTTCGACATGGGCGAGGAATCGCTCAACAAGCTGTACCTCGATCTCGACGCCGAGAATTTCGGACGCGAGGGGGTCGTGGTCGACATGCGCAACAACAACGGCGGCTTCGTGAACGCGTACGCCCTCGATGTGTTTGCGCGGAAGCCGTACATGACGATGACCAACCGGGGCGCGACGCCGGTGCCGGCGCGCACGCAGCTCGGCCAGCGTTCACTGGAGAAGCCCACGGTGCTGGTGACCAACCAGCATACGCTCTCCGATGGCGAGGACTTCACGCAGGGCTATCGCACACTCGAGTTGGGGAAGGTGGTGGGGGAGCAGACGGCCGGGTGGATCATCTATACCTCGAACATCTCGCTCGTGGACGGGACCTCGCTGCGGCTGCCATTCATCAAGGTGGAGGACCACGAGGGGAAGGACATGGAGCTGGTGCCGCGGAAGGTGGATGTTCCGGTCACGCGGGCGGTCGGCGAATCGTACCGGGGGGTGGACACGCAGCTGGACGCGGCGGTGAAGGTGTTACTGGGGCAGCTCGGCGGCCGGTGATCGGCCGGAGCGCGCGGCTTCCAGAATTGGGAAGCCGTTGATTTATTGAGAGATAGTACGGTTGCCGTGGGGCATGTCACGCCCCCGGCACGTATTTCGGAGAATCTGCGTTGACCGCATTGCCTTGCGCGCCCGATGCTGGTACACTTAGTACAGCGATGCACGCACTGTAGCTGATACAACTGCGTGGACAAGTTCCGACCTACACGGGCCTGCCAAAGCGAGCGGGCCCGTTTGTGTTTGCATCGTAGCCATAATGTTATGGCGACCGTCGTGAGGGCGATCACGAGCACGTGGAAGTCGGTATCGTTTTGCATGCGGGTCCTTCGGGACCTTGTGCTCCGACAGATCCAGCACCGATCCAGCTTTTAGGAGTACAACAGTATGCGCACGACCGGCACCGTGAAGTGGTTCAACGACGCGAAGGGCTTTGGTTTCATCACGCCCTCGAACGGCCAGAAGGATTGCTTCGTTCACCACTCGGCCATCCAGGGCCAGGGCTTCAAGTCGCTGACCGAAGGCGAGACCGTCGAATTCGATATCGTGCAGGGCCAGAAGGGCCCCGCGGCCGAAAACGTCACGCGCGCGCGCTAAGCCTCACCGGCACAGCAGCGTAGCACCGTCTCGCGGGTGGGAGTGGCTTGTCCATTCCCACCCGATGCTGTCTCTACCCAGTTCGGAGGTCATGTGATCGACCACGCAACCCCAGTGGCCCCGTCGGATATCCGATTTGGCCCCGACCGCACGAACTTCCTGACGTCCC
This sequence comes from Gemmatimonadaceae bacterium, assembly GCA_947457545.1. Classification (GTDB taxonomy): domain Bacteria; phylum Gemmatimonadota; class Gemmatimonadetes; order Gemmatimonadales; family Gemmatimonadaceae; genus Gemmatimonas. The sequence continues at coordinate 13,590 of CANGXD010000025.1, forward strand.
ACCGTGCCCAGTCCGTCGCGGCACGTGAGTTCTCCCGCCTGACCGACGCCGTGGTTGCGCTCACCAAGCGCGCGGCGACCCTCAGTGCCTGCGAGCCGCCAACGACGCGGCTCTCCCCCGATCGCTGCATCGTGCAGCTCGGCCCCGTGGCGCTTACCGTCGCCCACATTCGCACCGGCAACGACGTGCCCCCCGGTGGTCAGCTCCTTTGCATCATCTGGAAGGGGATCATTGCCGCCCGTGGCGACCATGTGCCCGAGCGCTCCGGCGCCCGTCGCGTGCCGCCGCCGCCCGTATCGGTCTGGGAAGAGTCCATGGTCGTCTCCGCTGCCAGCGAAACGACGTGGCATTGGCACCCCAACGGTATCGAGTCTACCGGCTATACTTCACCGGAACTCGCCGAACGGTGCGTGGAGCAGCTGCAGGCCGCGTTCGACACCGCTCAACGCGACGACCTGCCAACGGCTCCGCTGTCCTGACCCGCCCAAAGGAGGGCGCATGAAGCAAGATATGATCGAATTCGAAGGAACCGTCACCGACGTCCTTCCGAGCACCATGTTCCGCGTCAATCTCGAAAATGGCCACGAAATCCTGGCCACCGTCGCCGGGAAGATGCGCAAGTTCCGCATCCGCATTCTGGCTGGTGACAAAGTCACCGTCGAAGTCTCTCCGTACGATCTCAACCGTGGTCGCATCACGTTCCGACATAAGTGATCGCCGGTAGTTTCCGGTAAACAGTTGTCGGGTTGCAGTGACGAAGGAGCGTAGGGCGCGTGTCATTCCGCCCATGCGCTCCTCTTTCATTTTCGGCCGGCGTTACGGCGCAGGGCGCAATGCTGGCATCTGCTCGAGCAGATGTTGAATGGGCAGGAAGAGTGGCTCTGGCAGCGCATCCCATGTGCACCAGCGCCACTCGTCGCATTTGTCCGGTTCGCATCGCTGTGGGTCACCGGCGTCGCTGCGGGCCAGCACGAAGAGGGTGACGTAGTGCTTCCCCTCGGCCTCGAAGACGTCGTTCGTGTACGGCCCCTGCCCTTCGACCGCCACCACGAGCCCGGTCTCCTCGAGCACCTCACGGCGCGCGCAGTCGAACACCGACTCGCCCCATTCGAGATGACCGCCAGGAAACTGCCAGACGCCATCGCCGTGTGAGCGGCTGCGCCGCTTGCCAAGCAGTACGGTGTTGCCGCGTCGCACGATGACGGCGACACCAACGCGGGGATGTTGGGCGAGAGTCATGACGGCAGCACCACATCCTGAAGGAAAAACGCCGCGAGCTCCGAACGGCCCTGCAGTTTGGCTTTGCGATACACCTCCACCGCTTGCTGACGCACGGTGCGCTCGGAGCGGCCAAGCTGGGCCGCTACCTGTTTGTGTCCCAACCCCTTGAGCAGCAGGAGCGCGACTTCACGCTCGGCGCGGGTGAGCTGCCAGGCGCCGAATTGCCGGTCGATGGCCGCGCCGAACCCGGCCAGCGCCTGCTCCGCGCTGGTGCGCCAGGCATCGCGCTCGGCTTGTCGTTCGACGAGCTGCTGAGCGGTCACCGCCAATGATGCGCGCGCCTGCTCGAGTGCCGCCGTGGAGCGTCGCCACCGCGTGAAAATGAGGATGGCGAACGTCAGACTGACAAACACCATCCCCACTTCGAGCAGGATGTGCATCGACCACCACGATTGCGGACGATCGAGGGCGATATCGAGAACGCCACCGGTCACGACCAGCAACAGAAAGAATACCAGCAGCGGTGGCCATTTACCGGTCAGGGTGTCCGATTCTTCGTTCATGGAGTGCACATTCTGGAGATGTGAAGAGGACATGCGACAAATGTCGGATACGAAGCCCCGTATGGAGAGACACATGCCGTATAGGCGGCGAGTGCCTGTCCTCCGAAGTTGACTGGCGAGGCACCTGATGAGGTGCCCCTTCGTCCTCGACAGGAGAATCCATGCTGAATAATCTGCCGCTCCACGCCCTCATCGTGCACATGCCCATCGCGCTCACCGTGCTGGTGCCGATCTTCGCGGTCCTCGCGCTGTTGCTGGGGCGCCGCTACATGAAGCCTACCCACGCCTGGGCGCTTCCGGTGGGGATGCTGGCGCTGCTGATGGCGAGTGCCTTCGCCGCCAACGAGACCGGAGAGGATCAGGAGGACAAGGTGGAGCGCGTGGTCCCCGAGTCCGCACTGGAGGCACACGAAGAAGCCGCCGAACTGTTCCTGCTGGTGACCGGAGGGGTCCTGGTTCTCGCCGCCGGTGGCCTGATGAGTAACCGGTTGGGGTCTACCCTGCGCGTGGTGGGGGCCGTGGGATCGCTGGCCGTGCTCGCTGCGGGCTGGAACGTGGGGCACAGCGGGGGCGCCCTTGTATACCAGCACAACGCGGGCGCGGCGTACTCGCCGCAGAAGTGAGATCTGAGTTCTGAGAATCGCGAGATCAGAATTCAGAGCCGAGTCCCGGATAGGGGCGAGAGTTCAGTAACGCAGCCGTGAGAGGCGAGGACCGGCGGCCGCTGGTCCTGTCTTCTCACGGCTGCGTTGCTGGATTCTCACACCGATCCGGGCTGACCTCTCGACTCTCAACCTCTCGCTGCTGACGCTGAGAACTCAGATCTGAGTGGTCGGCAAAGCCCCGATGCGCTGCCCCAGTTTCACCGTCGCTCCCAACGCCAGCGGTTCGATCGTGCCGCACTCTCGCGAGCACACCATCACCACTGTGGAGCCGAATTCGAAGTGCCCCAACTCGTCGCCGGCAGACATCGCGATGGGGGTGTCGTACCGTCGCTGCTGCACCTCGCCACGACGCGCGTTGGTGTGCAGGTCGTCGAAGACGAGGCGGGTCATTCCTACCATGGTCGCGCCCACCGGCACGACCGCCATGCGCCCGCCGCGCGCGCCGTCGAGCATGACGACAATGCGCTCGTTGACCGCAAACAGGTCGGCGACGTGCGTGACCGCGGCGACGTTCACGGGCCACAGTTCGCCCGGAATGTACGTGGCTTCGGTGATGCGTCCGTCCACCGGCACGTGAATGCGGTGGTAGTCCTTGGGGGAGAGATAGAGTGTGGTGTACGTCCCGCCCTCGAACGTGCGCGCGAGGTCGGCGTTGCCAAGCAAAGCTGCAAGCGAGTAGTGACGCCCCTTGGCCTGCACGAGTGTGTCCTGCTGCACGATGCCGTAAGCGCCCACGGCGGCATCGACGGGACTCACGATGGCATTGGGGGCCAGCGGACGGAGCCCGGGCTTGAGCGCGCGCGTGAAGAACTTATTGATGCTCGGGTACGCCTCGAGCGGCAGCGCGGCCTCTTCGGGCTTCGCGCCGAAGATGCGGCTGTAGCCGCGGTACACGGCACCACGCCAACGCACGGGCACGGTACGGTTGGCGAGCCAACCGGCGATGCGGCTCATGCCGTGCTTGGGGAGCACCGACAATAGCAGAATGAGCAGACGGCCGCTCATGCGTCGGCGATGGGCGATTGGACCGGCGACGGTACCGACGGCTGCGCGGCCTGCTGTTTACGGGGGTGCGCCACCGAATGCAGGTACAACGACTCGACCTTCGCGCGCGCCCACGGCGTCTTGCGCAGGAACTTGAGCGACGAATTCACCGTCGGATCGTGCGTAAAGCAGCGAATCGTGATGCGGTCACCCAAGCCGTCCCAGCCATACCGCTCGGCGAGATGCTCGACCATGTCCTTGAGCGTCACGCCGTGCAGTGGATCCGTCGACTTGGGCTTGGGCGAAGGGGACTGATCGGTCATGGCCACAATCTAGTAGGGCCACCGGCGGGTGCAGGGCGCGCGGCAAAATCGCTATCTTTCAAGGTTCTCGGCAGGGCGAAGGGCACTGCCGATGCACAGGCATCCCGGACCGGAGTCCCTATGTCGATGGCGTTTCTGCGGGACGATGCGGAAGGCGAAAAGCCCCGCCGCGATTACGGCTTGCCGGACAAGAGCGATCCTGACTTCGACCGCGTCGCGGCGCGCGCCCTGCTCGAGGCAGCTCGCGTTGGAGAGACCGAACTCGCCGAGCGTGCGACCGGGTATTACTGGGGAGAGCCCGGGCTACGACCGTATGTGGAAGTGATGCTGGCCGAAGCGGAGAAAGCTGGCGACGACCGCCTCGAACAAGTGGCGCGCCGGTTCCTGCGCTAACGGCGGTCAGCAGCGGTCAACAGCACCACAGATCACACAGAAGGGCCACAGAGTGAACACAGAGACAGCAAAGCAAACTGTTTCTGTGTGCATTCTGTGGCCCCTCTGTGTCATCTGTGGTGCTACTGACTGCTGGTGCTCTCGACCGCCGGCAGTCCGCGGTCGCGCCGATTACGCGTGGATGTACTTCTCGAACACGGTGCTGAAGTCGCGGCGCGTGTGACGCTCGAGCACGGCGTCGTTCAGTTCCTCGATCAGCGAGCGGTACTGCGCGGCCACGGTGGTCGCGTCGGCCCCGTTGTTGATCTTGAACATCGAACCCAGCACGGACGCCGCGGAGAGGGCGTGCGAGCGGCCGATTTCATCCTTGCGCTGCAGTTTGCCAATCGTGTGCAACGCCTTGTAGATGTCCTTGAGCTGTTCGAGGAAATCCTTGCGCACATCGATGTTGAACAGCTTCTCGCCGATCGTGAACTTGAGCTCGATGTCGAGGTCGATCGTGCCGGCGGTTTCGATCGTGACGCCATTGATGGCGTAGTGCGCGTAGTCGTAGCGCTTAATCGTCCGCTTCGCGGAAATGGCGGATTCACCATCGACGTGAATGAGCGCGAGGTTCGTGAAGCAGTACTCGTCCTTCTTGGACTTGATCAGGAAGTAGATCTTCTCGTGATCTTCGTGAAAGAGGTAGTCGTCGGCGTCGACCTTATCGTAGTCCTTGGGGGAGACGATAATGCCGATGTCACTGAGCCCGAGCGCTTCGGCAGCGAACTTCTTGAACATGGATGGTCTCGCGGTGAGGGTTGTGGGGAGCCGGCTTTCCGAGGGGCCGGCGGGTACGCCTTGAATATGTGCTGGTGTGGCCCGCGGGAGCATCGGCTGTTCCTCGCTTCCTGCCGTTCCCCCGTTCCCCCGTTCCTGCCGTCTGGGCGCCTGCCGTCTGGGCTCCTGCCGTCCGCTGTCTCGGCGTGATCCCGCCGCATCGCGCCGAGTATTGCAGACGGCAGCCACACAGACCGCAGGAACGCAGAGGCACGCCGTGCCGCCGCTGTCCGCCCCCGCTTGTCCCAATCCCGTCACGCCGGTAGCGTTCGGCGTCGCACCACCCCTCCCACCTCCCAATCGCGGCCATGACTCCTGCCCGCTACGCGGCCATCACCGGCTGGGGCGAAGGGCTCCCGCCCGCCGTCCTCACGAACGACGACCTCTCCACGTTCCTCGAGACCTCTGACGAGTGGATCACGCAGCGCACCGGCATGAAGGAGCGTCGCATTTCCCACGTCTCGGCAATCGAAATGGCGACGCTCGCCAGCAAGCGTGCCCTCGCCTGCGCGGCGCTCGACGCGAGCGCGCTCGAGCTGATCGTCTACGGCAGCTGCTCCCCTGACGAACAGGTCCCCAACTGTGCCTCCGGCGTGCAGGTCGCGCTCGGCGCCACGCGCGCCGCGGCGATGGACGTCAACACGGCCTGCACCAGCTTTCTGTACGGACTTTCCAGCGCCACCGCGATGATCCAGAGCGGCATGGTGCAGAACGCGCTCGTGATTGGCGTGGAATACATCAGCCCCTTCATGGACTGGACCAATCGCAACGTGGCCGTGCTCTTCGGCGACGGCGCGGCGGCGGTGGTACTGCAGGCGAGTGATACGCCGAGTGGCGTCATCGGCACCGTGTTGGGATGCGACGCCGAAGCGCGGCAGACGTTGCGCGTGCGCGGCATGGGCTGTTCATACGTGAAGGGCGATCTCCACTACGGCGACACGCTGTGGGACTTCGACGGACAGGCCATCTTCAAGCGCGCGGTGCACGGCATGAGCGACGCGTGCGGTCGCGTCATGTCGGCGGCCGGCGTGTCGGCCGACGACATCGATCTCGTGGTACCGCACCAGGCCAACCTGCGCATCATCGAGGCGGTGGCCAAGTATGCCAACGTCCCCATGGAGCGGGTCATGCTCACCGTGCAGCGCTACGGCAACATGAGCGCGGCCACGGTACCGGTGTCGCTGGTAGACGCGCTCAAGGAAGGACGCGTCAAACCTGGAAGCCTCATACTCATGCCCGGCTTCGGTGGCGGACTCACGTATGGCGCGCTGCTCGTACGGTGGGGAAATCGCGTAACGCCACTCGGCGAAAGTGATGCGCAGCATCCGCCGGTGGAGCAGACGGCGCTCGAGATGGTGAACGGCATTCGCGCGCGGCAGGATCCGAACGGGCGCTCGAAGATGGCGTTGACCGAAACGAAGTTCATCGAGACGCAGCTCACGTCAGCGTAGCGTATGGCGAACTGGTTCAACCCTGACGACCGCGTCGTACTTCGCAAGATTCCGCTCGCTACGGTCGTCGCGGCGGTCGGCAGCACGGTGTGCAATCTCGGCGTGTACTACGGCGCGTTGCGCTATGGCCGTATGACCATCGGGCCCACCGAAACCGTGATCGCGAGTGTCATTGGTGCGGCACTCGCGGGACTCGTGTATTGGCTGCTCGCGCGGTACACCGAACACGCGGTGCGTTGGTTCACCGTGATCGCGACGATCGTGATTGGCGTGTACGGTGTAGGCCCGGTGGCGGCAGCGTACGAGCCGTACATGGAAGGCGCCGAACTGTTTACGCTGACGACGGTAGTCGCGACGGAACTGATGCACGTGGTGAGCGGCATCTGGGTGCTGTGGGCCATGTTGCGTCTTGCGCGCGAGGTGCGGTAGGGGGCGCGGCGGCGGCTGTGGTGCGAGCGGCGAGTTGGCGCAACTGACTGCCACGGACAAACGGATGGGGTGGATGGCCACGGATTCTTTTTGATTGATCCGTGCCATCCGCCCCATCTGTTTTTATTCGTGACCCACTGCTGTTGCTGTTACCGCGTTTACGGCCACGGCAGCGTGATCACCGGGAAGCGCGGACGCTTGGCCGGCACGTCGTCGCCGGCAAAGAAGCGCTCGAGGTCCACACGCGCTGCGGCAATGTGCGCCCGCTGCGCACCGTCGACCGTGATGGCCTTCGCGAGACGCGCGTCGATCTGCTTGAGCGCCTGTACCGCTGCCGCACGCACATCGGGCAGAGCGCGGGCGTCACCACCCAGATCGAGCAGGATATCGAGCGCCGCGCGCTGTGACGCACGAAGCAGTGCGCGCTCCGACGTATTCGCCGGCAGCGTGGCGCCCCACGTGCGCTGCACGATGGCATCGGTGACCTCGGTGAGTGTCAAGGCCTTTGCATCGGTGGCCGCCGTGTGCACCAGGCGTGCGGCGCGATCACGATCGAGGATGTAGCCGATCACTTCGGTCGCGAGCCCGCCGCCGAGGGTGATCGCGTCGAACATCGTATCGCCACTCCCTGAAATCCACGTCTGATCGGTGTTGAAGCCCGGCGGCGGCGGCGGAATGAGCCGCTGCACCTTCTCGGGCACCGTCAGTTCTTTCGGCGCGATGGCATCGAGCAACATCCCCAGTGCCTTCCGCTGGTCGGCAGCAGGGATGATGGTCGTGGGGGCCTGCGTGTCCCCGCGCAACGCGAACGTGAAATCCATACCGCCGATGTACTTCGACAGCGCTTCGAGCGAGTACCGGTGATGCAGATACACGTGAGCGAAGCGCATGTTGAGCAGATGCATCGGCTCACCGGGCTTGATGGCGCGCTCGTCGAAGTTGTCGATGAGCACGCGGCGTACCGCTGCCGTGCGCTGCACCCCTTCGAACGGCGTCGTGCCTTCTTCCCATCGCGTCACGAGGGGGTTGGAACCGTTGGCGTTCGCGTAGCGATCGTTGATGTACCGCACGTTCTTCGCGATCCCCTCGCGCATCATGCTCGCGAGCCCTGTACGCTCGGCGTTGGCATCGGGATACCACGTGTACCCGAGCCGGATGGCCAGCGTATCCCACGCGCCCGGCCCATTGCGGTAGGCATTGCGCAGGTCGGGGCGTCCGTTCGCATCGAGGGTGATGTACGGGGCCGGATACTCCATCACACTCGCACGGTTCTGCGTGGAGGCGATGTAGTTGTGCTGCAGGCCGAGCGAGTGGCCGATTTCGTGTGCCGTGTGCTGCCGGCGACGCGCCATGGCGAACGTTTCCGCATCGACATTCGGCCCGTTCGCGCCCGACGCCGGCACCGTGCCGGCCCAGATGTTGTAGTCCACCAGCGAGCGCCACGTGTCCATCGCGATCATCGCGCGGATGATTTCGCCGGTGCGGGGATCCTCGAGGCTTCCTGCGTAGCTGGGCCCGGTACCGGTACGATGGACCCAGTTCAGGACGCTGTAGCGCACATCGCGCGGATCGGCATCGGGCGGGAGGTCGAGCACGCGGAAGGCGTTCTTGAATCCCGCCGCTTCGTACACCTTGGCCCACCAGTTGCCGCCCTCACGGAAGGCTTCGCGATACGGCGCCGGGATGGCCGGGTCGAGATAGTAGGTAATGGGCGTAACGGGCTCCACCAACTCGCCACGGGCATACGCCGCCGGATCCTTGGGCACGAGGCGCCAGCGATTGATGAAGCCGCCGCGGTAGTTGCCGTCGAGCCCCTGCGAAAGGTCGAAGAAGCTCACCCCGCCGTACCCGAACCGCGGATCGTAGTCGCGCGGGCGATAGCCCGTGGTATCCGGGAGCATCACCAGCGAATGGTGCTCCTCGAAGGTGAGGGCGCGCGCATCCGGTGCCATGACGCCGCGGCCGCGCGATGGCTGGTCGGTGACGAACGTGAGCACGGCGTGCACTTCCGAGTTGCGAGGAAACGCTTTCGTGCGGGTGCCGTCGATGTAGCTGCGTGACGCGTCGACCCGGTAGGCACCCACGCCCGCGCCCGCGGCCGTACCACCGACACTCCCGCCGGCGCGGAGCACGTCGGCCACCCCGTAGGCGTCCGCGAGAAACAGCGAGGTCGCATCGACAGTGAGCACACCGGCCGTATCCTTTTCGATCGGAAGCGACCCCACGATCGAGCGGGGGTAGGCCTCGGTGGCGGCCCGCTGATTGGCCGCATCGCCGCGCGGGGCTCGGACGCCGAAGTTGTCGCGCACCATGAGCACGCGGTTGCCACGTCGTTCGAGGCGGACAATGCCATCCGGCCCCGACTGCGCCCGATCGAGAGCGCCATTCCCGAGTCCGGTGCTCAGGGAGACCTGGTGCAGAAAGTCCCGATTCATCTGGCTGGCCGGAATCTCGAGCAGCGCGCGGTTCCGCGCCTCGTCGATGCGGACCCGCAGAAACGGCTGCTCGCCCTGGGCTTGTGCCGCGAGGGGTAGGAAGGCCTGGAGCGCCAGCAGTGTGGCAGCCGTGCGGCGCGGCGCCCTCAAGGCGCCCGGAAACGGAAAGGTCATGGCGACAGTGGAACCAGTGGAGGAACACCCGGCGGCGCACAGGGGAACGGCCGTCGGCACGAGGCGTTGATCCTGAGGAGATCTGGCGTCGAAGGTATCGTCGGATGACCAGCAAAGCTAATGTATGGAAGCCGATGCCGGCCCGGTTCACTCCGCCTGCTTTGCAGCCCCGTCCTGCGGCCATAACCTGAATGTCCAACATTGCAGACCCGTCGCCTGATGGCGACGCGATTTCCTCGCCGCCGGTCGCTCCGGCGACCAGTGAGGCTGTGCTCGAACTGCTGCAGCGGCAGCTCGAAGAGGCGCAGCGTCTGGCGGGAATCGGCAGCTGGAGCTGGGACCTGCGCACAGGCGCCGTCGCGTGGTCGCGGGAGACCTATCGCATTCTGGGGTTTGCATACGGCACGCCGCCCTCGTTCGAGCGCGTACTCGCCCTCGCGGTCGATGAAGCACGGCAGACGGAGTTTCTCGACCTCGTGCACGCCGCGCTGCGCGGCGAACGCGAATACCTTTTCGAAATTCCCGCGCGTCTTGCCGACGGCTCGCAGATCACCATTCACACCCGAGGCGTCGTCGAGCGCGCCGACGATGGCACGCCGCTGCGCATGCTCGGCACCATGCAGGACGTCACCGCCATGCGGGCGGCGGAGGCGGCGCTTCGGGAACGCGAGGCGCAATTTCGCACGCTGGCCGAGTCATCGCCGGCGGGCGTCTTTCAGACATCGCGTGATGGCTACGCCGTATACGCCAACCAGCGTGTGCTCGATTGGTTCGACATGGATTTCGAGGCGTTCGCCAGCGGTGCATGGGTCGCGCATGTGCATCCCGACGACATGCCCGTGGTGGAGAACATCTCGACGCAGGCCCGCGATCAGCTCCTGCCCATCGATATGGCCTACCGCATCGTGGTCAAGGACCGGACCCGCTGGCTGCGCGTGCGTTCGGAACCATTCTTCGACAGCGACGGTGTCACCGTCCTCGGTCATATCGGGTATGTGATCGACACCAGCGCCGAGCGCTTTGCCTCCGAAGAGCGCGCTCGACTGCAATCGCAGTTGCAACAGGCCCGCCGTCTCGAATCACTGGGCCTGTTGGCCGGCGGCGTCGCGCACGATTTCAACAATCTGCTGGTCGGCATGCTCGCCAATGCCTCGCTCGCACGCGACGAACTCGACACATCGCACCCTGCGCGCGAAGCCCTCGACGACATCACACATGCGGCACAACGCGCAGCCGATCTCACGCGTCAGCTGTTGTCGTACGCGGGACGTGCACGACTCGAGCGACGTCAGGTCCCGCTACCGTCACTCGTGCTCGACATCCCCAAGGTGCTCGGGGCGCGCATTCCCCCGCACATCGCGCTCACCGTTGACGCACCTGTTGGGACGGTTGTCGACGGCGACGAAACGCAGCTGCGACAGGTGGTACTGAACCTCATCACCAACGCCGTCGACGCGGTGGGAATGCGCAACGGCAGCGTATCGCTGACGGTGTCCGAAGGTGATTACTCCGCAGACACCCTGGCGCAGTGCCTGCTGGGGCGCGAGCGGTCACCGGGGCGCTTCGCCGTCATCTGTGTGAAGGACACGGGCTCCGGCATGAGCCACGACGTGCAGGAGCGCATGTTCGACCCGTTCTTCACCACCAAGGTGAGTGGACGCGGGCTCGGGCTCGCAGCCACACTCGGCATTCTCAACAGCCACGGTGGCGCCATCAAGGTGGACTCCACTGAAGGCGTGGGGACGACCATCTGTGTGCTGTTGCCCGTCAGCCGCAACCGTCCGACCCCGCCGAGTGTGACGGCGGTTCCCAGCAGTGTGCTGAACGGCACCGGCGTCGTGCTCCTGGTGGACGACGATGTGAATGCGCGATCTGCCGCGCGCCGCATTCTCACCCGCGCCGGTTACGACGTGCGCGAAGCGGAGAACGGTGCCGACGCGATCGCCCGCCTGGATGCCATGGAAACGACGCCACGCTGCATCGTGCTCGACCTCTCCATGCCCATCATGAGTGGCGACGAGTGCCTACGCACGTTGCGGGCGCGCGGCTCCACGATTCCCGTGCTCATGTCGAGCGGCTACGATGCCGATGACGTCGCCGCCCACCTCTTGGCGCCGGGCTCCGTACATTTTCTGCAGAAGCCGTACACCTCCACGGCGCTGCTGCAGGCCATTCACGAGCTCGTCGGGGCGTAGCGCAGCCGATCAACCAGCCCCGAGGCGCGCGCCACGGTGCGCGACGTTGCGAGGCGAACCATGGCTGCGGTGCCCACGATCGTCACCCGCTCACGGGCGCGCGTGATGCCGGTATAGAGCAGCTCACGCGTGAGAATGCGGGTGTCGGCGTCGGGCAGCACCAAGCGCACGTGATCGAACTCCGACCCCTGCGATTTGTGCACCGTCATAGCCCACGCCGTCTCGTGCGCCGGCAGCCGCGATGGGGCGATGGCGCGCGAGCCGCCATCGGCGAGGGGGAAATGCACGTACGGCACACCGTCCACGGCGAGTGTGCTTCCCACGTCGCCATTGAAGAGTCGCAGCGACGGATCGTTGGCCGTAATGAGCACCGGGCGGTGATCATACCAGCCGTTCACCACGTATCCCTGCTGCGACAGCCATCGTTCGATCGCGCTGTTGACGCCGGCGACGCCCGTCTCGCCGTCACGCAGCGCACAGAGGACGCGGAAGCGGGCGAGTGCGCCGAGCGCCGCCTCGGGCGTGGTCGCGTGGAGGTATTCCGTGAGCTGCGGGAGTATGGGCGCCAGCAGCGCCGCCACGGAACCAGGCGCGTCGAGCGACACGTCGTCGTATGTGGCGTCGTCGAGCACGCGCAGTGCTTCGTCGGCATGGCCCGCCTGGGTCGCTGTTGCCAGCGCACCAATGCCAGGACGCTGGCCAAAGCGATAGGACACACGCAAGCGCACCACGGCATCGCGCAGTGGTGGAACAGTCGCCTGCGACGGGATGAGCGACGCGGCGCCTCCGCTCAGTGCGGCATAGTCGTTGGCGAATGACGTCGAGTGCAACGCCGACAGTGCGTCGTGCGCAGGCTGCGCCGCACGGGCCACGTCGCCCAGTACGAAGCCAGTGTCGACGCTGGCCAACTGATCCGGGTCGCCGAGCACGATGACGCGCGCGTCTGCTTTCACTGCCGAGAACAGCGCATCCATCATGAGCACGTCCACCATGCTCGCTTCGTCCACGATAATCACATCGTGGGGAAGCGGGTTGCCCGCGTGGTGGCGAAACTGATCGTTCCACGGGGCATAGCCGAGCAGGCGGTGCAACGTGTTCCCCGACGTTGGCAGTTGGGCGCCGACGAAAGCGTGCAGCTGCTCGCGCTGCACGGCCCCGCCGATCGCCTCCGACAATCGAGCGGCGGCTCGGCCCGTGGGTGCGGCAACAGCAACGGTGACCGACGGATCACGCGCAATGAGTAACGCCAGCAACCGCGCGGCCACGGTGGTTTTTCCCGTACCCGGGCCGCCGGTGATGAACACCAGTGACGAGCGCAGCGCGGCGACGGCAGCAGCGGCCTGCCAATCCGTGCTCATGGCCGCGTGTGGGAAGAGTTTCCGGAACAGCTCCGCCGATGCGGACAGGTCGTTGGCCCGTGGCTGTTGCACGCGTTCGCTGATGGCACGAGCGACACGCCGCTCTGCGTCATGGAAGCGACGCAGATACAACCGGGTTCCGTCGACCACGAGCGGCGTCACCTCCGCGTCTACCATGCCGTCAGGTGCCAGCGCGGCACCGCAGCAGCGTAGCTGGAGCAGCTGCGCGCACCATTCGTCGACTGGTGGGAACAGGTACGACGCGTCGTCTGGTGCCGGCTGCAACGCAAACGATGTGAGGTCTACACAGCCGTTCCCCAATGCGCGTTCAGCACTCACCAGGAGCGCGCTGTGGTAGGCAAGGGCTGCGGCGTCGTTAGCGGAATCGCTGCCAACCGTGCGCGCCACATAGCGCGCAAAGGCGCGATCGAGTGCGGAAATATCGAGCGTCGCCGGAGTGAATGGTATGCCGCTCATACCGTCTTCCCCGCCGACCGACGATCCATGATGGCACTGAGTGCTTCGATGAGCGTGCGCGAGGGACGGTCGGTAAACCAGCCATGCCCCTGCGCCGAAGCGTCTGGCGCGAAGCCCCGCAGGAACGCGTACGCGGCTCCACCCATGTGCTGATCGAAATCGTACGACGGCAACCGGGCAGCCAAGAAGCGATGCAGCGCCACCAGGTAGAGGTGGTACTGCAGCGTGTAGTGCTGGGCATCCATGACGTCTCGCAACGCCTCGTGCGCGTAGGCCGAGGGCTCTGCCCCCAACTGGTTGGACTTCCAGTCGACGACGTACCATCGATCTTCGTGCACGAAGACGAGGTCCACGAAGCCGGTAAGGAACCCGTGAATGCGCGCACCGCCGAGCTGACGGAGCTGAGCGGCATAGCGCTGACCAGTTGCACCGCCATGCTGCTCGAAGGCCCCCGCTATGGCCTGCCGTGTGAACGCGTGGTCCGCGTCGGCAAACGGCAACAGGAACTCCCACTCGTGTCGCGCCTGCGCGGGCGCGACGTCCCGGAGGGTGACGTGCATCGCCGGCATCGGCGCCCGGAAGACAGCGTCTATCATCTGTACGACACCACCAATGCGCGGATCGTCGGGGTTCGCCGCGATATCGTTGCGAAGCAGCTGCGATGTGACGCGCTCGCGGAGTACGTCGACGCTATCGTCGAAGCGTGAATGCTCGAAGAGCGTGTGCAGCAGTGTCCCCGCACGCCGTCCAGCCGGAAACGTCCGGAAATCGGAGGGCGGCAGGTCGCGCACGCTCACAGTGGTGTTCACCCGTACATCATCTACGTCGCGCGTGGCGTGCATGACGACGTCGTGCGCGCCCGCCGTGAGCCCGGTGAAGCTGGTTACGGCGTAGGTGTCAAAGCGCGTGCGCAGCGGCACGTCGGCGGGGAGCGTCCGGGCCGCGAAGGTCGGCGTTTCCGCCGTCGCCGCAGGGTGCACCCGCTCGCCCAGTGCCACCGTGTCGACGACTTCCACGGCCATGAGCGTGGGATGCTGCGCTACCAGCGCACGAACATCCTGTTCGTACCGAAGGCAATCGCTCTTGAACCAGTCCGCCACAGCCGCCGGACGGTCTGCCACCGGAAGCTCGTCGAGACCGGGGTGCGTCGACACGAGATACGCGAGGGCCGAATTCCAGGCGCCGGCCACCTTGCCGGACGTCGTGCCAATGGCCCCCCACCCGACGTACGTGCGGAAGCGCGCGCGTGTGAGCGCGACGTACGCCAACCGGCAGTCCTCCGCGAGGCGCTCCACCTCTGCCTGCTGCAGGCGCAGGTCACGCTGCGACGATCCCTGATCGAACACCACGCCGTCCCCTTCGTGGACCAGCAGCGGCTCCTTGGGATTGGTGGGATACGCCCGAAACATGCTCGGGCAGTATACGAGATCGAACTGCAACCCCTTGCTCTTGTGAATGGTGAGAATCTGCACGGCGTCGGCATCGGTCTCGAGCCGGAGTTCGCTCACCTCACGCTCGCGGGCGCTGTCTGCCCGGCGTGAGGCGACCCATCGCAGCAGGCCCTCGATGTTGAGCGACTGCGAAACCGCCGCGTGATGCAGCAGCTCCACCGCGTGACGTACGTTGGTGAGCCGACGGTCACCATCATCGTACGCCATCAACCGCTCGGCGACAGCTCGCTGAAGCACGAGTGTCTGCACCATCTGCAGAAAGCCGTGCGAGATCCACAGGTCTCGCAGTTCGGTGAGCATGGCAATCGCCGCATCCCACTCGGCCTCGTGGCCTGGCGACGAGATGCGCAGCACCTCGTTCGCCGAACTCCCCCACAGGTGCGTGGCCATCGCGCCGCGTACGCGCGCATCGTGACGCGGAGAGGCTATCGCTTCGAGCATGGCGTGCAGTTCTGCCAGCTCTTCGGACTGCAGTACGTTGCCCATTCCCGACACGACGGCGGGAATGCCGCATTCCCGCAACGCATCGGCCATGACGACACCTTCTCGCGTCGTGCGAACCAGCACGGCGATGCTGCGCGGCTTCCATCCGTTCGTGATCTGTTTCGCGATATGCCGCACACACGCGGACATCAGCAGCTGCTCACTCTGACGTGTGCCGGTCACCCCCATCTTGCCTTTGCGCTCTTCGGGCTCGACGAACAACCACTGCAGGGCGTGTGTCCCCTCGAGAGGCGCAGGCGTGCCTTCGTTGCTCGCCGCCGTCGCCGGCACGAACCCAATGGCGGACTCGACGAATGGTTCCGCGCGCTGCGCAAAGATGGCGTTGACCGCATTGACCATACGCGGCGTACTGCGGAAGTTCTCGCCCAGCGTGAACTGCGGGTTGGCTCGGCGGACAGCGGCGAGATAGGCGTGCACATCGGCGCCACGGAAGGCGTAGATGGCCTGCTTGGGATCACCAATGAGAAAGAGTGGCTTGCCGGCAAACGCCGTATCGAAGATCCGGAACTGATGCAGGTCCGTATCCTGAAACTCGTCGATGAGTGCGGCGTGGAACTGTGAGCGGATCGCCTTGGCCAACAGGCCGTTTGACCCCTGCGCCTGTAACGCGCGACTGAGTCGTTCCAGCAGGTCATCGAACCCCAACGCATTGCGGCGCCGCTTCTCCTCCTGCATGGCGTGTCGCACCTGCGCAAAGCAGTCCATGCGTACCGCCTGCTCGAATGTCGTCAACGCCTCCGCCAGGCTCGAGGCGGCCATGGCGATGGGCCACTCCGCAATGGCCGCCCGCTTGGCTTTGTCAGCGTTGCTGCGCTTTCCGGCGACTTCCTGCAGCGCCTCGACGCCGAGTGACCGGCCAACCACCTCCGCCGCCCCAAGATCGCCGGCGACGGCGGCTGTTGCCTGCCGCATGAGATCGGCGAGCGCGTCGGCGTTGCCGCAGGGCGCGTCCTTGGTCCACTGCATGTCGGTAATGAGCGCGCGGAAGGCATCCTCGTTCCACACGGCGGCGAAGTCAGCGACCGCGTGCTGCACGGCGGCGCGCGCCGCATCGATGGAGGGCGCCGGGTCGACGGTCACGTCGGGGAAGCGCGACCAGAGCGCAAAGTCTTCGGCGAAGGTCGTGGGACCCCACCCGTGCGTGACCGCGTAGCCGGCCAGCGCCGCATCGTCGTAGAAGCGGCGGCGCCACCAATCCTGCATGGCGCCCAATAGCAGCTCCTGGTCGTCCTCCAGCAGTGCCGCACCGAAGGCGGTGCCGCTCTCGAGCGCGAATTCGTCGAGAATGCGCTTGCAGAAGCCGTGAATGGTGAAGACCGCCAGCGTATCGAGCTCGGCGAGTGCTGCGGTGATGCGTGCCTTGGCCAGCGACTCGCGCCCTGCCGCGAGCTGACGGAGCAACTGCCCCGTGGCGTACGGCGCGCCCGTGGGACGCCCCTGGTAGACCTCGTCGGCCCACCGCAGCATCGTACGAATGCGCGCCACCAGTTCATCGGTTGCCGCCACCGTGAAGGTGACCACGAGAATGTTTCCGACGCGGTCCACCAATGGCACGTTCGGCGCACGCTCTTCGAGGAGCAACCGGATCACGCTCATCGCGATATTGAACGTCTTGCCCGTGCCAGCGCTGGCCTCCACCAACGACACGCCTTCCGCGAACGGGCTGTGGACGACGTTGAAATGCTGCCGGGTGGGTGACGTCCCGCCGCTCATATGGCACGCTCGGTGGACGACGTCAGCGCGTAGTAGCCCGACCAGAAGCCATCGGCGAGCGCCATGAAGTCATCGGCCAACTCTTCGACCGGCTGGGTACCGCGCCACAGGAGCTGCACGTACGGGTCGGCACTATCCCCTCGACCAAAGTCATCGTTCTTCTCGTACATGGCGATCGCGGCGTCGAGTCCGGGCTCTCCCTTGTGCGCCTTGGCGCTGAACACGCAGGCCGCTTCGGGAAAGTACGGTAGCGGAGACTGCCGAACCGCACGTACCCCCTGCACGAGCAGATCGAGTTGGGGCATGGCGTTCTCCACGGGTGGAAGCAGCAGCTCCTGGTCGCGGGCAATGATCCGCGTTGCCACGGGCGCTGCCGTCGCGCAGCGCACGACGTGCGCAATCCACGCGCGCGTTTTGTCTCTGGTGTTGAGCTTCCCGGCACGTACCCGCCACTGTTCACCGGGAAGCTGTTGCCCCAGCTGACCACGGAGCACCCAGTCGGCGCCGTGCACTTCGACCGACAACGGCGCCAGAAAGGCCGGAGTGCCGACACGGGTGAGCATCGGCGTCATTTCGCGCCGCAGGCGATCATGCCACTGCGCCCCAAGGGCGCCCACGGGCAACTCGCCCGTCGCGACGTCGAGTGCCCGCTCGCGTGCCGCATGTCCGCGCCCCAACAGCGTGCGATCGAGCATGCGCTGCTGCACACGATGGCGCAGCAGTGGGTCCATGTCCGTTGGCTCCACGTCGTCAATCAGCGTTTCGTCGGCCGCGACGCTCAGCTGCAGTACACGCCGGCAGTACACGCGGGCGGGGTTGAGCCACATGTCGACGAGGTCATCGATAGTGAGCTCGAGCATCGGCTCACCGCCGGCGTGCCAGTCGCGCTGCAACGACGGGACTGGCGGTAGTGACGACAGGAAGGCCGGTACGGGATGCCGCTGCAGCGATGCCTGCACCGTCGCCGCCATCTGCTGATCGAAGCTGAAAAGCCGATGATCGCGGGTATTGTCGTCGGTGAAGTAGGCCGTACTGAATGGCTGCAGCGGGTGCTCCACACGCAGGGTTTGCGAGAGCGGCGTGGGGCCACCGTGCATGGCATCGAGGCGATCGAGCAGCTCGGTGACGACGATGGACGGCGCGATGTGCGTGTTGTTCGTCTGCGAGCGCCCCACGTAGGAGAGCATGAGCCGGTCGCCCGCACTCATGAGCGTGTCGAGCACCAGCTGCCGATCGTCGGCGCGCGGATCGCGGTCACCAACATGCGGGTCGCTCGAGAGAACGTCGAAGGCAGGACGCCTGATGCGACGCGGATACGCGCGATCGTCGAGACCGAGCATGACGATGATCCGGTGCGGGATGGCGCGCATGGGCTTCATGGCGCAGATCGTGAGTCCGCCCGTAAGGAACCCACTGGCGGGTTCGTCTTCGGCCAACGTGTCGGCTACCCAATCGCGCACCACGTCGAACGACACGGGATACGCTGCTTCCGAGCGGGTCCCTTGCGCGCTTGCGCGAGTGTCGGTGAGTTCGGCCAAACGCCCGAGCTCACGCGACAACCGGTCGATCACCGCGCGCTCGTCCACGTCGTCGGAGCGAACGAGCCAGTCGAGTGTCTCCTGCAGCACGCGGGTCCATTCGTCGAGCGGGCGCTCCGTCCGCAAGAGATCGAGGCGCGTACACAGGCCTTCCACCCACTCCACGAACTGCCCCAACAGCTCGGCGTTGCCCATGAGATCACCAGCCACCGGAAGCACGCCGCCAGACAATGCCTCCACACGCCCCGTGGCGTAGCCGGCAAGCAACCGGTCGAGCCCGCGGCGCCAGCTGTTCTCTTCGAAGCCGGGGACGTCCTGCAACGCGGCGCGGGCGGCACCGTCGTAGCCCCAGCGAATGGCGGCGTCTTCGATCCAGGTGGTGATCTGATCGACATCCGAAGGGGCAATCCCCACCGCCTGACGCACGAGTGGCTGTGTCAGCA
>CANGXD010000026.1 GCA_947457545.1 Gemmatimonadaceae bacterium
AAAAAATCGTCATCGTTGCTGCTGCGATCCGCGAGTGGCTGCTGTGACATCAGTGCGGGATTCGTGCCAGTGTTTCCCGGGAACCGCTCGCGCAGTGACACTTCGTATTCACGCGTCAGCGATTTGCGATCGTACGCCGGCAACGTACGTGGATCGACGATCGACGAGCTCAGATACACATCATCCTCTTCGTCGTCGAGTCTCGCGGAGCCGATGGGAATGAGCACATGCCGATCGTCGCCGGCGTTGAGGGCATCCTTGTCGATCTGTGCTTCGAAGTAACGGACTTTCATGAGACCGGTATCGACGACGAGGTCTTTGACGGTGCCGATCTTTTCGCCGTCGGCGGTCCGCACATCCCAGCCACGGATGTCGGGATCACCATCGGCTACCTGCAGATCACTCATGTCCTCGAGGTGGACCAAGCGCGGCGTGACGTCGCGCTCGTTGCCCGACGCCGACTGCGGGCGTTCGGTGTCGTCATCGCGATCCGAGTAGGGATTCTCTTGCTGCATACGGCGCACTCCTGCCCTGAACCGAGGGCGGCGGTAAGACGTGGGTCAGCGAGGGGCAGACGAGGTATCTCGAAGCGTGTCCTGTCGCATGCCGCTATCTGGCGGCGCGAGCGTCCCGGCTGCGGCACTGGAGTCGCGGACCGCCGTGCTGTCGGCCCTTGAGGTGGTCATCGTGTCGGTGTCGTTCCTCGCGAAGAGGAACCAGAGTAGACCGAGGAGCAGAATGCCGGCCAGCAACCAGGGCCAGACGTTCTTTTCCTTTCGTTTGATGTTGATCTCCGCCATTGCGGGCCTCGTGGACTAAGGTTGAGAGCTCCCAGAGGGGCAATTCCCGGTCCATCCGGCCTCAATTCTCCAGGCAAATCGCGTCTGGGGACCGCCACCGGTTGCTTTCTTGTGACGCAGCCGTCATGTAGATTCCAGATATGGTCGCGTCTGTCACGCGCTGAGCACCGACGCAGGTGCACATAATGGAAAGGCTGTGCCCCCGAGGCAGTGATGGGTCGGAAAACCCTGTCCGACGATGTGATTCCGGTTGTGGCTGAACGATTCAAGGCGCTCTCCGAACCGGCGCGCCTGCACTTGTTGCGTGCGCTCATGCGTGGCGAGCGCACGGTAAACGAGCTGGTGGAAACCACCGGATTCGGGCAGGCGAACGTGTCGAAGCACCTCCAGGTGCTCCACGCGCACGGTTTCGTGCGGCGCCGCAAGACCGGGCTGTTCGTGCACTATGCCCTTGCCGACCGTCAGGTCGTGAAGCTGTGCGACACGATGAGCAGCCGCGTTGGTGCGCCCGAGTCCACCGGGGTGGTTGGAGACGACGAGCCGCTGTGAGCGGCATGGCGTCCTACGGTGCAGGTGGCGACTGTGCGCACCTCCCCAATCCTGAATTGGCATTGCAAGCATGTCATCGTGGTGAGTTGAGCGTACACGCGGCTTCTACCACACCAAGCCGTCGAACGTGCGGACTGTCCGAGCGCAAGATCAATCGAATCGGTAGGGAACGCGCTCGAAGATCTTGACCGTTTTGCCCTTGGCGCACACTGTCACGTTTGATGTCTTGTTTTGTTCTGTAATTGCCCCCCTCCCGGTGCATTGAGATGAGAGTATTTCGCCGATCCGTTCGCGGGCGTGCCCTCCAAGTCTGTGGCGTCGTTGCGGTCGTGTCACTGTTCGGATGTACCGCAGACCGGTTGTTTTCCGTCGACGCGAGGGTTCCGTCGGCCGAGGTACCTCTTGATCCGAGACGCACCGTGGTGGGACCATTGCCGCCGGAACCAGGTTCGTGCTCGTTCGTGAGCACCGCGAGCGGTAACGGCGGTGCGAACCAGCAACCGATGAACTGCGACCTTGCCGATTCTTCGATCCATCAGATTGTTGTGTCCGGCACACTTACGGCGATTAAGCACCCGGCATCTGAGGCATGCTGTTCAAACTGGTCTACCACGTGGCCCGATGTTGGCTCGTACGGACCGATGGGTAGTAACAAGGCAACCAGCTGGATGAACCTGTTGGTCAGCTTGCGACTCCAGCAATTGAATAGCACCACGTGATGGTCAATCAGCGGCACGAGCAGCGGTCATTCTATCGGAAGCAGTGCAGGCTCTGTGACCATCAATGATGTTGTTATCTTCGGCAGGCCATTGGGAGTCGCGATGTCATTTAGTCGCGCGCCATTGGCAGCCACTGCCAGCTGCAACAGCTCGACGCCACCATGCCCGGGCGTCGGCTTTGTGACCAACAGATACATCGTTTCCGGTACACAGACGGTGCTCGTTCGTCGCATCGCGAAGACGCTGGCGCTCAACATTTTGCCCGCGGGCGACAAATATGAGGGAGACTCTGTCACGTTTGTCGCGTACTCAACGGACAATCGACCAGTATCCGTTCGGGAGTGGATATGGCGCGATACATCCGGTGTAACCAGCCTCGTTCCCTGCTACGGTGCCAGCACGCAGTGTCGGTGGGTACCGCCATCGAGCGGAATGATGTATGTACGTGCCCGCGTTGGGACCAATCCGTACATTGAGCAAGCCGCCAGATGGCTTGATCTATTGCCAGTTGAGTTTACCGTCAGCATATCGCCATCACCGGCGCTCATGCTGATCGATACTGTGTCAATCGTCCCGCAAGCGACTCCGGCGCGCCCGATCAGAGACTTGACAGTCCTTCTTCCCCTGCTCACGCTCCGGAGGGCCACGACCACCTTCGAGACACTTTCCACTCCAGCGGCTGAACTGTCCCAGCCTACTTGTACTGATGTTCCTTCGCCCCTTTGCCGAGCGATAGCAGTCTCAGGTGGAACGATTCGGATCCAGGCAGTCGTCAACGGTCGAGTCCGCGAAGCAAGCGTAGCGATAGACGTCGAAGTCAACCCCGATCCTATTGGCGAATGCAACGATAAGGTTGCAGTGATTGCGAACCTTCCAGACGAGAGCACACTCACGTGCACCTCATCATCTCCCTTTCCCGTACTAATAAAGTCAACGAAACTGCTTGACTGTCCACAGAGCGCAGCTGGCTACACCACCGTTCAAACTCCAAGCGGTACTGTTGGACTGAGCTTCAGCTTTCTGCGCCAGAGTCCTCCGCGAAGCAAATCGTGGGGTGGTGTCGTCCGGTTCGATGTCGCTCACTTCAAAGGGAATCTGTGGGGGGCACCGCCGTTTAGCGCAGCACCAACGAGTGCGAGTGGACAGGTCTGGTGCGCCGCTGGCATCGGGATATTTGGTTGACTTACCATTAGTTCCAAGATATCGCGAGCACTAACGTTCAATAGGCCGCAGACAAGTTCTGTCGTCCTTCCCGTAACTCAGAGACGTAGAAGATGGCATCGCCTCCAAAGGTCCCTAAGCAAGTGATCGAGGGGCTTCTCTCTCTAAAGATGGTGCGCCAAGACCTTGTGCATCATCACTTAGAGATCGATAGAAGACGGCAAAACGATCTCGACAGCCTAATCGGTAGACTTGAAGATACCGACGGCGACGAATGGGCTACGGGCTACGTGAGTAGCATTCTGTCACCAATCGATGTCGTGGTGTTGGACGAGCTAGTTCACCAGATGAAGAACGAGAACCCATATTGCACGAGTGAAGGGAACCCAGAGGAATGCGTCGATCGTCTCAACAGCCTTGCTCGTTATCTCGAAGGACTGGTAAAGTAGTGCATCTCTAAACTCGGTGGTGTCCCGTCAACCAGATAGTTGGCGGATGCAGGTACTGCTGCGCTACGATCGTCGTGAGCGTCGCTGATGCTCCATCTATCTCGACGCAGACAGCGAGTCTTTACTGGAGTCCCCAACCAAGTCCCTACGGATGCAGATCGAATTTTTCGGCGCCGCACAGGAAGTCACCGGCTCCTGTCACATACTCCGCGTCGGCAGCGGCACCCATCGGCGCACCGTGCTGCTCGACTGCGGCATGTTTCAGGGGAAGCGCAGCGAGTCGCGCGAAAAGAACAAACGGCTGCCGGTGCCGATCGACGAAATCGACGCGGTCATTCTGAGTCACGCGCACATCGACCACGCCGGCCGCCTCCCCTACCTCGTGGCGCAGGGGTACAAGGGCACCATCTGGGCGACCGCCGCTACGCGCGACCTGTGCGCCATCATGCTCGCCGACAGCGCGCACATTCAGGAGAAAGACGCCGAGTATCTGGCGCGTCACCGCGATGAGATCATCGAGCCGCTGTACCGCATGGAAGACGCCACGCGCACGCAGGAGTGCATGGTGGGCATGCCGTACAACAAGTGGTTCGAGGTGACCGATGGCGTGCGCGCGCGGTTCACTGAGGCGGGGCACATCTTGGGGAGCGCGTCGGTGGTGGTCGAGGTGCGCGACGGCGACCGCCTCAAGCGCCTCATTTTTTCCGGTGACATTGGTCGCGCGGGACTGCCTATCATTCGCGACCCGGCGCCACCCAACGACGGCGCCGACGTGATCATTTGCGAGAGCACCTACGGCAACCGCGATCACGAATCGGTCGAAGGCGCGCGTGATCAGCTGGCGCAGGTGGTGCGCGATACCGCCGCACGCGGCGGGCGGATTCTCATTCCGGCCTTCGCGGTGGGACGCACGCAGGAGCTCGTGTACGATCTGCACGCACTGCGGCGCGACGGAAAAATTCCCGAGATTCCCATTTACATCGACTCCCCGCTGGCCACGAATGCCACCGCGGTGTTTGCGATGCACCCCGAGGCGTACGACCAGAACGAAGAGCTCGTGCGTCGTTCGCCCAACCTGTTCGATTTTCCGATGGTGTCGTTCACGCGCGACGTGAGCGAATCGAAACGCCTGAACAGCATGCACGGCCCCATGATCATCATTGCGGCGTCGGGGATGGCAGAGTCGGGGCGCATTCTGCATCATCTGCATCACGGGGCCAGCGATCCGCGCAACACGATCCTCATTGTGGGCTTTCAGGCCGAACACACATTGGGGCGTCGCATTGTCGAGCAACGACCCACGCTGCGCATTTTCGGCGACGAGGTGCCCCTCGCGGCGGCAGTGGAAGTGCTGAACGGCTACAGCGCGCACGCCGATCGTTCGGGGCTGCTGTCGTGGCTGCGCGACGTGCGGCGGTACGGCGAGCGGGATGGGCGCGGCACACCCACCGTGTATCTGGTGCACGGGGAACACTCGGCGCAGGAGGCCTTTGCCACGCAACTCCGCGTCGACGGCTTCCGGACGGAAATCCCAGCCGCTGGGACCGTCGTTCCGGTCTGACCGTCAAAAGTCGGGGGTTTTGTGGTGCCGTTAGGGGGCGCGTTGGCGTAGTTTGGCGGAGTCATGGCTCGTTCGGCTCCCAAGATCCCCCGCCCCCGTCTCGTCCGCTTCCTCTCCCGCGCCCTGGTGGTGTTGGGAGCCGGATGGCTGGTCAGTCTGCTGTGTATTGCAGGCTGGTCGCGCCGTAGCTCCACCGAGAAAGCGGACGCGATCGTGGTCCTTGGCGCGGCCCAGTACGGCGGCCGCCCGTCGCCAGTGCTCAAGTCGCGGCTCGATCACGCGCTGGGGTTGTTCAAGGCCGAGCGGGCGTCACACGTGGTGCTCACTGGTGGCCGGCGCCCTGGTGATCTCATCAGCGAGGCGGCCGCCGGCCGGCGCTACCTCGTGCGGCGCGGCATTCCCAACGAATCCATGTTGCTCGAGCCGGCCGGCCGCACGTCACTGGCCTCCATTCGCGGCGCTGCCCAGCTGCTCGTAGCCCGTCGCGATTCCCTGTCCGGACGCGCCGACAGCGCCGCCGCCATCAAGCCGCGCGTGTTGCTGGTGAGCGACCCGTTTCACATGCTGCGCCTCGAAGTGCTCGCGCGGTTGAACGGGCTCACGCCGCTACCGTCGCCCACGCGCACGAGCCCCATCTCCGCCAACCGCGCGGTGCTCGAATACATGTTGCGCGAGTCGGTGGCGTTGCCGACCGACCTTGCGCTCATGCTCTGGCTGAAAATGACGGGGCGTAAAGTCGAAGGGTGAGCGCGTCGCCGGCGCGTATCGCGCGGGCTACTGCTGCGGTGGCGGGACGAGCCGATGAACACCGCGCGCATCGACCTCGATGAGCGGTGCCTGCGCGATGTCGTCGCCAAGGGCCACGCGTTCGCCACTCGCCGCGCCGATGCGAAGTGCCGCCGCAAACGAAAACGCGCTGGCCTTCGCCATGTTCACTTTGTAGCCCAAGTCGGCGAGTGAGGCGACGGTCACGCGGCTCAACGGCATGCCACCGGGAACGGCGAAACCCTGCATGAGTTCTGCGCCGAAGACGGTGGCGCGCCAATGGACGTCGCGCGTGCCTTGGGCGCCCGTGTTTTCGACGGGCACGATGTCTCCGGGAAACAGCGCACCGCCGCCAGCCCCGAACGCCGCGCGCGCGCCACTTCCCGTGAAATACGGGTTGTCGGTGCCGGCGCCGACGAGGAGCGTGCGCTTGTAGTTCCAGAGGGTGCCGATACCAAGCACGTGACCGAGTTCGTGCAGCACCACATCATCGAGCGTGCCGTACTCTTCCAGCAGACGCACGTCGTCGACGTCGATCTCGAAGAAGCCCATGATGGGGAGCTTCGTCTCGGAGTTCACGAAACACGGGCTCGCTTTCGCCACGGTCTTGCCGGGCCCATCGATGCTCGTCACGCGCACGAACACGAGGAGATCGTTCACCGACTCCGCGACGGCGGGTATCCACTCCTGGCAATCGGCCGCCGGTGCATCGAGTCGCGTCGTGCCAATGTCGGTGGTGATGATTTCGCGCCACCGTGCGACGCTCTTGCTGAACGCCTCACGCATGCGTGGCGTGGCGCCGCTGCCGATAAAGCGCAGCTGCATGTCGTATGTCGATGTCGAAGACACCGGCGCTACTGGCGGTGGCACCGTGGCGCTGACCGGACCCGACGGCGCGGGCTGATCACCGCACGCGGAGAGCAGCGCGAGACTCCACGTGAGTGTCGAGAGCGAGCGAACAACGGGACGTGCGAACCACCGGCGATGTCGAGTCATGGACCATGATGACAGCGAAACAACGAACTGCGGCATCATCGCCGTGCCCCTGCATACGCGACGTTCAGTGCGCAGTTCCGCAACGACAAACGGCCTGCGTGATGGTGATCACGCAGGCCGAGAGACGCACAATGAACGAAGTGTGCCGGGGGAGGTGTTACGGGGCGGGCTGTTGGGTCACGTCTAACTGCGGAGTGTTTGGTCCGGCGGTTAACGGGCGACGAATTGAGCCCTCAGGGGGAAGGACGTAAGGGGAAAGGGAAAAGCACGGGGCCATCCACTGAACCACAAACTGCGGTGGTGGTTTGTGGTGGATCGCCCCGTGCTTCACCCTTTCTCCTTGCTTTCTTCCCCCTGAGGGCTCGATTCGCCGCCAGTAAACGGCGCGACAATAACCCCAACCCAGACCGCCGTTACAAAGAGCCGCCCACGCGCCTCATCCTTCCCCCCGCATCTATTTTGTACTGCGGCATCGGTCTGATGTCGTTGTGCATCGCGCGCCCGTTCGTGCCCACGTTGAACGGGAAGCTGTACAGCGCGGCTCGGAACGAATAGCCGTCGGCAGCGGCGACGTTCACGACATAGCCGAGATCGGCGAGTGAGCCCACGGAGATCCGGCTGAGCGGATTGCTGCCGCTATTGAGGAAGCCGGTCATGAGTTCGTTGCCGAGAATACTCTCACGCCAGTGTCCGTCGCGTGTGCCTAGACCACCCGTGTTCTCCACCGGCACCGGGTTTCCCGAGTACGTGAGCGTATTGAGCGCGGTAAACTGTGTGCGTGCGCCCGCTCCTATGAAGTACGGATCACTGCCGCCGGAGCCGATCAGGAAGCCACGCTGGAAATTCCAGAGCGTTCCGATGCCGAGCACGTGTCCCATTTCGTGAATGATGACGTCGGTGATGGAGCCATCGGCGACGAGGCCCCTCACGTCGGCACTGTCGAACTCCATGATCCCGTACGACGTGAGACGGGTGTTCACGTTCGCGAAACATGGGCCCGCCTGCCCCAGGATGTTGCCGTTGGGGCCGCCGGCGCCGTCGATGCTGTCGACGCGGGCAAAGATCACGATGTCGTTGATGATTTCGTTGATCGCGGGCACCCAATCTTCGCACAGCCCTGCGGGATGATTGGTCGACGTGCGGTGCAGATCACCAACGATCACGGTACGCCATTTCGCGATGGCGCTTTGGAACGCCTGACGAATGGCGGGGCTCGGTGTGGCGCCAATGAATCGCACGTCGATGTCGAATTGACTGGCCGACGCAGTGGCCGTGAAGATTTGCGAGACGTTCGGCAATGCCGCTGACGTCGCGATGAGCGTTTGTGTTTCGGCCGTACCGAGCGTCCACGCCCCAACAAAGGCCGAGCCGTTGGCGGGATCGGAGGACGTCGTGCCGCTTTGCACAACGCCGGAGTTGGGGCCGGGGGTGAAAGTGACCACCACATTGCCCACCCCGTTGCCGAACTGATCGACGACGCGCACGCCTGGTGGCGTTCCGACGGCGGCGTTGAAGCTGCCGCGCTGGTTGTCGCCGGCGAGTTTGACGAGCGACACCGCCGGCCCGGGCAGGGCCGTGACGTTGAGGCTCACGCTGGCCGATGTCCCGATGCCGGCGTCGATGGCGGTGGCGTTGAGGCGCTGCAGCCCGGCAATGGTGCCGATCGTCCACGACCCCGGACTGGCGTTTCCGTCGGCGTTCGTGACCTGCGTCGCCCCGGTGATGCTGCCGTTGCCCTGGACAACAGCAAAGGTGACCGGAAGTCCCGGAATCCCGTTGCCGTACTGGTCTTCGGCGCGCACGACCGGGAGGACACTCAGCGGTGTGGCGACCGGCGCACTGACGGTGTTGCTGCCGCGCACGAGCAGGCTGGTGAGCGGCCCGGGGGTCGCCTGCGCCGAGAAGGTCACCGGACCGATACCGTCGGCGGTGGCTTGCAGCAACTGCGTGCCGGCTGAGGTGCCCAGAAACCACCCGCCCGACGTGGCCACACCGCTGCCATCGGTACGGGTAGTGTCGTTCACGACGCGCCCGCCGCCGCTGGTGACGCGCCAACGGACCAGCAGCCCCTTGATGTTCTTCCCCTTCTGGTCGGTAATGCGCACGGTGGGCACGTTCTGCAGTACCACACCCACGCGCGCGCTCAATGCCTCGGTCGACACCGGCACGGCCGCGGTGGGGATCTGCGGGTCATCACCACATGCCGCCAGCAACAGCGCGGCAAGTGACGTGCACAGCCGAAGGCAATAGGACCGGGTAGACATAAATGGAGAGCTCAGGGCACGTCGTGACAAAGAGAACACGCGGAGAAGCGGCGAATGCGGCCGCCCGGGGTTTCGGGTTTCTGGTACACACCTGAATATTGACTGATGCACATCCCCGTCGAGAGCTACCACCTCCCGAATGGCTTGCACGTGGTGTTCTCTGAGGACCACACGGCTCCCATCGTTGCGGTGAATTTATGGTACCACGTCGGCTCGGCGAACGAGCGACTCGATCGTACCGGTTTTGCCCACCTGTTCGAGCATATGCTCTTTCAGGGGTCGGCCAACGTTGAAGCCAACGAGCACTTCGAACTGGTGCAACGGGCCGGGGGCACGCTGAACGGGTCCACGTGGCTCGACCGGACCAACTACTACGAGACGCTGCCGTCACATCAGCTGGCGCTGGCGCTCTGGCTCGAAGCGGATCGCATGGGACGCATGCTCCCGGCGATGACGCAACACAAGCTGGACACGCAACGCGATGTCGTGAAGAACGAACGTCGCTGGTCGGTGGACAACCAGCCGTACGGCACGTGGTGGGAACGTCTCCCGGCCCTCGCGTTTCCGGAGGAGCATCCGTTCAATCACTCGCTGATTGGATCGATGGAGCATCTGACCGACGCGTCGCTGGAAGATGTGGCCGACTTTTTCCGCACGTACTACACACCGGACAACGCCGTGCTCACGGTGGCCGGTGATTTTGACCGAACGG
Source organism: Gemmatimonadaceae bacterium (assembly GCA_947457545.1). Taxonomy (GTDB): domain Bacteria; phylum Gemmatimonadota; class Gemmatimonadetes; order Gemmatimonadales; family Gemmatimonadaceae; genus Gemmatimonas. The sequence continues at coordinate 9,977 of CANGXD010000026.1, forward strand.
AGGCGGTGCGCCTCATCGAGGAGTACTACGGCGGCATTCCGCGCGGCAGCGATCGTCCGCCGCTGCGCGACATGACAGTGCCTCCCACCACTGGAAACACGCGACGGGAAGTGGTACCCGACGCCGTCGCGCTCCCGCGGGTCTTTGTGAGCTGCCGCACCCCGGTGTTTGGAAGTGACGGCTACTACGCCGCCAGTCTGGCCGCCGCGGTGCTTGGGTTGCGCACGGGATGCCGTCTCGAGCAGTCGCTGGTGCGCCGTCAGCGTATCGCGTCGCAGGCGAGCGCGTTCACGTACGACCTGGCCAAGGGGAGCGACCTGCTCGTGGTCGACGCCACGGCGCACCCGGGTGTGAGCGTGGAGCAGCTCGAAGCCGCCGTGCTCGCGGAGCTCGACGATATCTCGGCTAACGGCGTGACCGAAGACGAAGTGACGCGTGCCCGCGCGCTCATTGAAACGAGTTTCGTGATGAGCATGCAGTCGGCGGCCGAACGCGCCGACCAGCTGTCACGCTTTGCGACCTATTTTGGTGACCCGACGTTGATCAACACGCAGGTGGCCCGCTATCAGGCCACGACCGCCGCCGATGTGTCACGCCTGGCGCGCGAACGGCTTGGCGCCGACAATCGCGTGTTGCTGGTGTTCGTGCCCGCCGAGGAGCCGCCCGCCGAAGCATCGACGGAACTGGCGGAGGCGATGGCATGAGCACGACGCTCGAAACACCGCCGGCGATGCCGCGCCCGGGCGCCGGTGAGCCGCGCCCGTATCGCTTCCCGCACTTCGAAACGCGCATTCTGTCCAACGGTCTGCGCATCATGGTGGCGCGTGTGCCGGCCTATCCCGTCGTCACCACGCTCGCGGTGGTCGAAGCGGGTGCGACGCGTGATCCGCGTGACTTCGAAGGGTTGGCGCAGCTGGTAACGCGTGGCTTGAGTGAAGGCACGCGTTCCATGAACGCGCTCGAGCTCAGCACGCGTCTCGAAATGCTCGGCACCACGCTCGACACTGGCGCCGATTGGGATTCGGCCATCGTGCAGCTCACCGCGTTGTCGTCGCGGGTGGAAGATGCGATGGCGGTGCTGGCCGAAGTGCTGCGCTTTCCCGCCTTCCCCGAGCACGAACTCGAGCGCTTGCGCGCCGAACGTCGCGCCGATCTCGCGCAATTGCGTGCGGAGCCGCGCGGGTTGTCCGACGTCTTCTTTTCGCGCCTGCTCTACGAGCCGACGTCGCGCTTCGCGCGTCTCGCCGGCGGCGATGAACGCAGCATCGAGCGGTTGTCGCGCGATGTCGTCGTGTCGCATCACGAGACGTACTATCGGCCCGACTCCACGGCGCTGATGCTCGTGGGCGATATCGATGTGGATCAGGCGGTGCGCATTGCAAGCGCGCACTTTGGCGACTGGGCCGGCAAAGCGCCGCCGGTGACCGAGCCGCCGGCCGCACAGCGTCATCTCGAGCCGCGTGTGCATCTCGTGCACAAGGCCGATGCGCCGCAGTCGGAAGTGCGTGTGGGGCACGTGGCCATTCCGCGCTTTCACCCCGACTACTTCCCGGTCGTGGTGATGAACGCGATTCTGGGCGGACTCTTCTCGTCGCGACTCAACCTCAATCTGCGCGAAGAGCACGCCTACACGTACGGCGCGCACTCCGCGTTCGACTGGCGTCGCGCAGCGAGCCCATTCGAAGTGAGCACCGCGGTCGAAACCGCCGTGACTGCCAAGGCGCTGCACGAAATCGTGCACGAGTTCACGCGCATTCGTGAAACACCGGTATCCGACGCCGAGCTGTCGCTCGCGGTGTCGTATCTCGTGGGCGTCTTCCCCATTCGCTTCGAGACGACGGCTGAGGTAGCCGGTGGATTGGCGAACGTGGAGATCTTCCGCCTCCCCAGCAACTACTTCGACACGTACAGAGAGCGCATTGCGGCCGTCACCGCCGAGGATGTCTTGCGGGTGGCGCGCACGCATCTCGATCCCGCGCGGTTGCAGGTGGTGGTGGTAGGCGATGCCGAGGCGATCCGCGAATCGGTCGATGCACTGGGGCTTGGGCCCATTACGGTGTATGATCCCCTCGACGAGGATCACGCCGACGCGGTCTGACCGCGCGCCGTGGTACCGTTCGCTCTCCTTTGTTGCTTCTCCCCTCTCCCTGTCCACCGCCCCGACGTGACGCCTGCCAAGAAATCCACGACGAAGCCCGTTGCGAAGAAGGCCCCCAAAAAGCCGGCGCTGGTGAAGCCGCCCAAGTCGACGCTGTACGAGGTACGCCGCTCGAAGATCCAGGGGCGTGGGGCCTTTGCCGTGAAGCCCATCCGCACCGGGCAGATCGTGGATGAATACTGGGGACAGCGCATCACCCACGAAGAAGCAGACCGTCGCTACGACGACAGCGAAGGACGTCACCACACGTTTCTCTTCGTGCTCGACGACGACACGGTGCTGGACGCGCGCTTCGGTGGCAACGACGCACGATTCATCAATCACTCGTGCGAGCCGAACTGCGAAACGGAAATCGAGGATGGCCACATTTACATCAAGGCCATCAAGCCGATCAAGCCGGAAACCGAGCTGGCGTACGATTACCGGTTCGAATGGCAGGACGAGTACGAGCCGGACGATGTGCGCTACTACGCCTGCCGGTGCGGATCGAAGAAGTGCCGCGGGACAATTCTGCGCATTCCGGTGTACCTCCGTCCGACCATCCGCGAGTGGCTCGCGGGGAACGATGTGAAGCGGCCCCGGAAGCCGGTGCGGAAGTCGGCCGCCAAGAAGGTGGTGAAGAAGGCGGCCAAGAAGGCGACGAAGAAAACCTCAAAGAAGGCCTCGAAGACACGCACGTGAGCAACACAGGCAAGGTGGGAGGGGAGCGCGTCTACCACGGACGTATCATTTCCGTGGATCTCGACGAGGTGCGCTTCCCGGATGGCTCGATCGGGAAGCTGGAGATGATCCGGCATCCCGGGGCGAGCGCGGTGGTGCCGCTGTTGGGTGACCTGCAGGACGACCCCGAGGTGCTGCTCATCAGGCAGTACCGCTATGCGGCCGAGGGGTATTTGTACGAAATCCCGGCGGGTCGATTGGACCCGGGGGAAACGCCAGCGGAATGCGCGCGGCGTGAATTGCACGAGGAAACCGGATATACCGCTGCGCGTGTCGAACAGCTGTTCACCATGTTCACGACGCCGGGCTTTACCGACGAGACCATTCACCTGTTCGTGGCGAGTGGTCTGGTTGCCGGCGAGGCGCAGCGGGAAGCGGACGAATTCATGGAATTGGTGCCCACTCGGCTTTCGGTGGCACTCGCCATGATCAAGGACGGGGCCATTCAGGACGCCAAAACGGCGTTAGCCCTGCTCTACACGGCAGCATTTCGCATGAAGTGAGCGCCTTTGTGTCAGCCGGTGTCCACTATTCCGGACAAGCATGCTCGGAAAAAGGACGTTCAAACGGCGACACGTGACAGGGTGATGCGGGGCACAGACGGCTAAGTGCTTGTTCTGTAAGATGTTGGCCAGAGAGGTTCCATTTGGTTCCCTCCGGCATGCCCCGTGCAATACCCCTAAGTGTGCGGCAACATGGTCTACCGGGTCGTCCGGCGATCTGGTTGTCGCACCGCGAGTCCCAGACTCGCGTCACCAGGAAGGAGGGCTCGACCCATGGCCGAACTGGCTCGTACGAAACTGACATCCCACGCCACCTCTGCGGTGCCGGTGCGGGAGCACCTGCGGTCGCTCGAGGATGGAGACGTGGTGTCGGCGTTCCTCGGCGGAGAGGAGCGGGCGTTCGAGGAGCTTGTCGACCGGTATCAGGGCCGGCTTCTCAACTTCGTGTACCGCACCATTGGTGATCGCGACCGCGCCGAAGATCTGGTGCAGGAAGTGTTCATCCGCGTGTACCGCCACATTGGGCGCTTCGACCGGTCGAAGAAGTTTTCGACCTGGATCTACACGATCGCGTCGAATCTGGCCAAGAACGAGCTGCGTAACCGCTCGCGGAACCCGCTGGTGCTCTTCCAGACGATCAAGGCGAAGTTCGAAGACGAGGAGCGTCCGCTCCAGTTCGAGGACCTGAACAGCCGCCCGGACGACCTGTTCCGCAAGCGTCACCTGCGGGAGATGGTGGAACAGTCCGTAGGCCAACTACCGGCACACCACCGCGAGGTGTTCGTGTTGCGGGAGCTGGAAGGCAAGTCGTACGAAGAGATTGCGGAGATTACGGGCGTCAATCTTGGCACCGTAAAGTCGCGACTCAACCGGGCGCGGACGGCGTTTGCCGACATTATTGCGCCACTCGTTCGCTAACGAACGATAGGTTGAGCGGAAAAGGTGGGTGTAGCGAGCGCGGGACGACCCTTTACGGGGCCGTCCCGCGCTGTTTATTGGGGGGGCGTGTAGGGAGAACGCTCGGAACCGCTGGAATGGGGACGGGTATCCTGCCCTGCACGCTCCTCTTCCGCAGGACTCCGAAACCCGATGGACTGCAAGCATTTTCGCAAACACCACCTCGCGTATCTCGACGACACGCTTCCGGGTGATCTGATGGCGCAGGCGCAGCATCACGTCTTCACCTGTGATTGTTGCGCCGCTCACGACACGCTGGTGCGCCGCTCGCTCATGGTGGCGCGCAGCATGAACGTCATCGAGCCGAGCGCCGAGTTTCAGTCGCGCCTGCGGGCTCGGCTGGCCGAATGTCGCGAAGAACGCGCGGCGATGACGGCGTCGGGAGTCCGCCCACATATCGCGATGGCGGACGATTTCTCCGAGCGTATGGTTCCCATGGCGCGCTCTCTGTCGCCCCGCCCTGCCCGCGCGCTCGTCGCCGTGGCGGCCAGCGCGGTTCTGGGTGTGATCGCGTTCCGTGCGTTCCACAACGAAGCCGTTCCCACCCTCGCCATGCAGCCGGTTATCGCGTCGCAGCCGGCGGCGGTGTCATCGGCGCCCTACCTCACCCCCATGCTCATGCAGGCCATGTCGACGGGGAATCCCGTGTGGTCGGCAGCCATGGTGGTCGAAGATGCGCCCGTGGGTTTTGTGAACGCCGAATACCGCTTCGCCGAATTGCGCTGAACGACGAGCGGGGAACGGGTGTCGCCGACGCCATTCCCCTGTATTCCCGGAGTACCCATTTTTGGGGATGCCCCCGAAGTCCACTGCGGCTCCCGCCAAGGAAGCCTCCCCGCTCCGCGTTGTCACCGCTGCGATTCAATCGCAGCAGTTCGCGCCGGTGTATTACCTGCACGGGGACGACGACTTCCTGAAGGACGCCGCGCTGCGCGACCTGCTCGCCGCGGCCATCGACGAGGGGACACGCGACTTCAATCTCGAGCAGCGGCGCGCGGCCGACCTCGACGCCGAAGCGCTCGCGAGTTTGCTCACAACCCCGCCGATGCTCGCCGAACGCCGCGCGGTGGTGCTGCGCGACGTTACGACGCTCAAGAAGGCGGCACGCACGCAGCTCGACCGCTATCTCAAGAATCCGGCGTCGGACACGTTGCTGCTGCTGCACAGCCCTACGGGCACCAAGCCCGACACGGCGCTGTGCAACGCATCGGTGTCGCTCGACTTCGCGCCGCTGACGCCCGAGCGTATTCGCAAGTGGATTGCGCACCACGCGAGCACGGTGCTGCAGGTGGATATCGCGGAGGACGCGGCGCAGCTGCTGCAGCAGGCGGTGGGGAACGATCTGCACATGCTCGCCGCCGAGATCGACAAGTGTGCGAGCTATGTGCTGGGCGCGCACGATGCGGCGAATGTTGCGCGCCCCATGGTGGATATCGACGCGGTGTCGGCGGTGGTCGGCGTGCGCCGTGGCGAAACGGTGACGGACTTGCTCGATGCCGTGGCGCGTCACGATGCCGCTACCGCGACGAACCTGGTGGCGCACGTGCTGGCGCAGCCGAAGGTGAATGCGGTACAGGTGGTAATGATGCTGAGCACGCAGGCGTTTGCGTTGAGCTTTGGTCGCGCGCGCCGTGATGCTGGGATTCCCACCAACCGGTTGCCGCAGGAGTTCTTCGCCTTTCTGAAAGAGACCGGTGGGTATCCCGGACGTCCGTGGGGCGAGGCCGCATCGGCGTGGACGAAAGTGACGGACCAGTGGAGTGCCGATGCCTGTCAGCGGGCGTTGCAGCTGCTACTGGAAACGGACATGGCGCTCAAGGACACGCGCGTGTCGAACGAGGAGCAATTATTGATGTCGTTGGTACTGGCATTGTGCGCGACGCGCACCCGGAAGGCGGCATGATGCGACGCGTCGTCGGTGGCGTGGCGCTGGTGGCGGTGAGTATGGCCGGCGCCGGTGATGCGCAAGCACAGGCTGCTCCCGCCGTGTCGGCAGCGATGGACCGCGCCATCAGTCGTGCGCGCGCGCTCGTGGACAACGGCAGCGGCTCCGACGCGCGGAACGTGCTCGACTCGCTCGTAGGTGCTGCGGCGAACGCGAACGACCTGGGCGAAGCACTCTTCTGGCGCGCGGCACTGGCAGAACGGGTGGGTGATGCCGAACGCGATTGGAAACGGCTGATCATCGAAGTGCCGCTCTCACCGCGCGGTAGTGATGCGCTCGTGCGTCTTGGCGAACTGGAAATGCTGCGTGGACACCCGGTGGAAGCGCGCACGTATTTTTCGCGCGTGGTGCGGGAGTATCCCGGAGGTGCTGGTACGGCGCGCAGCCAGTTGTGGATTGCCAAGAGTTACGTGGCGCAGCGTGATCTGCCGCGTGCGTGCGTGACGCTCGTTGACGCGGCGGCGACGGGCGTTCCGGAAGGGGAGCTTCGCCTGCAGGCCGAAGAACTCGGTCGTCAGTGTGCCACGGTGGACAAGGCGCTGATTGCGAAGGCGTCGGACGAGCTCAAGGGGCGCGTGTCCACGGCGGCAACCACGCCCGCGACGGCGGCCCCGGCGAAGGTTGCAGCGGCGGACGTGCCGAGCAAGCCAACGGCGCCTGTCGCGGGTAAGGGCAAGTTCAGCGTGCAGTTGGCGGCGTACGACACGCGCGCGGAAGCGGACGCGTCGGTCAAGCGCATGGTGTCGCGCGGCATCGACGCGCGCGTCGATGGTGAGGAGAAGCCGTTTCGTGTGCGCGCTGGCTACTACGAAACACGGGCGGCCGCGAGTGCCGCGCTCGCCAAGCTGAAGAAGCAGGGACAGACTGGCTTCGTCGCGGAGATCGCGAAGTGAGTGGAAGTGCCACCCCGTTGATGCAGCAGTACCGGGAGATCAAGGCGCGTCATCAGGACGCGATCCTGTTTTTCCGGATGGGTGACTTCTACGAGATGTTCTACGAGGACGCGGAAGTGGCCTCGCGCGCGATCGGGCTGACGCTGACGTCGCGCAACAACGGCGGCGCTGCCGAAGTGCCGTTGGCGGGTATTCCGGTCAAAGCGGCCGCGGAGTATCTGCGGCGATTGGTGGGGCAGGGGCACCGCGTCGCGATTTGCGAGCAGGTGGAAGACCCGAAGCTCGCCAAGGGGATCGTCAAGCGCGAAGTGGTGGAGACGATCACGCCGGGTGCGGTGTTTGCCGACGATCTGCTCGATGGCGCGCGCGCGAATTACGTGTGTGCGGTGGCCATGGGGCGCGACACCGCGCGCGATGGCGCGCGTGATCAGATCGGCGTGGCTGCGGCCGACCTGTCTACGGGCGAACTGCGCTTGTTCGTGGTGACGGCAGCCGATGCGCCGGCGGTGTTGGCGCGATTGGCGCCGCGCGAACTGCTGCTGGTGCGCAATGCGTCGTGGCCGGAAGTGGACGCCGCGGTGCAGGTGGTGGACAACGCGCTCGTCACGGAACGCGAAGGGTGGGAGTTCGACGCGCAGCTGGCTGGCGATGAACTCACGCGGCAGTTCGATGTGCGCAGTCTCGAAGGCTTCGGTCTGGGCACCGATGACAGTGCGGCGATCGGGGCGGCGGGTGCGTTGCTGCGCTACCTGCGTGAGTTGCAGCCCGGCGGCTTGCCGCATTTGGCGCGGCCCATTGTCGAGCGTCCCGGTGGCATCATGCCGCTCGACGAAATGACGCGGCGCAATCTCGAGCTGGTGGAGTCGCTGCGCGGCGGCGAAGTGGCGGGAACGCTGTTGTCGGTACTCGACCGCACGACCACGCCCATGGGGCAGCGGTTGTTGCGCTCGTGGTTGCTGGCGCCGTTGCTCGAGCGCGAGGCGATCGAGCGTCGTCTCGATGCGGTCACGGTGCTCGTGCGCGATGCCGTGGGGCGTACGGCGTTACGCGATGCCCTCGATGGTGTGCGCGATGTGGAGCGACTGGCGAGCAAGGCCGCCGCTGGGCGCGCTACACCGCGCGAAGTGCGCGCGCTTGGTGATTCACTCGCGCGACTCCCGCAGGTGGCCAAGGCGGTGTCGGATGTACTGGCGCACGCCAGTCAGGGCGGCGCGCAGGGCGGGGAATTGCGCGCAATGCTGCACGACTGGGACGACGGCGCTGATTGCGCGGCGCGTTTGACGCATATGCTCGTGGCGCGGCCGCCGCTCATGATCGGCGACGAAGACACGATTGCGCCCGGCGTGGATGCGGAGCTCGACGAGCTGCGTGCGCTGCGCGATGGCGGCAGGGATGCCATCGCGACCATTCAGCAGCAGGAGCGCGCGCGCACCGGCATTTCGTCGCTCAAGGTGGGCTACAACAAGGTGTTTGGATATTTCCTCGAAATCTCCAACGCCAACCGCCACCTCGTGCCCGACGACTATCAGCGGCGTCAGACGCTCACCGGGGCCGAACGCTACGTGACGCCGGCGCTCAAGGAGTACGAAGAAAAAGTGCTCAGCGCCGCCGATCGTATTGAAACGCGCGAGCGCGAACTGTTCGAGGCCTTGCGTCGCGAAGCTGGTGCGGCGATTGCGCGTTGGCAGCTGGTGGCGCGTCGTGTGGCGACGATCGATGTGCTGGCGAGCTTCGCCGACGTGGCCGAACGCGAGCAGTATGTGCGCCCCGAACTGCACGACGGCTACGATCTCGACATCGTGGCCGGTCGGCATCCGGTGGTCGAGCGCATGATGGCGCGCGAAAAGTTCATCCCCAACGACCTGCTGCTTACCGACGACGCGCAGCTCATCGTGCTCACCGGCCCCAACATGGCGGGCAAGAGCACCATTCTGCGTCAGGTGGGGCTCATTCAGCTGCTCGCGCAGGTGGGGACGTACGTGCCGGCACGTCGTGCACGACTCCCCATTGTCGACCGGCTGTTCACGCGTGTCGGTGCGAGCGACAATCTCGTGCGCGGACAATCCACCTTCATGGTGGAGATGAGCGAGACGAGCGCCATTCTGCATACGGCCACGCGTCGGTCGCTGGTGCTGCTCGACGAAATCGGGCGCGGGACGAGCACGTACGACGGCGTCTCGATTGCGTGGAGCGTAAGTGAGCATCTGCACGATGCCATCGGCTGCAAGACTGTGTTCGCCACGCACTACCACGAGCTCACGCAGCTCGAGAACGAACTGGGTGGCGTGAAGAACTTCACCGTGGCGGTGCGCGAAGTGGGCGATCAGGTGCTCTTTCTGCACAAGCTTATTCCGGGCGGTGCCGATCGTTCGTACGGCATCGAGGTGGGGCGATTGGCGGGACTGCCGCCGGCAGTCATTACGCGCGCCAAGGAAGTGCTGGCGTTGCTCGAAGGCGAAGGCGAGCAGATGGCAGCACGCCTCACCGCCGACGGCATGCAGGCGCCCGTGAGCACCAAGCGGCGCGGTCCGCGCATGAAGCATCAGCTGCAGAGCGATCAGCTCGGATTCTTTGGTGAAGCGCCGAGCGCCCCGGCTGACGAAGCGGCCACGCGTCTCAAGGCGGCGGTGTCGGCGCTCGACACCGACAGCATGACACCGCTCGAAGCGCTCACCACGCTCGCGGCGCTCAAGCAGGGTGCGTCGTCGTCATGATGACGATGCTATGATGACGATGTCATGATGACGATACCGCCCAAGCCCACCAAGGCGGAGCTTGCTGCGGCCGTACACAAAACCGTGCCCGATCTGCTGGCGCCCGGGCTTTCGGTGCTCTTTTGTGGCATCAACCCCGGGTTGTACACGGCGGCTATCGGGCACCACTTTGGAAGGCCGGGGAATCGCTTTTGGCCGGCGTTGCACGGCGCAGGCTTCACACCACGGTTGCTCAAGCCGTGGGAAGAGCACGAACTGTTGGCGTTGGGGTACGGCATCACCAACATGGTGCAGCGCACGACCAACGCGGCGTCCGAGCTCTCGCCCGATGAGTACATCGAGGGCGGACAGCGTCTCACCCGCATCGTGCAGCAGTATCAGCCGCGTGTCGTGGCGTTTCTGGGCATTGGCGCGTATCGCTCGGCGTTCGGCCGGCCCAAGGCGCAGTTGGGGTTGCAGCCGGAGACGTTGGCCGGCAGTGCGTTGTGGGCGTTGCCGAGTCCGAGTGGACTCAATGCGAATCATCAGTTGAAGGATCTCGTGGCGCTGCTGACAGTGCTGCGTGAGTGGGTCTCCACGTAACCCGTTGCCTACGTCCATGTCTCTTCTCGCTTCGCTTCGCCGCACGCGCGCTTCGGCGGCCATGATCGCGCTCTCCACGGTCGGACTCGTGGGCACCGCCGGTGCCTTTGGCGCGTGCAGCGACGGGGAAGAGCCCGCAGTCGCCACGGCCGACAGCACGACGACGGCCCCTACGGGACCGCGCACGCCGGGCTACACCTTCGATGTGGTGGCGGAGTATCCCCACGACACGGCGGCCTTCACGCAGGGGCTGCTCTGGCACGACGGGCGCCTGTTCGAAAGCACGGGTACGGTGGGCAAGTCGAACATTCGCGAGGTGACGCTCGCGTCGGGACGCGTGGTGCGGCAGCAGGATCTCGAAGAGCCGCACTTTGGTGAGGGGATCGTGATTCTGGGCGAGACGCTGTATCAGATCACCTGGCAGAGCGGCAAAGCCTTCACGTACGACTGGAAGACGTTCAAGCGCACCGGTGAGTTTGCGTACGACGGCGAAGGGTGGGGCCTCACCACCGATGGCACGTCGCTCATCATGAGCAACGGCAGCAACACGCTCATTTATCGCGACCCCAAGACGTTCGCGGCACAGAAGGCCGTGACGGTAACCGACCGTGGCAACCAGGTGTCGCAGCTCAACGAGCTGGAGTGGGTGAAGGGCGAGATCTGGGCCAACGTGTGGCAGAAAGATTCGATCGCGCGCATCGACCCGGCGACGGGCAACGTGACGGGATGGATCGATCTGACGGGCATTCTGCCGCAGCTCGATCGCACCGGCAAGGAAGACGTGCTCAATGGCATCGCGTACAACCCCGACACGGACAAGATTCACGTGACGGGGAAACTGTGGCCAAAGCTATACGAAATTCAGCTCAAGCCCCGCTGAGAGATGAGGGATGAGTCTGGGAGAGTTGAGACGCAGATGTCAGTCGGCGAGACGTCAGCCCGGATAGGCGCGAGAGTCGAGTAACGCAGGGGTGAGAAGTGAGGACCCGCGGTTGGGGAAACCGCCACCGCAGGGCCTGGCGTCTCGCTTCTGCGTTACTCGATTCTCGCGCCTATCCAGAACTGAGTTCGCAGTTCTGAGTTCGCAGATCTCAGTCCTCAGGCCTCAGATCTCAGCTGTCCGCTCAGCGGAGCCGCACGATGCCGTAGCGCAGGGTGCTCGGCGGTAGTGCGCCGTTGCTCGACAAGGTGAGCAGGGCCCGCTGACCGGGTGGGACGCTGAAGCGGATGTAGCTGCTCGTGCCGCCGGCGAGGGTGATGCGCTGCGGGGTGTTGCTCACGAGTGAGCGTGCCGCGATGGGATACACGCCCAGTGCGTTGCCGCCGCCAATGCGCAGGCCGGGATACACGCTGCGGAAGCTCCACGCGGGGTTGATGTATCGTGTGCCCAGCCCCTGCGTCGTGGCGACGGAAAAATCGTCGGCGATGTTGGCAATCGTCCAGTCGCGCAGATAGTCGGCGAAGGCGCCGCCCGACAGCACCTGCTGCAGGTTGTTCACGCCGGTGGCCGTGGAGTTCACGAGCTGACGCAGGAACGTCGCCTCGCCATCGGCGCCTTGCCGCGCGGCCGCGAAGCGCAGGAAGCTCCAGATCGCGCCGCGCGTCGCGAGCGAGTCGTTGGGCGCGTACGGCGAGTTCGTTTCCGGCGAGATGAGAAAGTTGTAATAGCGCGAGAAGTTCTGCGAAGCGAAGTTGGAGAACTGTTCGGCGCGCACGCCGTTCACATCGCTGAGCACGAGATTCTGCCGTGACGTGTAGTTGCTCACGCGGAAGTAGAGCAACTCTTCGGCAATGTGCGACAGCCCTTCGTCGAGCCACACCTGTTCGGTGGCATTGGGCGCATTGTTCACATAGATGCGCCGCGACGCGTTGATGAGATGCTGCAGCTCGTGCGCGATGGTGGCGAGGTTGAGTCGCGTGACGGCGTCCTTGGTGCGCCGGTTGCTGTTCACCACGCCGTCGGGGTCAGGGGTGAGCAGGTAGAACATCTCCTGCTCGTTGGACGAGGCGCAGGCGGGGAGCCCGTTGCGCGCCGTCTTGGGATACAGGTCGCGCGCGAAGAAGAAGCCACCAATGGTGAACGCGGCGTTGGCCGGCGTGAGCGCGTTCACGGCGCGCGTGTAGAAGAGAATGATCTTGCCGTACTGCGAAATGTTCGACGGCGCACCGAACGCCGCGGTGTCCATGGGGAACACGAGGGTATCGAACGTGGCCGCGATGCTCGCGTATTCCGCGTCGGTGTACCCGCCCGTGGGGTTTTCCTTGTCGGCGACGATGAGTGCACGCGTGCCCACCGCCGCGACGCGACCGGTGCGTGTTTCCGGATTCGAACAGGCGGAGTTGGCGTTGGCGTTGAGTTTGATTTCTTCGCCGACAGTCACCGCCGTGAGTGAGGCCCGCTGCCGCGTGACCGGAAGCCAGTCGCGCGCCTCGTCGACGAGCGGCGCCAGTTCACGCGTTTCGGTTGCGCGCAGCTGCTGCTCGAACCGCTCGGCCGGTGTGAGGGCGTTGCTGAAGGTGTGACCAGCGCCAAGGGGAACCGTGACCGAGGCCGGCAGCGGGGCGACGAGCGCCGCCGTGAGGGGGCGATTGGTGCCGATACCGACGACATCGGCAACCGTGGTGCTGCCGAACGACGTGGCGGTGGAAATGAGCGTGAGCGCGTACTCCGCGGTCGTGGCGCCGGCCGGGGCTTCGACGCAGGCGCTGAGGTTGTTGCTGCCGGCCACCGGGTTGATGACTTCGCCCAGCGCCAGCACGCGCGGTGCGGTGGGACCGCAGGGGGCGCTACCGGCGGCGCCGATCGTTACGGGGACGGTGTCGGCACGCCCGGACGCGCCGAGCACGATGCGCGCGGTGCCGGGCGCCACGGCCGTGACGAGCCCGCCGCTATTGACGGTCGCGACCGGCTCGAGCGATGCGTAGGTGACCACCTGTCCAACTATTTCGTTGCCGAACTGATCGCGGAGCGACGCGCGCACGCTCAGCGTGTCCCCGACGCCTACAAAGGCCGCATCCGGGGAGGCGACGAGGGCGGCGGCCGGTCCGGGGAGGACGGTGGCGGTAAACGCGACTGGGTTGAGGCCGTTGATCTGGGCGTTCACGCGGGCAAGGCCGGCGCTGGTGCCGACGGTCCACGTCGTGGTCGCGAGCCCGCGCGAATCGGTGGTGCTGGAGGCGGGCGAGACGCTTCCCGCGCCGGCGCCCACGTCCCAGTCTACGCGGCGGCCGGAGACCGGTTTGTTGTCCTTGTCGGTGACCAGGACGCTGAGCGATACGGGGAGTGCCGCTCCGGCGGCCGCTGTTTGCTGGTCCCCGGTTTGCGCGCGAATGGCGGTCGGCGTGGCGCTCGGGGCACTGGCGTCGGACGACTTGCAGCCGCCGAGCACGACGGTGCCGAGCAGGAGACTGCGGAGGGCGGTCGTGCGGGACAGGCGCGGCAGCGCAAAGGACGGCAATCGCATGGGGTGGCGCGAAGGGGACAAACGGGAGGGCAGCTGATGAGGAAAGATGGCTGCCGAGCGAGCTTATGCGAGGTGTGTCAGCGGTGAGTCTGCGGTGTACATTCCGGCATGCGTGCGGGTCGGATGGAGCTGCTGGTGCCGTTGCTACTGATTCCCCTCACCGTGCTCGGCTGTTCCGAGCGAACACGGTCGGTGCGTCAGGGGACGGGGTGGTTTGGCGGATCGTCGGCGTCGTCGATGCCCGATGAGCGTCCCCGCATGCTCAACGCGGAGGTGCCGTTCCGGTATCCCGTGTCGTTGTATCTGCAGCAGGTACAAGGGAATGTGACGCTGCGGCTGTTCGTGGATGCCGATGGTCGTGTGGTATCCGACAGTACACGGATCGTGGAGCCGTCGGGTCACAGCGAGTTCGACGCGGCGGCGTTGGCGGGTGCGCGGTTGCTGTCGTTCCGTCCCGCGCGTCGTGGTGGTACGCCCATTCCGGTAGCGCTGCTGTATCCCGTGCACTTCCGTTTGCCGCCGGGCACGGTGCCGGCGGGTGATTCTCTTTCGCAGTAACACGCATAGGCGTGGTGATGCCCACCTCTCTCCCCAGTGACGTGACGGCCCCGGTCGATCTTACTCAGCAGGAACACGTGCGGCACCGCCGCCCCTATGACAGCGTCCTCGACACGATCGGGTGGACGCCGCTCATTCGTCTGGCGCGCGTGGCGCGTGGTATCCGTACGCCGTTGTATGGCAAGGCGGATTTCTTCAATCCCGGCGGCAGCGTGAAGGACCGCATCGGGATGCCCATGATCGAAGCGCACGAGGCGGCGGGGACGCTCAAGCCTGGCGGGACGATCGTGGAGGCGACGAGCGGCAACACGGGCGTCGGGCTCGCGATTGCGGCGGCGCTCAAGGGGTACAAGTGCATTTTCACGATGCCGGACAAGATGAGCCAGGAGAAGGTGCGTCTGCTCAAAGCATTCGGTGCCGAAGTAATCATTACGCCGACGGCGGTGGCGCACGATCACCCGCAGAATTACGTGCAGATGGCCAAGCGCATCGTGCGTGAGACGCCGGGGGCGGTGCTGGCGGGGCAGTTCGAGAACCCGGCGAACCCGGCGGCGCACGTGGCCACGACGGGTCCGGAGCTGTGGGAGCAGACCGAGGGGCGCATTACGCACTTTGTGGCGGGCGCCGGTACGGGCGGCACGATCACGGGTGTGGCGCGCTATCTCAAGAGCAAGAACCCCAAGATCAAGATCATCGCCGCCGACCCGCAGGGGAGTGTGCTGGCGGAGCTGTGGCGCACGAAGGGCGAAGGCCATCCCACCGGCGCACCGTACAAGGTGGAAGGGGTGGGGCAGGACTGCGTGCCGGCCACGCTCGACATGGCGATGGTCGACGAGTTCATCTCCGTGAGCGACAAGGACGCGTTCTCGATGGCGCGCCGCCTCACGCGTGAAGAAGGCATTTTCGTGGGCGGCAGTGCTGGCATGATTGCGCACGCCGCGCTCACGGTGGCGCGTCGTCTCGACGATCCGGACGCGTTGGTGGTGACCTTCTTGTGCGACACCGGCGAGCGGTATCTTAGCAAGGTGTTCAACGACGAGTGGATGCGGGAGAATCAGCTACTCGATTCGCCGCACACGAGCATCGAGAGTGTGCTCGGCAACAAGGACGCGAGTGCGCCGGCGATTGTGAGCGTGACGCCGGGGGCGACGGTGCGGCAGGCCATCCGTCTCATGGCGTTGCACAACGTGAGTCAGGTGCCGGTGATGGACGGCGCGATGAGTGTGGGGAGCGTGGCGGAGAGCCAGCTCACGTCGCAGTCATTGGCCGACCCCAAGACGCTCGACAAGAGCGTGGGTGATGTGATGGACCAGCCGTTTCCGACGGTGGACAGCGACCAGCCGGTGGAGAGTGTAGCGAAGCTGTTGTCGAAGTCGAACCGTGCGGTGCTGATGCGCAAGGACGGCGTGGTGCAGGGGATCGTGACGCGCTTCGATGTGTTGGAGTACTTGATGCATCGGTAGGCGTTGGCGCGTTCGTGCGGTCGCTGGTGTTGGGAACCGATCGCACGAAGGCATCCGAGGCAACCAAGACATTCGAGGCAACCGGGGCGGACGCTTTGGTTGCCTCGATGGCTTTATGTGCTTGCGCGATCCTCGGCGCGACTGAATTTTAGACTGCAATATCTGCAGCCTAAATCGGGGCGCCGAATTGCTTTTGAGGGCCGTAAGCGAGGCTATGGCAATGACATCCGACCATACCCTCGACGCGAAGCGCTGTGGTTTAGACTGCAGAAATCCGCTGTATAACGCGCTGGCTGCAGTGATCGCCTGCAGCCTAATACTCGTTATGCGCAATACCAAGGATGTTGCGCTGTACGTACGCCGTCCTCAGTACGCGACGGCCCTCGAATCGCGCACTGAAGCTTACGTCTGGCCAGACGTCTTGGGCCGAGACACAGACTCCGCCGAAGATTTGGCACAAATCACCATCCCGGGCTTCTGGATTCCCGGCGGTTGAGACAGCAGCATTCCGGTAGATCTGTCGGTGCAGGAGCTGAGTATACTCCGGACAACCGGGCATCGTTTTGTTCACACCGTATTGGCCGATCAGGGTCACAACAACATGAGTGCCACGCTTGACGCGGCGATCGAATGGATCAGCAAGACGGCGAGTTCCCTTCTCTCGAGACCACACAAGGCGAATCGACGCGACGCCGGGATGTGAAACGCAACCAAGCACTCAATGCAGGCCGTGGCGATTCGACGCGCGACTATGGAGGCGCTTTGGCAACCAAGCCGCATAGGTTCTTGGGGATCCTTGTTGGGGGAATAATTGGCGTGGCGTTGGCGCTCATGGCCACGCTCGTGGTTCGACGCGTGTGGCCGGCGTATGTCCTCGCGGAGCCCACCAAAGCCTACTCCCTCCAGATGCTCGCCGCGCGGCTCACCGTGGGGGCGCTCTGCATGGTCGGCGCGGCGTGGGTGGCGACGCGCATCGCGTCGCGTCCCGCGCGGTAGAGTTGCAGAATGTCGATCGCCACGTCCCCCGTGCTGCTGGCTGCCTTCGTGCTCAACGGGCTCATCCTCGGCGCCATCCTTGCCCGCGCCGCCCGCTCGGCGCCAGCACTGCGTTGGCTCGCGATACTCGTCGTGGTGCTCGCGCTGCGGCTGGTCCCTTACGCGATTGGATTCACCGGCGCCTATGATCGCTGGCGCTGGCTCACGTTCCTCCCTGTGGACGCGACGCTCGCGCTTGGCCCGCTACTCTGGTGTTACCTCACCGTGCTCGCGCGCGGCGAGGCGCCGCGACGACTGGCGCTGCACTTCACGCCGGTGTTCGTCCAGCTGGGCTATCAGGCGCTCGCGTTCCTCATCCCGCAGCCCGCCAAGGGACAGTACTACCAGCACGTCCACCTCCCTTTCATTGAGCCGATAGGGCTCGTGCTGGTCCTCGTGTCGTTGGTGGCGTACACGATCGCGGCTTGGCGGATGTTCCGGACGTGGCAGTGCTGGATGGACGACAACCTCGGCAATCGCGAGGAGTTCCGCTGCGACCTCGTCCGCGCGGTGCTCGTCGCGCTCACCGTCGTGGTGGTGCTGGGTTTCGCGTTCGCGGTGCGCCACGCGACCATCGCGCCGCTCAACTACGCGGGCCGCGCGCCGTTGATCGTGCTGTACGGGGTTCTGGTATACGCCCTCGGGATCATTGGCATCGTGCAAGGCGGACGGACGTTTCCAGTTATCGCCGACGGCGAGCCGGTGCGCGCGGAACCGCAACGTCGCGGTCGTCCCCCGAACGACTATGAGCAGCTCAGCGGCGAGTGGACGAGCCGTGTCCGAGAGAACGGTTGGCATCGAGACCCCACCCTCACGCTCGCAAAGCTCTCGCTACAGCTCAACACGTCACCCCGCACGGCCTCCCGCGTCATCCGCGAGGGCTCCGGGTTGACGTTTCATGGGTTCATCAATCGGCTGCGTGTTGAGGACGTCGTCCAACGATTGCAGGATCCGGCCGAACGTCGCAGTACCCTCCAGCTTGCGCTCGACGCCGGCTTTTCGTCCAAGGCCAGCTATCTCAGGGCCTTCCGCGAGTATACCGGCCGCACGGCGTCCGCCATCCGTCAGCAGCGCGATGATCTGACAACATCGGTGCCCATCTCAGAGGGTTCACAGAACGCCATTAATCCTTTTGGGCAAAAGTTGGCGACCTCCGAAGCGCACGGGCGCGTCGGCTGAGTGAGTTTGCGAGGTCATAGCGTTTGGCTACGTCATTCTGACCGAACCAGCCGCCATCCTTTCTCATCGCCGACACTGACGCAATGCTCATCACCTTGAAGACCGGCCTCTCCCAACAATCCGGCGACTGGCTGGCCGTGCGATCGCGTTCCAAGAAGCTTGCCGCCGCGCTCGTCCTTGTCACCACGTTGACCGCTCCGTCGTGGGCCTCGGCGCAGGCGGGCCTACCGCCGCGCGTAGCGACGCTCGATGACTCCGTGCGCCGATTGATTCCGGCCGACGCACCCGGCATCGCGATCGGCATCGTCCGAGACGGGGAAGTCCTGCACACGCTCTACGTGGGCCAAGCCGACCTCTCGAGCCGCGTACCGATCGGAGAGGCCTCCCGTTTCAACATTGCGTCCACCGGCAAACAGTTCAGCGCAGCCGTCGTGCTCTCGCTCGTTCAAGATGGTCGACTCTCGCTCGACGCGACCGTACGCAGCCTGCTCCCGTCTGCCCTGCCCGCCGTGGACGCCGCGGTCACGGTCCGTCAGTTGCTCACACATACGAGCGGACTGCGCGACGTGTACGACTTATGGTCGCTCTCCGGTATCACCTGGTGGCGCGAACCCGTCGGGAATCGCGAAGCGCTGGCGCTCTTGGCGCGGCAGCGTGACCTCAATTTCGCACCGGGCTCACAATACCTCTACAGTAACTCCAACTACATCCTGCTAACCGAGATCGTGCGCGCGGTGACAGACTCGAGCTTCGTCGCCGTCAGTGCACAGCGGTTCCGCACCTGGGGCCTGACGGCGACGACCTTCCAGACCGATGCGTCGGAGCTGCTCCCGGGTCGCGTACGTCCCTACGGCGGCGGCAAGCGCTGGCAAGAGTACCCGACGATCGCCGCGGTGCATGGCGACGGCGGACTGTACACCACGCTGCCGGATCAATTGGTCTGGGAAGTGCGCCTGCAACGAGCGACGACGAGCGGATCAGCGACCGCACTCGAGCGCGTGAGCCAGAGACCGATCGTCGGTGCGCCGTTCACGAACTACGGCTATGGCGTGGAGTTCGGGACATACCTTGGAATGCCGTACACATTTCACGACGGCAACACCGGGGCCTTTAACGCCACATTCGTACGGTTTCCCAACACACGTTTCTCCGTCGTGGCCATGTCGAACAACGGCACGCTCGGCGTGCGCTCAATAGCGCTGCGCTACGCCGAGTCACTGCTTGGAAATACCGTCGCGACCACACCGTATCCGTCGCGCCCAACGAGCGTCGGTCGCGCCCAGGATGTGACGCCATGGCTTGGCGATTACCGGGCAGCCACCGGCGCGCTGATCTCTCTCGCCATCAGTGATAGCGGATTGGTGCGGCGCATCCCAGGCGCACCGGATATCCGGCTCTTGGCTGACACCGGGAACGTGTACCGTTACGCGAACAACGCGGCGTTGAAGATGGCACTCGATCGCGATACGTCGGGCGAGCCACGCTTCACCATCTACCTGCCGTCGCAGGAACCCAACGTCGGACGCCGATTACCTCCCGCTCCACCGCCGATACCGGCCGCGGCATGGACCGGACGCTTCGTGAACGGAGAAACCGGTGCCACCATCGAGATCTCGACCGTATCGGGTACGAAGGTCACAGGCGCGCTGAACGGAAGCGCGTTCACTGGAGCGCTTGTGCGATCGAACGTGCTCGTGGCGGGCGGCTATGAGTGCACAGCCGTGCTCGGTGCCGACGGACGTGTCGATACGTTGCTGCTCGACGGCGAGCGCATCAAGCGGGTGGCGTTTCGGCGCGCCCCTTGAGCAAAGGCGACGCGGGGCATTCGGCATGCGATGTTGGTGTTAGGCTGGCGAAGGCAGATAGTCCTTGACCTGACGTATCCGAACGGATACGTTGAGCAATGAGCGTTTTTCTTCGGACCGCGGAGTTCGATGCGTGGTTGAAGGCCCTCCGCGATCCGATCGGGAAGGCGCGTATCCTTGCTCGGCTTCGTGCCGCCGAGCTCGACCACTTCGGTGATCATGCGAGCGTGGGCGATGCGGTGTTCGAGCTTCGGATTCATACAGGTCCTGGCTATCGCGTGTATTACTGGCGGCAGGGCAGCGTGACGTACTGGTTGCTGTGCGGCGGTGACAAGTCCACGCAACGTCGTGACATTCAGCAGGCCAAAGCACTGCGCACCCAGTTGGAGACCGAGCGATGAAGAAGCCTGTGGTATTCGATGCGGCGGACTACCTCGATAGCGAGGAGGTCATCGCTGAGTATTTGAACGTGGCGCTCGCCAGCGAACATCCCGATCTCTTCCTCCAGGCCATCGCGGATGTGGCGAAGGCGCGAGGGATGGCACAGCTGGCGAAGGACACGGGTCTCGGACGCGAAAGCCTCTACAAAGCGCTGGCGCCGGGTGCGAAGCCGCGGTACGACACCGTCCTGAAGTTGATCCGCGCCTTAGGAGTCGAGCTCCAGATGACGCCTGTCCCGCGCAAAGCCTAACGATGCTTGCTGCAGACGGGCGACTCGGTTGATCTCTTCGCTCGCGTTTGATTTGATCGCCCGCTGCAGAAGTCAGCGTTATGCAGGATTCTGGCAGGCGCAGTTACCCACTCAGCGGAGAAGAGACGACATATGAACGGAGCGAGCGCCACGCGCAGCACGCGGTTCGCCGGTTGTCTAGCCGCCGTCTTGGTCGCGACCCTCATTGCCTGCAGTAAGGAGAAGACACCGGTGCCGTCTGAAGATCACACGAGCTTTGCCGCTCGCTACGCGGCCGCATGGAGCGGAAAGGATCCGGTCGCTTTCGGTGCGTTCTATGATGAGGCGGGGTCGCTCATTGTGAACGGATCGGCGTCCGCTGGGCGGGCCGCCATCGTCGAAACGGCTCGCTCATACATGGCCGCCTTCCCCGATATGGTCGTCCGGATGGACTCATTACGCGAGGAGTCGGGGGCGACGGTGTTCCACTGGACCTGGACCGGGACCAATACGGGACCGGGTGGTACCGGGAAAGCGGTCAACCTCATCGGTTACGAGCGGTGGACCTTCGGCGCCAATGGGCTGCTCATGAAGTCTGACGGTCACTTTGACAACGACGAGTATCAGCGACAACTAAAGGGTGAATCGCCCGCCAGCCGCTAACTTCACTCCCCGTCGTGGTGCTGCCGGTCGTGCGATGCCGCGCATAACGATGCTTGCTGCAGACGGGCGATTCGGTAGCTCGCTGCGCTCGCATTTGATTTGATCGCCCGCTGCAGAAGCCAGCGTTAGGCCGTGAACGACAAATGGAGCACCGATTATGAGACGACCGTACTTCTCGCTATTAGTGGTCGCGATCCTCACGTGGAGTGCCTTTCGCGGGGCCGCCGATCTGCCGGCGATCGCCGACGGACAGGTGCTCACGGCACTCCTGCGCGCCGGGCTGCTCGTGGCTGGGGTGCTCGCGCTCCCGGCGCTCTGGCAGGGGCGGCGGGATGCGGCGCGCGTCACGGCGGTGTGGGCGCTGCTCGCCCTCGGGCTCGTGGTCGCGCAGGATATGGCCGTGGGATATACCCGCGCTGGCCTGGCGGACCGCCTGGTCGGAACGACGCTGCTGGCGTTCGTCGTCGGTAGCGCGGCCTGGCGTGCGCGTCG
>CANGXD010000027.1 GCA_947457545.1 Gemmatimonadaceae bacterium
GCGATGGCTTGGCTCAGCGTCGTCTGTCGCAGGAGCTGCTCGAGCGTGCGACGGTCATCGGGGGTAAGCACGAGATGCATGGCAGGAGTAAACATACGCCATCCGGCTGCAATTCTCGCGCTATCCACATTTCAACTACACCCCACTAGAGAGCCTGTCTCAATCGGGTGACCTGTTTGATCACGCCGACGGGTTCATCCGAACGGGCGATTTCTCGTCACGCAATGAACAGGAGCAGGTTTATCGGCTCCTCGAGCGGGGGTGCTGCTATCACCGGCGAGCCGTGCGCCTCGGCGATCTCGTCAGTTTACCGGCGGAGTTGTACTCGGGACTGCCGAACGCTCGGAATATGTCCAATGCTGCGCGACGCAGTGCGCTGGAAAAGCTTCAGCGACAACAGCGCGTTTTAGAAGTTGGCCGAATCGTTGGCGAAAGCGCTATGGGCCAATGTCTTATGCTCCCCGCATTTCTAGCAGCTGATCCGCGCACATGGATGCCTCGCAGTCCGCTCACGTTACGAGCGTATGTTCAGAGCATCATCGATCACCTGGCGGAATCGCAGGGCTCGTTCACGACTGCTCAGGTACGTGCCGCAATACTTGCCGACGTGGAGAACGGAACTCCAGTTGCGGTTTCGCGCTGGCAGATGAACCTCAATCATCCCATGGCGGTTGTAAGCCAGTTGCAACGTGCGAGTGCTGGTCGCGACGCTTACATCGTCAAAGTGAGCGGCGCACGAGCTGCGTGGCGTCGGACGAGTGATGCGTCTGTTACCGACCGTTTCGCGCTAGATACTGATCGAGTTGTGGAAGCCGCCCGGCGCAGTGTATCACGGTCGGGTCGTTCGTCGTTTACCTACACTGAGGTCGATACCGAGATCAGCCTGGATTTTGCGCTGGAACCCACAGGAAAGTCGACGGCTCGCCAAGTGCTTTCAGAGCTTGCGAAGGAGCGACTCGATGACGGCGAGGGTGGTCGGAAACTGCGGCGGCGCCAGCATGTGGTGCGTCTTGGTGCGCTCGCCGACATCGCGCACTATTGGGTGGATCAAGGGCCTGGTGGACCTTCGCTTGATCAGGCAAAGCTGTGCTTTGCGAACGAGTCTGTACTGTCCGAAATCCAGATGGCGAACGTGCCAGCGCGTACACGCAAACTCGACGCATGTCAGTCGAGCGTTCTGCGAGATCAGCGGGCGCATGCACTTCTGTCGGAATCGTCAGCTCTACTAAAGAAGGCTCTCCGACTCGGGGAAGATGCCCGTTCGAATGAGTGCGTAGTGGCCCTGCTAGGTGCGAACGAGCGTCTAGCCTCGGGATTGCGGTTTCGTCGTGGGGGCGAGCCGGCGGAGGGCGTTGGGAGCGACTACCTCATGGAACCTCTTGCGGTTCGCGATCTGATCGGACCATTCTCGACGGCTGCAGCTCGGATGACCACGTCGCAACAGATCGTTCGGCACTTCTTTCGGTGCATTCGTCGCGTGCGCAATCCTCACTTCGAGAACCGGCGCGCGCTTCATCATCGGAATGCCGCCCAGTTTCTTTTCGACGGTGTGTCTGCGCGTCTCTACCTAGCCAACCAATGGGGCGGTGCGACAGCTCGCCTCATGGCGGGCTATGCTGAGGCGGAGCTCGGCGATTGCCGAAGCGCACCGTCTGTTCTTCGGGCCCTGTCGACCGCCCAACCGGAATTGAAAGTGAGGGTCATTGCTGCGGCTGCCTTTCTTGGGTCGGCATCCCTAGCAGAGTCAGTCGGTGACATTGCACTCAATCACGTCGACGCAGGGTGCCGAGTAGCTGCGCTTTGGGCCTCCGGAGTACTTCTCGATGACGAACGGTCAGGCAGTCTCGTGTCCAATTGTCTGCTTCAGGATTCCTCACCAATCGTAAAGCGATTCGCACGCGAGTTTTTGACAAATGGAGTCGGCTGGGCGTGGAAGAGCTGAAGGCGGGAGAACGCGGGCCTCAGGCTCGCGTTTTTTTCGTCTCTGCCACGACATGTTTTCTTACGGCTCGGATCCAAGGTCGCGACATCTATTCGCACTGGTGCGCGTCAACTATTCTTGCCGGCGAGGTTGTGGGCGGCAACGGCCATCGGTGGCGAGACTGCCGTTTCACCTCGGTTTCCAGCGTTGACACGCGAAGATCAAATATGTACAGTATTTCTGTACAAGTAATTAACCGCCAAAATCCTTATGACCACCACGACCTACAGTCATCTCCGTGAGCACCTCGCCGAGGTGTGGGACGAGGTTGAGAGCACGCAGGAGCCGGTGATCCTGCAGCGCCGGGGACACGAGGACTTGGCGCTCATCCCGGCGGCCGAACTCAAAAGCCTCCAGGAGACCGCGCACCTACTCCGGTCGCCGCGCAATGCCGCGCGACTATTGGCGGCGCTCACGCGAGCGGAAGCGCGTACCACCGATACGACGTCGATTGAGGCGCTGCGCGTTTCGCTCGAGTCGACGCCTACCGACTGACGACTCTGCATGGCGAAAAAGCCGCAGACCGCCGGAGCCGGACGTTCGACTCGGCGGGCCATGGTGGTGGATCCGCTCTGTCTTGAAGATCTCCGGTACTGGGTTCGCGAGCAGCCTCGGATCGCAGAGAAGATCATGAGCCTGATGGCTGAGGTGATGCGCGATCCGTTCGCAGGGACCGGAAAGCCGGAGCCGCTCAAGGGACTCGGCACCAACGTCTGGTCGCGTCGCATCACGCAGGAGCACCGTCTGGTGTACAAGGTGTCGGACGATCGTATCGACTTTCTTCAGGCACGCTACCACTACTGATGCGCCGTGCTCGCCAAGAAAAAGGCGTACGATAATCGAAGCACCGAAGACGCGCGAGCCACTCCTGTACGGCGTTCAGAAAGCGCTCCGGCTGCTCGGCAAACGGATAGTGTCCGCACGCCTCGAGCTGCACGACGTCGGCGTGCAGCATGAGCCCGGCGAGGACCCCTGAGCAGCAGTCATACGGGAAGATGGGGGCGTCGCAGCACCCAGTCCCCATCTACGCGTTCGATTGCGCGACCGGCCACGTACGCGCGCGTTGGTGATGCCATCGGCATCGTCACCGTATCCCGCGCGCCCTCGAATCGTTCTCCGCCCTCACCCTCGAGCGTGACCTCCACCGCAAAGGTCACGCCCTCGCGCTCCCTGCTGGCCAGTGCGCGCCGCTCATCATACTCCGCGAACAACGCCCGCACGCCGTCGACCACATCCGATGGAGTGCGCGCCGCCACCGTATTGGCGGAGCAGGCGACTATCGACTCTACCCGATAGACGGGAAGCAATGCCGGCAGACGGGCCAGTACGATGCGCCCTACGCTTTCACTACTCCGGGCTGGTCGATACCCAATGCGCCGAGCGAGCCATGGCCCATCAGTCGCTCGCGCCGCGTGCGCCATCCCCGTTCCGTCGGCCACAACGCGTTGCCCCGTTGGTGATTCGAGAATCGCATACGGAACCGGGATGCCAAGGCTGTCGAGCACCTGAATCTGCGCCCACCGGTGAACAACCACTCTTTCGCATCTCATTTCCCCGGGTGAAAGATGAGCTGATATAAGCGGCAATACCGGTGGAGTTCCACTGGCGGCCGTTTCTGCAATCGGGGAAATAGCGAAGCTCCGAGGTGAAGCATGCGGCATGGCACACAGTGTGCCCCAACCGTCGTGCGGGAATGCGAAGCCATGTGTGCAGCGACCACTGATGTGGTCGACGCGAGGAGCATTGCGATTGCTGTTCCGTGTCATCGCGTCGCCCTCTTCAATGGAGCTCCACATGCACGTGCTCGCCTACGGCACACAGTCTGCCGGTGCCACACTCTCTCCGCTCACGTTCACACGGGAAGCCGTCCGTGCCGGTGAGATCGCCATCGACATCACGCATTGCGGTGTCTGTCACTCCGACTTGCATCAGGCACGCAACGACTGGAAGAACAGCATCTGGCCGTGCGTCCCCGGACACGAAATTGTCGGTGTCGTCACGGAGATCGGAGACGGCGTAAAGCGGTTCAAGGTCGGTGACCGTGCCGGTATCGGTTGCATGGTGAACAGCTTTCGGCAGTGCGCGCATTGCACGCAGGGCTACGAGCAGTACTGTACCGGCCCCAAGAGCGCCACGTTCACGTACAACGGCCCCAAGACGCCGGACGGGACCAACTCGTATGGCGGCTACTCGACGGCCATTGCCGTCCGTGAGGAGTTCGCACTGCACATCCCGGATGCCATCGATAGCCAGCACGCCGCCCCCATTTTGTGCGCCGGCGTCACGACCTATCAGCCCATGAAGTATTTCGGGCTCAAGGCGGGACAGGTGCTGGGCGTAGCAGGAATTGGCGGCCTTGGCCACATGGCCGTGCAAATCGGGAAAGCGCTGGGCGCGCGGGTGGTGGCGTTCACCACCAGCCCCGACAAGAGCGCCGCCATCAAAGCGCTGGGCGCCGACGTGGTGGTCGATGTCGCCGACGCTCGTACAATGGCCGAGCACAAGGGAACGCTCCACCTCATGGTGAACACGATTCCCTACAAGCACGATCTCAACAGCTACCTGCCGCTTATGGCAAGCCAGAGCACTATCGCGGTCGTGGGCAACTTCATGGGCTTCGACGAGCTCGACACGGCCACCATGCTTTTCCAGCACATCAGTGTGGCCGGCTCGCTCATTGGCGGCGTCCCCGACACGCAGGAAGTGCTCGACTTGTGCGCGACGCACGACATCCGCCCGCAGGTCGAGTTGATCGAAATGAAGGGGATCAACGACGCGTTCAAGCGCCTGCAGGCCGAAGATGTACGGTTCCGCTACGTCATCGACATGCAGACACTCAAGGACGACACCGACGCGGCGAGATCGGCCGTTGCGGTCGCCGACCCGGTGCGCGGGGAGGTCGTGGGGAGGTAGCGCCATCGCGCATGCTTGGCGGCACTCCATATGTCTCGCGAATCTGCTCACCATTCGAGCGACGACTGCCGCCGCTACCGCCGTCGCTTGATCGACTGCAATGCCACCTTGGGGAGCCGCGCCGACACACCAAAGCTCGGCGGTACGACATCGGGAATGTCAAAGCGCACCGCGAAGCCCATGAGAATGGCCACCTCGTTGGCGGTGAGCGTGTAGTCCGCTTCCAGCCAGCGCGCGAGGTCGGTCGTCGCCTGTCGCATGGCTTCATCGAGCGAACCACCGGTCCCGATGCTCATGAGGTGGTCGGCGGTTTCTGCGCGCGGAATGCTGGCAAAGCCCCACCGCTTCACGTCTACGGTGAAGGTCACGTCGAGGCTGGTTTCCATGGCGTCGCCCGTCAGCTCACCGTCGCCTTGCGCGGCGTGCCCGTCGCCAAGGTACAGATACGCGCCCATCGTGGAGACCGGCAAGTAGAGCGTGGTGCCTTCACGCAATTGGCTGTACTCGAGATTGCCGCCATAGCTGCCCGCGTCGCGCGAGCTCGGGGTCCAGCTGCCCCCCGGCGCTACCGCCACGACGCCAAGGAACGGCGTGAGCGGTACCGTAAAGGCGGAGAGCCCCGCCGTCGGCGAGGTGAGGCGCGCCACGCCGGCTGCCGTATCGAGCGTCCACTTGTTATCTGTTGGCGTCTGCTTGCGTTCAGTGGCGTACGACGGCGTAATGGCGTTGTCCACCAGCGACGTGCCGCTGAACGCCCACGGGCGATTGAGGCGCACGCGAAGCAGGCGAACCACGAGGACGTCACCCGGCACCGCGCCCTCCACGTAGAACGGCCCCGTGAGGGGATTCCCTCCATCGGTTCGCTTGTTGCCCTTCTCGCCAAAGGCACCGGTTCCCCAGCCGCCGGCATCGACGGTGGTGGTGTGCACGGTGTCGCCGGCATGCAGGCGCAACGCCGGCGCCGCCGTGTTGCTCACGCCGCGATGATACGTGGTAGGCGTCAATGTGTAGCGACGGGCCGTTGCCGGTTTGCGGTAGCGCTGTGCCGTCCACTGGGAGGAATCGGTGTCGGTCACGATCCATCCCGACAGCGAGTCGCCGGACAGTGTGCCGCGCCACTGGTAACTGCCCACGCTGAACCGGAAGACGCGTCCATTCATGGTGCCGGCAAGCGCTTGTCCGTACACGCGGCCGCGAATCGTATCGCCGGCGGCTGTGAGATTCACGCGCTGCGGCTGCGCGTCGCCGACCATCTCGAATACCCACTCGCCGACGACCGAGGCGGCCGACTGCGCTGGCAGTTGGTGTGAGCACGCACTGCCAAGCGCCAAGAGGGCGCCGCTGCGGATGCCCCATGCTCGAATTGCGTAGACCGTTGACATCGATGGCTGGTGGAGGGAAACCGAGGTGGAAAACAGATAGCGGGCTACCGACAACAGTGCTTGCGGTAGTGTATTCGCCCCCGATGCGAAGTTGGATGCGGACGGCCTATGAACGAGCCGTGAACCGCTGCGCTTCCGGAGCCCGGGTCATCGGAGCTACTGGTCACCGGCATGCTCATGCTCGTCGTCATCGCGCGATCGCGCCGGACTGTCTGATCTGGGCAACACGAGGAGTGCAACACAATGAACGGGGGGGCCGCTCAGTGAGCGGCCCCCCCGTTTACGAATGCTCTGGCATTCACCCTCGTCAATGCGCCTGCCGCACCGATGGCGACGGTTGCCCCGCCGCGACCAGATACTCGCCGATCAATCGTGTCACCTGCATATCCGATTCCTCCTGCGCCAGCGACATGACCAGGGGTACATCGATGTGTGCTCGACGAGCGAGCGCCAGTCGCCACGCAAAGCGTCGCACCGCGCTGCTGGTGTCCTGCAAGCCAAAGGGGAGTGCGTATTCCCAGTCACACCCATCCACGCGGGCCAGCAGACGCAACGCCAGTCGTCGGACGGAGGCCTGCGGATCGCGCAGGCGCCCGGGAATGGCGCACATGACGCGCGGCAGCTTCGTGAAGGATCCCACTAGCAGACCCATACAGCGCACCCTCGCCTTCGGATGGTAGATGAGCTGCAGCAGCAGCTCCTCGATACGCGGCGTGAACACGGAACCCGGCGTGGTGCTGGAGCGCGGCAATACAGTAGATGAGTGCATGACAGTTGGTGCGCTCAGCGACGTGGAGGATCAGCGAGTACCATGCGCAGGTGCGCCGTACGTTCGGAGTGGACAGACACGACATCGGCCGTTGCGTGGAACTGCCGCGAGATGGTCGCCTCGAGAATTTCCGTGTACCGAAGCCGAGCGGAGGGATTCGTGCCCAGTGCGTTCGGATTTTCAAGAATGAGCGGCAACACGTGCGGGTTGCTGTCGATGGTGGTGGCCGAGTCGATCTTTTCGTCCAGTGACGGAATCACCAGCACGGTGGCCACGCCACGTGAGCGCATTCGGCCCGATTCGAGCATCGCGGCACGCAAGGAGTCCGCGACGTCGTGCCGCGCGGCGGCACCGGACGGGCTATCGGCGTCCCACAAAATGCAGAGACAGCCGCCGCCACGTTCGCACAGCTGTTCCTGGATGGCGGCGAAGCAGTTGTATCCCTCCGCTGCATGAATACCTGGGAGACCGACTGGGCGCCGGGGCGGTTGAAACGGATGGGTCGCCGCCACGCTCAGCGGTACCACGTACAGTCCCACCCGATAGCTGGCACCAAGATCGAGTAACGCGAGCATGCGCATTGAGCGGTCGCCCGATACCGGTACCAGCATGACATCGTCGATCCCCTTGGCCTGCAATTCGCGCGCACGCTGCGTCAGCCGGGTGAGATCACTCCCGCACAGCACCACGCGAAAGTGCGCCTGGGCGAGCATGTGAAACACCGAGGGCGGTACATCCGGACTGTCGAGCACCACCACCCACCGCCCCAACTTTCGCGGTTCGTCCACCTGCACGTCTGCCATCGTCGGCGATTCCATCGGAACTCTTCCAGGTCAGAGACTACCTCTCGCGTTCGCACATCTGGAACGCATGGTATCATCCCGACATTGCAGACCTGTTTCAGCACGTCCACGTACGACGGGGCATGCTCTCGATGGCAAACGTCGAAGTGCCGAGCACCGCGGAGGCTACGCCCCGCCGCCGTAGGTGAATCCCTTCTCCTGCGCGCGACCGAGGGCGACGATGCCTGTCGCCATCTGATGGGCATTCCCCACCTGGTTGGCGACGAGATCGGCGAGGACCGCATCGGCCGACAGCGACTGAGATGCGGCAATCGCCTGTACCAGCCCAGCCGTCGTCCCGGCGCAGACCGCAAAGTGAACGCCTTGCGCGACCAGTGGCGCCCATGAGATGCCCTGTGCCGGGGTGTCCCCGCGCTCGGGGTGCATGAACGGGTTGATGGTGTACGGCTTGTTGGTCGTCGGGTCCGTGCTGCGCAACTGCTGGCCGAGCAGTGGATACTTCGCCCACATGGCGTCGGTGAAGGCGGTCACGGTCGCCAAGGAGCGCAACACGATGATGGCACCGAGTTGCGTCGGCTTGAGGTCGTACCCGCTGCCGTTACTGGCAATCCAGTTGTTGCAGAAGCGCCCGGCATTTACAGCCCCGGCCGTGGTAAACGCGTCCCAGACCATCCGATGCCCGCTGGGCAGCGCGTTCATCCAGGCATCGGCTGCGTGTACCAACGGATTGTTTGGCGCGGCGCGTCCTGCGGCGCTCGGTGCCTCTGACGTTCCGGTACGCGTCGACGATGCGCCGAGCGTAGAGGTACCAAGCGTTGAGGCGCCGATCAGCGCGCCGAAGCGAGCAAGAAAGCGACGGCGAGCGTCGAGCGGCGTCGCAGGGTCTTTAGGGGTGGGCGTCATGTGGTTGGGAGATCGGGGAGGTGGCGCCACGACTGTTTCGGTGCGCGGCGAGTCGGCGCGGAACTTGGCATCATCGTGCCGATCATGAATACGGCGCCGTTCGACCTGAGTTTCGCTCACCCGATCATTCCAATCGTCTTCATCGTGTCGTGCGGACGACGGATCACCCGTACGCCCGCACGACATGTCCTTATAACGCCGTCGCCCCGGACGTCGCGTCGCTCACGCGCCGGCGGTGCTTTGCGCCTGCGAGGCCGGCCAGCATGGCAAGGCCCATCGCGACAAGCGTGAGGCTGCGCGGCTCGGGAACTGCCGCGACACTCACAACCGAGAAATTGTCAACGACCGCGCCGCCAACCGTGTATGACTCCGAAACAGAACCCAGAGGGATACCTGATTCGTCACCGAGCCGGAGTTCGGTCAGTGCGGAAGTAGCCGTGAACGAAAACGAAGCCGTCCGCCACCGCGGGTCGGTGGAGGCGTTCGCCGGGAGCGTCCACGAAATGGCCTGTGCAAAGTCGATCGGGCCAGTACCGGCATTGGACGTCAAGGACACGCGAAGGTCGACGCTATTCCCACTCTTGAGCGAAACGTTCTCCCCATAATTGAAGCTGAGCGAGTAGGTCTGACCGGCGGTGGTCGCGAGCAGCTGTGAGATGAAGAACGCGCCCGTGCGGCTGTTCCCGCCACCCACGATGTCCAGATACGAGTTTCCGTCCACTTGCGTGAAGGGCAGTCCCGTGTAGATGTCCACGCTCTCTCCAATCGTCCAGCCGGTGATGCTGCCAGGCTTGTTGAAGCCCAAACCATTGGTGCCGACAAACGTGCCGCCGGCACCGGACGCATTGAACCCAGAGAAGTTCGCGTAGTTGTCGGCCTCGAAACTCGGATTGACAACAAGGTTTTGCGCGTGCGCGAACGGTGCCGTGACACAGAGTGCGAGGGCGACGCTGGCGAATCGCCATGAACTAGTGCGGTACATACGGATTTCTCAGGTTGGGATAGATGGCGTGGGCGAACAGGATCATGAACGCCCTCAGCAGCGTGGCGTCCGATGTGCCAGGACCCGCTGTGACCGAGATAGAGTACGGCCCCCGCATTTCACAGGTGTTGCAGCACTCGGGGGGCAGCGCAGGCGGTCTGCGCGGCTGATCCCGCGACACACCGCGACCACGTGTCACGGTAAGCCCTTGGTCCTAGTGTCAGCGCATGACGGTGCGTGCTATCCCTCGCCTTCGTCGTTCCCGTAGGGTGGACCGCAGTGGAGATGCATGGTGAACCTTTTGCTGGTTGAGGATGACAGGGATCTGGCGGAATCCTTGAGTGAGCTGCTCCGGCAGAGTCACTACAACGTCCTCGCGGTCCGCAGCATCAAAGAAGCGCGGGCGGTGTTGAACAGCTTCGATCCTGGGATCGTCATCCTCGATCGGCAGCTTCCCGATGGGGACGGCGTATCGCTGATTCCGGCGCTTGGGGCGCGCCCCGCGCTCGTGCTGACGGCCATGTCGGACATGCAGGAGATGGTCTATGGTTTCGACCAGGGAGCCGACGATTATCTGATGAAACCATTCATCCCTGTGGAGTTACTGGCGCGGCTGCGCGCCATGCGGCGTCGGCGCGGCCTGCAGTCGGCGCCGACGCGGCGCTTTGCGAATGTGCGCTTGGGGGAACGTCCCTTTGTCGAAGTCGACGGGACGCCGTTGGTATTGCGCCCCCGGGAGTTCGACGTCTTCGCGGCGCTGATCGAACGCTACCCCAAAGTGGCACGCCGGGGATGGATCCTCACCCGTCTGTACGACGAGTCCGATCTCGCCGCCAACCGCATCTCCGTGCACGTCTCGCGGCTCCGCAAAGCCCTCCTCGACGTCGGTGCCGCCATCGACATCAAGTCGATCCACGGCCAAGGCTACCGACTGGAGCAAACCGCCTCTTCATAAAGCTTTCAGCGGTGAAACACTAGGTCGCGTCATCTGGAGCAGCAGTTCGTCCGGTTTCCAAATTGTGCACGCGACGCCGCGTGCCAGTACTTTCACGATACGCCATGGACGCTTCTCCGGTACTCACCGCGCTCGGCCAGTTGGCCGATTGCGTCATTGCAGGCTTCGACGCGAACGGTGAACCCACCTTCGGCGTCGAGGACTTTGAGCGCCGGTTCGTCCTGCCGCGCCATCGACTGCTCGCCGCACCCTGGTTCCTGGGCTACCCCGGCGCGTTCGACCCCCTGCAGGAGCAGGCCACCGCTGCGGCCTTTGGCAACGGCCTGCGGGCGGGGCGCACCTTCGTGACGAATTTCCGGCTGCGCTACGACGAGCGCGAGTGGCGTGCCATCGAGGCGACCACCTCCCCCGTGTCGAGTGAGCACGGCCAAGCGACGCAGTGGCTGACGATCATTCGGGATATCACCGGCGAACTCCCCCTGCATCGGGAAACGCGCAATGCGCAGCGTGCCGAAATGCAGGGACTCCTCGCCGTGGGCGTGGCTCACGATCTGGGGAATCTGCTCAGTTCCGTACTCTGTTCCGCTGAACTCGCAGGGATGCATGCGAATACGTCACCGGCGGCCCTGCGTGAAATTCAGACCATCAAGCGTACGGCCGGACGCGCCATCGACCTGTCGCGGCTCCTCCTCAAAAAGCGCTACCGTCCGTCCATGAACGGCGGGGTTATCAACGTCGGTGATACGCTGCGCGAAATGGAGCCCCTCTTCCGGCCCATGTTGCCGGTGAACGCCACCCTGCGCATCGAGACGGTGGCCCAGCCGGTGATCGTGCGCGGCAGTCAGGTGCACTTCGAACAGGCAGTCTTCAACCTCGTCGCCAACGCCCGCGATTCGCTCGTGGCCAAGCAGAAACGCCTGGGGCAGCTGCCCGGAGAAGACCCCGACGCGTACGCCATCGTCGTCACGATGGAGGTGACGGCCGCGCCGCGCGAAGAGGGCAGTGTGTTGTGGGATCGACTGCCAGACGCTGCGCCGTACGTGCGGGTGAGCGTGCTCGACTCTGGCGAGGGCATGGAAGAGCGAATGCTGCAACGCATCACCACGCCGTTCTTCTCCACGAAGTCACGGCAAGGGGATCGTGGGGTGGGCATGTCCATCGTGACCGACTTCCTCGACGAGACGGAAGGCGCATTGTTGGTGTCGTCCACCGAGGGCGTTGGGACCGCCGCACGCCTGGTGCTGCCGTGCGAAGCGTCCAACGCCGACAGCCTCACGGGTGTCGCAGACCGGATGCCCACGGGACGAGAGCGCGTGTTGCTGCTGGAGCAGGATCCGCTCAGTCTCGACACGATGACACGACTGCTCACGGAGCTTGGATACACGGTGACCACGGCGGCCAGCGTCCGCCCACTGCTCGATCGGGAGATCGACCTCGTCCCGCATCTGCTGATCGCCGACATCGTGACACTCGGCGCTGGCGGCGAGAATCCATTTCGGCGACTGTGCGAGCGCTTCCCCGAGCTGCCCGTGTTGCTGGTGACGCTCGACGAAACGGATGACGCCATGGGACTCGAAAACGAAAGTGACGGCGGTGTACACTTGCGCCGGCCGTTCACACCAAGCGAACTGGCGGTGGCTGTGCGGCACGCCCTCGATCGGTCGCCTCGCTCTACGACGTTGTAACGCGATAGGGGGACGACGCTCGACCGCCACTGGTCAGGCCGCGACGGCGTTGGCGTGTGCCGCATCGACGGCCGTCTCCTCCGCACCCCGGTCGCTCTGTCCGCCTTGAACGACATCAGGGAAAATCGAGTCGTTGTCGAGCGATAGATCGTCGGTGGATTCGTCGCCCACCAGGTCTTGTCCGGAGTCGCTCCGGCCAAGCTTGCCGAACGATGCAAGGCGGGCATCGGCATCGATCATGATTTCGGCGCCCAGTGCCGAGCGCAGCGGGTTCGGTGAACCGCGGAGATAGTGCCCCAATCGCTTCGCGGACTGTGGCTGCAGTTCCACAAGCGAGCGCAGGAGACTGCGCAGAACCGAGATCGTGCCGCGCTCCCTGATGTGAAACACCGTCACGTGCGACAGCGCTCGTACGACTTCTGAGCCGCGGTATCGCTCCAGTCGATCGGAGATCGCGGTCAACATTGTTTCGTCACGCTCGCGCAGCAACATGGAGCGCACTGTTTCCGCCGCAAGTCGCTGCGGGTCGTCGTCGAATGCTTCGAGGCAGGCAAGACGCACTGCCGGGGCGTCATCCTGAAGCCCTACGTTGAACGCGACCCAGCGATCCTTCACGTTGAGTTGCTTGAGCGTCTTGACGCAGGCAAGCTTGATGACGGGGTCGGCGGTGACGATGAGTTGGCTGATGATCGATCCTGCCTCGGTGGCTTTGCGGGCGCCGAGGAGCGCCAGCGCGAGCAGTACGACGTACCGCGTCTGGCTGTTCAAGAAGGAAATGAGCGCCTCGTTGCCGGCGCGCATGCCGACCAGCTCCCCGAACAGGGCCGCCTTCTCCTGTGGCTGCTTCGTGGTGGCCAGTTGCTCGAATGTCTGACGGAATGCCGCCCGCTGGCTCTCCGCTTCGCGCTCGCTGATGTCTGGGTCGTCGGGAAGCTCCCACTCGACTGCGGCACGGGCTTCAGCCAGAACGGGGGCGACGATGGGTTCGACGGCGCCTTCCTCACGGTCCGTCTCCGCACGCCGTTCCGCACTGATTGCCCGATCGGTGAACTCCACATGAACGTGCTGCAGCGTGCCGCTCGCCAAACGTTGCCTGAGCGCGTCAGCGTTGCCGTCGCGCAATGCGCTGAACAGACACGATACCGATTCCAGCGTGATCCCGCGGGCTGCATACAGCCGACGGACCTGCATCGTCCCGAGGTGCGCCAACAGGGTGCTGGTCGACGAAAGCCCCGTGGCGGAATCGTCGCCGTTGATCACGAGCGAATCGCCGTCGCACAGCAGCACGAGATCACGGATCTCGAGGTAGCTGTGGAGCTCCTCTGCCAAGCCGGCATCGCGGCCATTCGTTGCCGCAATGTCGAGAATTCGGTGCAGCAGCTGAACGATCTCGCGGGTGTTCATTCGAAGAGCAGACGGGATGGAGGAGGAGCTCGGGACCATGGCGTGCGACTCCCGCGCTACGGAGCAGAAGCTCGCCATGTGGCGGGTATCGGTCCCAAGTGTTTCACGGATCTTTCAGCGCGTTGGCCGGAGAGGCGCGCCTGATCCCGGCGCTGAAAGAATTCGGAAACAGTCCGTCTGTAATGTTGCCTTTGGCGTTTGGAATCGTCCGGATCCGCTTTGACTCCTCCTGCCATTCGGCCTCGTGAGACTTCTGCCTCATCGTTCCGTGGCCTCCGCGCTGTTGTTAGTCGTGGGGGCCCCGATCGTCATGCTGCTCAGTATCGGATTCGCGGCCGCTCGCACCGCCACGCGCCCCGAGGTGCTTTTCGGGCTTTCGGCTTTGGGGGCCGTACTCTCGGTAGTGATCGCGTGGGCGGTCGTCCGACCGATGGTCGAAAGCATCTTGGCGCTGGAGGAGGCCGGTCGCGCTCTTGCGCGCGGCGAGGTCGACGTGGCGCTGCCCAGCAACCGCGGCGACGAGCTGGGGGTACTGGCGGCGGCGCTCGGGGAAGTGGTGGCGTCGCAACGCGTGCTCGCTCGCGCAACGCAGCGCCTGGTGGCCGGTGATCTCGAGGCGGACGTAACGCCGCGCTCCGCGAAGGACGTGCACGCGGTTGCCGTGGCGGCGTTGCGCCAGTTGCTGCGGGAGTTCGTCGCCGAGACCGGGCGATTGAGCCGGACCTGCCGGTTGGGGCTTCGCAGCCATCGGGAGGCGTCGGGGCGATTCCGAGGCACATACGCTGATTTGCTGCAGGATCTGACGCTGACGATGGAGGCGGTCGCGCTTCCGCTCCAGAGTGCCGCCATGGTGCTCGAACGCATGTCGAAGCGCGATACCGGCGCGCGCATCACGGGCGTGTATCAGGGGGCGTTCCAGCAGCTTGTGCTTGCGGTCAATGCGGTCTCCGCATCCGTCGACGCGGATCTCGCGTCGGTGCGTTCATCGAGCGAGCGTATTGCTGCTGATTCGTCGCAGCTGACGGCCGGCGCCTTCGTTATCTCGCGCTGTGCCGCGGATCAGCACATGACGCTCGATGAACTTCGCACGAACACGCGGCGCATGTCCGGCGACGCGAGAGATCTCATGCATTCAGTGGTGGAAACCCGCTCGCGCGTACGAAGAATGCGGGAGGAGTTGGAGCAGGCGCGTCGTACCATGGCGCAACTGGCCGGCATCGTCTCGCAGGTGGCCCGCCACAACACGGAATCAGTTTCGTTGGCGCTCTCGTTAGGGGACGTTGGGCAGGTCCTTCGCGAACAGTTCGATTGCATCGAAAGCGAGGCGCAGCTGGCCCTGGAGCAAATGAAGGTCACGGGCGTCTTGAGTCTGGCGCAGTCCAACAGCACCAAGTGGATCCTGGAAGGACTGGAACGCATGCACGAGAACGGTCAGCAGTTCGACGCGCGGGCGGCGCAGGTCACCGAGCTCTCGCGGGAACTCACGCGACAGTCGCAGCAGCTCAACGCTGTCACGCAGTCCTATACCTTGGGTGGCATTGACTTGTACGTGCCGCCCATCTTCGATACCCCAAGGACGGTGGCACACGTCACGGTGCAGGTCGCCGAACCCGATGAAAGTGCCGCCGTCGCGCCAGTAGGCGAAGGCGTCCTCGAGGTGAACGCGCCGCGCAGCGGTCGGCCACCCCGCCGCAAGGCGACCGTGTTGCACTTCCCTCGCGGGAGTGCCGAAGATCCTGATCGCCCGGCATGAGAATTCCCCTCCCGATCACGGCGGTGATGCCCATCTGGATTGGCTAGCGCGCGCACCCGATGCACGTCTGTATTGCGTACGGAGTCCGCTGGCACCAGCGCGGTATCGGCTGCGGCGTCCTGCCGCTTGCCGAGGTTGAGCGTGGCGAGATTCGCCGCGCCAGGCGATATGTTTAGGGATCACCTTCATCCTGGGTCCCGTGTCACTGCGCCGCTTCATTCCATCGCTCGCCGCTCTGGCGATGCTCAGTACGCCGTTGCTCCAGGCGGCCGCGCAACGCCGCCCCGGTGTAGGCATGGGCTTCTATACCACGACCGGGCTGCTCTCTGCCGACGTCGAAGTCGGGCCGGTGACCTCCACGACGGCGCTCGCCGAAGCGCCGCTGGCGTCCGCCTCGCTGCTCTTCACCGCGCCGCTCAAGAAAAGCGCGAAGCGGGCCTGGATCGTCGGGACGCGGCTGACACCGCTTGCCGTGGGCAACGGTGACTCCTGCTTCGTGACCCCCAATGTCACCGGTTGCCAGGACGTGCGCTTCGAGGAGCGCGCCGCACTGCTGGCCGGCGGTGCCTTTGACATTCGCTCCACCGTGCTGCGCGTCATGGTGGGCTCCACGCTCTACAGCGTGCAAGAGCAGGGGACGCGCCTGGGCACCACGCTTCGGCTCGATTACGGCGCCCCGCGACTGCGCGGTTCGACGCCCACCTTCTTCTTTACGCGCACCTTCCTCGGCAGCCAACGCGGCGAGGCGGTCGCCATGAGCACGCTGGGTGTTGGCTTTCGCTGGGTGCGCAAAAAGTAGCAACGGGCCCCGCCAAATGCGGAGCCCGATGCATACCCAATGGAGGTTGTGCGTCTCCTACTGCCGTAGAGGTGGAACGGTCGGTTCGACGGCCCAACGGGCGTACGGGATGACGTCGAGCCGCTCGAAGGGGATGCCGTCACCCGTGATTTCATCACGTCCGTAGCTGTCTGGCGAGGTAGCGAGTCGTTGCAACGCCGCGTCGATCTCGGCTAGTTCTTCCGATCGACGGGTCGCCAGCGTAGCCTCGAGCGCTTCGTGCTGCACGTCGCTACCAAGGTCGGCGGGGTGAAGCGGCGCCTTCGGTTCGCTGTCGCCCGCCTCTTCGGAATTCTTTTCGCTCTGCTCCTCGGCGAACGCCCGCACGTGCGTCATGAGCCGATCGCGCTCCTCGCGCAGGCGACGCTCCAAATGCTGGAGCTGCTCGGAGGTCAACCGTGTAGCTGTTGCCCCCATCGGGGCGTTCGCTCCGTTGGGAAGGGCCATGGTCATTTCACCGTGTAGTCGGCCGACTTGACTTCCTTGCCGTTGTGAAGAATGCGGACGTGGTAGGTGCCGATAGGCCACGCGCTTGGCTTGGTCAGACGGAACATCGTGCGGACCTTCTCGCCGACCGCGATGGTCTGGCGCTGTTCCTCAATCAACTGATCGGCGTCACCATACGTCCAGCGTGCAGTCAGTTCCTTGCCTGCTTCGTTTTCGCCGGTCTCGACCACGGCGACGATAGTATCGGTGGTCCGGAACTCCTCCATCTTGTCGGCGATCGTGCCGTCGGTGCCAACCGCGCGGCCGAGTTCGATTCCCTGGATGTCGACGTCGTCGCCCGACAGGGTACCACCGCTGTTCGACGTGGCGGCAATGCTGTCGCCCATCATGGTGTTTTCCGTCTTGTCGCGATCGCCGCAGGCAGCGACGGCGAGGAGGGTAAAGCCGATACCGGCAATGCCGTGCGAGAACTTCATATATGCTCCGTGAGGTAGTGTGACCGGGACAACTGTCCCACGCCCTCGTAGTGCATGACCTGTGCCGATACGGTCGCGGCCGATGGTGCAATTAATGGTGTCTTAGCGGACCCGGCCGATACCGATTCGGGGAGGGTTGGTGAAACATTCTTCAGGCTGGTCCGTACCACCCGTACCCATACCCGGAGATGCATTGATCATGTTGACACCCTCGCGGCGCGTCGCGAGACGTGCCTTGGTGTGCACGATGGCCCTCACGCTGGGGCTCCCTTCTCTCGAGGCGCAGTCCATCGCGCCGATCACCCATGAGAACTACACGTTGCCCAATGGGCTTCGCGTCATCCTCGCCGAAGACCATTCGGCCCAGGTCGTGACGGTGAACGTGTGGTACAACGTGGGGGCGCGGAACGAGCGTCCCGGTCGCACCGGCTTTGCGCACCTCTTCGAGCACATGATGTTCCAGGGCTCGGACAACGTGAAGAAGGGTGACCATATGGCGCTCATCGAGCGCGGTGGCGGCAGCATGAACGGCACCACCGCCGATGACCGCACGAACTACTACGAATCGCTTCCCTCCAACCGGCTCAACCTCGGACTCTGGCTCGAGGCCGATCGTATGCGCTCGCTCAAGATCACGAAGGAGAACTTCGAGAATCAGCGGGAGACGGTAAAGGAAGAGCGGCGGCTGCGCATCGATAACCAGCCGTACACCGGTGCCTTTTTGAACGCGCTCACGAGTGTCATCGACCCCAAGACGTGTTTCGCATACGCGCACGAAACGATCGGCTCGATGGACGACCTCAATGCGGCGACGCTCGATGACGTCATCGACTTTCACAAGACGTACTATCGTCCCAACAACGCGACGCTCGTCGTCACCGGTGACTTCCAGCCGAGTGAAGCGAAGGCGTTGATTGCGCAGTACTTCGGCGACATCCCGGCCGGTCCGACACCGCCGGCCGTGCAATGCGAGCAGCCGTTCAACACGGGACTGCAGCGCAAGAGCGTCACCGACGGCAAAGCCAACCTGCCGGCCGTGCTCGTCCTGTGGCGTATTCCCGAGTACAAGAGTGCCGATTGGCCCGCGCTGGAACTGCTCAGCACGATTCTCGGTGCAGGCGAAAGCTCGCGTCTGAATCAGGCCGTGGTGCGTGAGGCAAAGGCCGCCGTGGCAGCACAGGCGCTGGCCGGCGTGGGGCCGCGTCGCGGGCCCAACGTGTTCGGTACCCTCGGCATCGCCAATCAGGGCGTCAGCCCCGACTCCGTCGAGAAGCTGCTCACCACGCAGGTGCAGTCGATCGTGAGCGGCGGGGTGAACGCCGAAGAACTGGCCAAGGCCAAGAATGCCTTCCGTGCTTCGCGCATTGCTGGCCTCGAGACCTCGATGGGCCGCGCCGAAGCGTTGCAGGAAGCGACGATGTATCTCGGCGATTCCAAGGCGGTGACGAGCAATATCGATCGGTTCCTTGCCGTGACCGTCGAGGACATCAAGCGCGTGGCCGCGAAGTATCTGCGTCCCGATAACAGCACCATCGTTCTCATCAAGCCGGAGACCAAGACCCCGTGAGCCGCTCCCATGTATTCCGCACCCGGGTGATCGCGCTCGCCGCCCTGTTCCCCGTGTATACGGCGTCGGCACAGTCGTACCCGTCGCAGCCGCCCGCCCCCGCGCCTATCAAGCCGGCATCACTCCCGCCGTTCCAGGAGGCGACGCTCAGCAATGGCGTGCGCGTCGTGCTGGTGGAGAGTCATCGCAATCCGACGGTCGCCTTCCGGCTGGTCGTCGCCGCCGGTGATGCGTACGACCCCGCGAACAAGACCGGGACGGCGACCATGCTGGCGTCGCTCCTCACGAAGGGAGCGGGCAAGCGGAGCGCTGAACAGATCGCGAAGGAAATCGAAAGTGCGGGTGGCGGGATCGCCGCTGGCTCCGACGACGACTTCCTCTCGGTGAGCGGTTCGGTGTTGTCGAATGCGGCGCCGCTGGCCTTCGAGATTCTCGGCGACGTGATCGCCCGGCCGACGCTCGACAGCAAGGAAATCGAACTCGCCCGCACGCAGGCATTGTCGGGGCTGCAGATCAGCGCGTCCGATCCCAGTTATCTGGCCAACAAGTATTTCCGCGCAGCGCTGTACGGGGCACACCCGTACGGTGGCACCTCGAACGCCGCCACCATTCGCGCCATCTCCCGGGCGGACCTGCAGCAGTTCCACCGCACGCGAGTGCGGCCGCGCGGGGCGTTGCTGGTGGTGGCCGGTGACATCACGCTCGCGCAGCTGACGCGCGAGGCGGAAAAGGCATTCAGCGGATGGGTTGGCGGCACGGGCGCACCCGTGGCGTTCCCGGCACCGCCGACGCGCGCCAAAACCGAGATCCTGCTGATACATCGTCCGGGCTCCGTGCAGTCGAATGTGCTGGTGGGCAATCTCGCTATTGGCCCGGCCGACTCCGCGCGTTTTGCGGCCGCCATTGCCACGTCCATTCTGGGCGGCGGGACCGACGCACGTCTCTTCACCATTCTGCGCGAGCAGAAGAGCTGGACCTACGGCGCGTA
The DNA here is from genome assembly GCA_947457545.1 of Gemmatimonadaceae bacterium. Classification (GTDB taxonomy): domain Bacteria; phylum Gemmatimonadota; class Gemmatimonadetes; order Gemmatimonadales; family Gemmatimonadaceae; genus Gemmatimonas. Next base: position 19,847 of record CANGXD010000027.1, read on the forward strand.
TGCACGGCTCACGCGTCCCCGTGGCATGGGGCGTTTCGAAGCCAATGCCGAAGTGCGCACCGAGGTGACCGATTCGGCCTTGGTGGAAATGCTGGCGCAGTTGCGCCGCATGACCGTCGAAGCCATTCCGCGTGAAGAGTTCGAGCTCAAGCGTGGTGCCATGGTGGGCTCGTTCCCGCTCACCATCGAAACACCGCAGGCGCTCGCCGAACGCGTGGCCACCGTCAAGTTGTATGGCCTCCCCGCCAACTACCTGCAGACGTATCGCACGAAAATGGCCGCGGTCACGATCGCGCAGGCAACGGCCGCGGCCCGTCGGGTCATTCGTCCGCAGCAGGCGCTGGTCGTGATCGTGGGTGACGGGTCCAAGCTGTACGACAAGCTCGCCAAGGTTGCGCCGGTGAAGATCGTGAACGCCGACGGTGACGTCATGCAGGCGTCCGACCTCACCCCCAAGACGATGGCGGTATCGTTCGATGCGTCGCAGCTGAAGGCGTCGCGCGATTCCTTCGTGGTCTTCGTGCAGGGTAACGCCCTGGGGCAGTCCGTGATCTCGGTCGAGCAGGCGACGGCCGGATGGACGCTCAAGGAGAACACGTCGATCATGAACGGCATGATTGCGCAGCAGAGCACCTTGCAGATCGATGCGGCGCTGTCGCCGACGTCGTTGCAGCAGGGGATGTCGATGCAGGGGCAGCAGCTCAAGACCGACGTGGCGTTCGCGGGTGGACGTGCCAAGGGAAGCGCCCAGACCATGACGCAGCAGGGTCCCAAGTCACTCACCATCGACACGGAACTGCCCAAGGGCACGATTGCCGCTGACGCGATCACGGCGGCGCTGCCGCTGTTCCGCTGGGCCGACAAGGCGACCTTCACGGTCAACGTGTTCGCCGCCGGCAAGGGCACGGTGGAGCCGATCAAGCTCGCCGTCGTCGGCAGCGAATCGGTCACGGTCCCCGCCGGGACGTTCGACACGTGGAAGATCGAACAGACGGGCGGCGAGTCGTCGAGCGTGTACTACGTGGACAAGCAGAGCAAGCGACTGGTGCGGATTGCGCCGGTGGGGCAGCCGATCGAACTGCGGTTGGCGAAGTAACGGCGGTTGACTACGGGGGTTGGTCCGGCGATTTACTGGCTACGGCACTAGCCCTCAGGAGAAAGAAAGCAAGAGCACAGGGAGAAGCGCGGTGCCGTCCACCACAACCGCAACGGCGGTGCCCAGTGGACCAAACCGCGCCCTTACCTGTGCTCTTGCTTTCTTTTTCCTGAGGGCTAAATCCGTACGCCGTGAGCCGCCGGACCACCCCACCGCAGTTAAACCGCCGTCGCCTGTCCCGCCGCCCGCCCGGTTACCCACGCCCAATAAAAATTGTAGCCGCCAATCGGACCGAACGCGTCGAGCACTTCGCCGCACAGGTACAGGCCTTTGTGCAGGCGGCTTTCCATCGTGCGCGGATCGATGTCCGACAGCCGCACGCCGCCGCCCATGACTTCGGCTTTCTTGTAGCCTTCGTCACTGTTCCACGGGAGCGGTCCGCGTACGAGCGTGTCGATCAGGCGGCGCCGTTCGTCGCGTGTCAGTTCGGCCAGTTTGCGCGTCGGCTCCACGTTGGCCTGCGCCATGAGCACATCGGCCAGGCGGTCGGGCAACTCGTGCCGCACCACACTCGACACCTGACGTGAGCCGTGCGGCTGTAGGAGCGCCGTCCACGCCGCCTCGTCGTGAGCGGTCCACTGTACCGCGATGCTGGCGGCACTCGCCGCCTCGTGACGCGCCCGAACCGCCACGTGCGACACGTTGAGCACCGATGGCCCACTGTAGCCGCGGTGCGTGAAGAGAAAACCACCGCTGGCGGTGGCTCGCCGAGCCTCGGAGGTGGCCGTTAGCGATACCTTGAGCGAGATCCCCGAGAGCTCGCCGTATGCGCTGTTGTCCGCGCACACCGGCGTGAGTGCGGCATATGTGGGGTGGATGGTGTGCCCCATCGCCGCCAGCATGTTGAGCCCCGCGCCGTCGCTGCCGGTGTTGGGGACCGACAGGCCGCCCGTGGCCACGATGACCGAGTCCGCGCGCAGCGGCACATCATTGTCCAGCGCGACCAGCCACTGCGCGCCATCGCGCTCGAGGCCGGTGACCTTGGTGTCGAACAGCAGGCGCACACCGGACCGACGCGCCAGGTCGAGCAGACCATCGCGCACGTCGCGCGCCTTGTGCGAGGCAGGGAACAGCTTCGCGCTCTCGACTTCCTCCTCGAGCGGAATGCCGACCTCCTGCTCGAAAAACGCAATCTGTTCGGCCAGCGGCCATGCGCGAAGAATCTTGCGCAGCGTGTTCGGCGACGAGTCGGTCACGTAGCGCGATTCATCGAGGCGCGACGGGAGCACATTGCACCGTCCGCCGCCGCTGATGAGAATCTTGCGACCACCGTCCTTGGTGCGCTCGATCAGGATCGTGTCTGCTCCACCGCGCGCGGCGAAGATCGCCGCCATCGTTCCCGCCGCGCCCGCACCAATCACGACAACTCGTTGCATCACTCCACCTGCCCAAAGGACTGCCGCATGGCCGCCAGTTGCGGCGCCGGTCAACGCGGGACGACACACGGCACCACGCCGCACTGCTGAAGTATCGCCCGGCAGCAGACGGCGGGGAATGGGCGGCCGAGTCATGCGCGGCGCGCTACATTGCCGGTATGACCGTCATTGCTGCACCAACGGCGTCGTCGCCGTCGCCCCAACCCACGCTCTCTCCCGAAGACGCCGCCGCACGCAAGCGGCTGCTCACGGTGCTCTTTGCCGGGGTGTTCATGGCGGCGCTCGACGCGGCCGTCATTGCCCCCGCCATCCCGGCACTGCGAACAGCGTTCGGCGTGGACAACCGGCAAGTCGGACTCGTCACCATCGTGTTCAGTCTCTGCTCGATGACGAGTACGGCGCTCATGGCGGCGCTGAGTGATCGATTTGGCCGGCGCACCATTTACCTCATGGATATTGCCGGTTTTGCCATCGGCTCGCTGATCATCGCGCAGTCGAGCACCTTCGGCGTGCTACTGCTGGGGCGCGCCATTCAGGGGTTGAGTGCCGGCGGGATTACGCCCACCGCGAGCTCGGTGGTTGGGGATACGTTCCCGCCGGAGCAGCGCGGGAAAATTCTCGGGCTCATCGGCGCCACCTTCGGTATGGCGTTTCTGTTCGGCCCCATCCTCGCGTCGGCGATTCTCGTCGTCGCCAGCTGGCACTGGATCTTTCTCATCAATCTGCCTTTTGCGGCGATCGTGTTCGCCATGGGGTATCGGTCACTGCCACGCGTCAGCAAGCCCGACGCGTTGCCGCCGTTCGACTACGCCGGCATCACGGTCCTCGCCATCATGCTGGCCAGCCTCACGCTGGGGATCAATCGCGCAGTCGATACGCTCACGGGCGTGACGGTGTGGCCGGCGCTGCTCGTTACCGCCGTTCTCGCCGTCCCGTCGCTCATATGGGTCGAGCGCCGCGCCGCGTTGCCCATCGTGCCGCTCACGCTCTTCGGCACGCATCAGCTGCGCACCACGTGGGTGTTATGTACGGGCGCGGGTTTCGGCATGGGCAGCGTGATCTTCATTTCGTCGGTGGCCGTGGCCGCCTTCGGCACGCCGGCCAGCAAGGCCGGGCTCATGCTGCTGCCGCTGGTGCTCTGTTCGTCGGTGGCGTCGGCACTGTTCGGGCGACTGCAAAACACGCTGGGGCCGCGAGCGGTTATGCTCTGGGGCTTTGGCACCCTCGGCATCGGGTCCCTCCTCGTGGGACTGCTCGCGCAACACTACTGGGCGTTCATGGTAGCCACGCTGTTCATCGGTGCAGGGGTGGGGATCGTGGTGGGCGGCACGCTACGCACCGTCGTGCTCGATGAAGTGAGCGCGCAGCAGCGCAGTGCTGCGCAGGCGCTCGTGAACATCGGCATCGCCATCGGCAATCTCATGGTGGTGGCCGTGCTCAGTGCGCTCGCCGACGCGGCCGGTGGCGGACTCGTCGGACTGCAGACCGCGTATCTCACCGCGACCGGGGTGATGGTGACGATGATGGTGTTCAGTGTACGACTGAGGGCCAGACGAACAGCGTAGCTCGCTTGTGCACGGCGGTGCGAATAACAGTGGCTGGTCCGGCGGTTTACTGGCTACGGCACGAGCCCTCAGGGGAAAGAACGCAAGGACATAGGGGAGAGCGCGGTGCCTTCCACCACAACCGCAACTGCGGTTCCCGGTGGACCACCCCGTGCTTCGTCCTGTGCTCTTACGTTCTTTCACCTGAGGGCTCGTGCCGTAGCCAGTAAGTCGCCGGACCAAACACCAACTGCAGTGGCCCGCGGTTAGAGCACCCGCTCCGAATACCGTTCCTTCGCCGTATACCGGTCAACGCGCCACGGCGGGTTGCCCAACCCGCCGTAGGCGTGTTCGCGCAGCCACGCCTGTTCGGCCTCGAGCTCACTTTCGGGGACATCGCGAAACCAGGTCTTGGGGCGCGTGGTGTTGCCGTTGAACCAGCGGTAGCCACGCGCTTTCAGCACATCTTTGGTTTCGATTGGCGTGCCGATCGCCGACAAGCGGGCGGTCGTCTTGCGGGCGTTCTCCAGCAGCAGCGTGAGTGGCGATACGTCACCGTCGCGCGGTGTCGCCAGCACGTGCAGCGTGGCAAGGCAATCGTCGCCCGCGCGGTGTCCCGTGTGAAATGCGCCGCACAGCTGGAAGAGCAGATAGTCGAGCTTGGCGCCGCGAGACCCGAAGCGCGCCCATGGGACGTCGTTCAGCGAACAACCCCAATGCTTCTGGATGAGCGCGGGGTACCGCCGTTCGAGCATGCGACGGTCGAAGCTCGCGTTGTGCGCGATGATCAGGTGGGCGCGGGCAATTTCCGCGAGTACCGCGTCGTCGTCGATGCGCTGGCCACGAACCATATCGTCGGTAATGCCCGTGATCTCCGTCGCCAGGTCGGGAATGGGAACACCGGGGTCGTTGAACCATTCCCGCTTGCGGTCCACGCCGTAGACGATGCCGGCGCCGTCGAACTCGAAGGCCACCAAGCCGAGCTCGATGATGTGATCATTGGTGGTATCGAGCCCGGTCGTTTCGACATCGACGATGAGCCCACGCCGCATATCGACGCCCGGCGCCGCGGGGGCGTACCGATCGCGCGCCTCGAATCGCCGAAGCACGCGGTAGTCGCCGGTGGCTTCGAGGGTCCGGATCATGTCGTCCATATCGTGTCGCGTGGTCTGGTCCATTATCTTCCGGGTATGAGCGATTCTGTCTTTCCCGCGGCCGTCACCGACGCCGAATTCACGTCGCAGGTCCTGCAGTCACCGGTGCCGGTGCTGGTCGACGTGTGGGCGTCCTGGTGCCAGCCCTGCGTGACCCTCAAGCCCGTGATGAGCAAGCTTGCCCAAAGCTATCGCGATCGGGCGACGGTGCTCACGCTGGATGCCGACAGCAATCTGGAGACGGTCACGAAATATGATGTACGGGCGCTTCCCACCGTACTCCTCTTCGATCAGGGCGCCCTCATTGGCCGGCAGTCGGGGGCGCAGGCGCTCTCCACGTACACCGCCATGCTCGACGCGAGACTGTCTGCCCGACAGGCCGGCGTGGCCGCGGCACCCATGGCCACCTCGACACCGAAGGCCGCGGCGCCCACGGTCAACTCGCCCGCCATGCGCGACGCCCGTGAACTCGTCGACCGCGATACACCGGTCGTGATCTTCAAGCACAGCGCCACCTGCTCCATTTCGATTAGCGTCAAGCGCGAGTACGACGTGTTCGTGCGCGAAAACCCCGAGGCAGAAACCCGGCTGCTCATCGTGCAGAATGAGCGCCCGCTCTCAAACGCACTCGCGGAGCTGCTGCGCGTACAGCACGAGTCGCCGCAGGCGCTGGTGGTCCGCAACGGACAGGTGATCTGGCACGCGTCGCATCAGCGTATCACGGCGTCGCGTATCGTCGACGCGCTTCGCACCGCTACGACGACGGCCTGACGCGCGTCGACGTCCGCTCCTACGGCGCTGAATCACCCACCGGGGGCGCGTTGGCGCTCGCGAGTTTCACGAGCATCGCGTCGACGTCGTGCTGCCGGAACGGTTTCGCCATCAGCTGACACCCCGTGCGCGCCGCCACCGCGGAGACGGCGTCGTTCACCGTGTCGCCCGTGAGCAGGACGAGGCGGGCCAGCAGGGCAGGGTGACGCTGCTCGAGCCATGCTGTGAATTCCACACCGTCTTCCCGCGGCATCCGGACGTCGCAGAAAATGGCGGACCAGCTCCCCTCCCCGCGTGACTCGATGGCGTCGCGCGCTTCTATGCCGTCGCCCGCCAGCTCCACCTGTACACCGTGACGGTGGAGCAGTCGCGCCAACACGCGGCGAATACCGACTTCGTCGTCGATGACCAGCACGCGGTGCGCCAACGGTTCTTGCGGAAGCGCCACGGCCGGCATCAATGACGGAGGGACACGAAACTCCTCGGTCGCCGAAGGGACGCCATCGGCGATGTCGCTCGGCGCGGCGACCGGCGACACGAGCGGAATTCGCACGGTGAAGCGGCAGCCGACGCGGCTTGACGGTTGCGACTCCACATCGAGGCGACCGTTGTGGCGCGCGATGATGCCCTTCACGATCGTCAGTCCCAATCCGGAGCCTTGCCCCGCCGCTTTGGTCGTGAAAAATGGGTCGGCCAATCGTCGGCGTGCTTCGCTCGACAGCCCAGGCCCTTCGTCGTCGATGGTGAAGATCGCCTCCGGCCCCACACGTGTCACAGACGCCACAACGCTGCGTCCGCGTGGTGTGGCATCGATGGCGTTCCGCAGCAGATTGATCAACACCTGCTGCAGCGCGATCTCTTCCGCCTCGAGCGTGAACGCGGCACCGGTACGCGACGTGAGGAGAACGCCACCACTCGCCGCGTGGAGGCGGACGCTGTCTACCGCCTCCGACAAGATCGCGTTCGCGTCACATGCCCCGACGGGCGGTCGCTGGTCGCGCGAAAAGAGCAAGAGTTCGCGGGCCACGTGCCGGCAGCGCATCGCCTCCCGCCACATGAGTTGCAGGTCGTCGCGTACCGGCCCAGAGCCCTGTGTCGCGAGCAGATGTTCGGCGGTACCCAATACGACCGACAACGGATTGTTGAGCTCATGCGCCACCGTGGCCGTGACACGACCGAGAGTCTCCAGGCGCTCGGCCGTCATCATTTCGCGTTGCAAGGCACTCTGCTGCGCACCGCTCCGTTGCGTGAGCATGCGTTGCTGCTCGAAGAGCAGCGCGACGGTGGTGAGCCCCATCAGAAACTGGGCGAAGAGGTCCGGCAGACTGCCCCGGTCTACAATCGCGATGGCAAGTTGCCAGAAATCCGTTGTGCCCTGCACATTCGCGTAACGCCATCCCAACAGGTACGGCAGCGCCAATAGCCCGTAGAAGGCCGTTGTCAAAGCGAGGAGTGTGGAGGCGGCGGTGCGAAATGGCGGGCGGGCGCGCCACAACGCAACGCTGCAACCCAGCATGAGGACCATGCCAAGGACGCCTTGCACGGGAAACGTCTTCTGAATGGTACCGGTATACAGGCCACTGGCGCTCCCGATCACCAACACGACCGCCAGGATTGACCCGCGCACAGCGTCGGTAGAAGCCCGCCCCAGCATCTCTGCCGTCCCGAGCGCGATGCATGCGTAGAAGGCGAGCTTGCCCGTGACGTACGCACCGTTGCAGATGTGGAGCAGAATCGATACGTCGCCCGGCGCGGTCCGCACCGCACTCGTGCCGACGATGACGGCTACGAGCGCGATGGCCAAGGAGACTTGCGCCGCCACCCAATACCCGCCCGTTCGCGAGCCGGTCGCGCGTTGCGCGACGACCAGAGCGAGCGCGGTCAGAAGCGCCAAGAGTCCCTGAAGGGTGGCGCCAACTAGCGACAACACCTGCAGATCGGTCCACTCCACCGACATGAACGAGGCTCCCGGGCGCAGCGAAAAAGGGCGTATGTGTTGCCGACGGCAGTGCTGCTCGCAGCCGCTTGCCGGGACGAATCGTACGGCCAACCGGCCAGTTCCGTAGCTCACGAAGTGCGGAGCATCGCGGTGATCGCCTTCCGTTCGAACGCTGCAGGCGTTGCTGGCGGCGGCCGTGAGGGGCTAGCGTTCGGGGTCTCCCTTTCCCTCGAGCGTCCATGTTCCGTTCGTCTTTTGCTGTCGCCGCCCTCGTGGCGATCTGTTCGGCGTCCTTCCCCGCGTCCTTGTCGGCGCAAGCGGTTCCGCCCCGCGCCGTCCGTCGTGACATTCCCATCACGAATGCCATCCGCAAGGCGATGGCTGCCGGCACGCGCGACTCCACCGGGCGCCCCGGAGCCCGCTACTGGCAGCTGCGCACCGATTACGCCATCGACGTCGCCCTCGATCCCGCCACGGCCCGGCTCACCGGCAAGGCACGCATCACCCTCCACAACAGCAGCCCCGACGCGCTGTCGAACATTGGACTGCGTCTCGATCCCAATCACTTTTTAGGCAATGCGCCGCACTCGGCGCCGTGGGTCCCCGCCGAGGTGACCGACGGGATGGTCATCTCCCGAATGACCGTGGGTGGCAAGGCCGTCAACATCGCCTCCAACGCCGCCGTGGTGGGCATCGCCGCCGAGGGCGCGCGGGCCATCCAGAACGCGCAGCAGGCCGCCGCCGCCGCCAGCGCCGGCGAGAATACCCTGCTCAATGGGCGTTCCACCAATGCGCGGCTCTTTCTCTCCACGCCCATCGCGCCGGGCGCCAAGGCCGTGCTCGAAATCGACTGGTCGCACAAGCTGCCGGGCGGTCCGGGCACCGGGCACCGCATGACGCAGCGTTGGGCCGATACCCTGTTTCAGCCTACGCAATGGTATCCCCGGGTGGCCGTGTACGACGATCTGCGCGGCTGGGACTCGGAGCTCTACCTCGGCCCCTCCGAGTTCTACAACAACTTCGGCACCTTCGATGTGAACATCGATGTGCCGGCTGGTTGGATCGTGAGCGGCACCGGACTGCTGCAGAACCCGACCGACGTACTCACCGCCAAGGCGCGTGCGCAGCTGGAGAAGGTCACCGGGACCAACGACGTCACCACGATCGTGGGGCCCGACGAAATCGGTCCGGGGCAGGCGACCGCCACGAGCAGCAACGGCCGGCTGGTGTGGCGCTTCCACGCCGACACGGTGAACGACTTCGCGTGGGCCACCGCGAAGAAGTACGTGTGGCAGTCCACGCGCGCGACCATCCCGGGCGAGGGCGTCGTGCCCATCCACATGCTGTACCTGCCGGGCCGCGCCAATCTGTTCGCGAAGGCCGGCGAGGTCACGCGTCACGCGCTCGAGTTCTACTCCAAGCTCTGGTTCCCCTACCAGTTCCCGCAGCTCACACTGCAGGACGGGCCGAGCGCGGGCATGGAGTACCCCATGGTGATCAATTCGAACGTGGGCGCCGCCGACCATGAAACGGGACACATGTGGTGGCCCATGGTGGTGAGCAACAACGAAACGTGGTACGGCTGGATGGACGAAGGATTCAATCAGTACATGAACATCCTGTCCGATGCCGATGCCGCCGGGAAGCCGCCTGTGCTCGACGGGGCCGGCCAAAGCTACGGACGTACGAGCGGCAACGAAGCCGAACCGCCCATGATGTGGAACGCCAACTACGCGGGCCCGCAGTACTACGGTTTTACCACGTACAGCAAGACGCCGCTCATGCTCTCGGCGCTCGGGGGCATCGTTGGCGACAGTGCGGTGCAGCGGGCGCATCGTGAATGGGCGACCGCGTGGATGTTCAAGCATCCCTCCCCGTGGGACTACATGTTCTTCATGAACAAGGCCTTGGGCCGTGATCTGGGGTGGTTCTGGAATGCGTGGCTCTTCACCACCGAAAGCGTGGACCACCGGTTGGCGAGCGTGAAGCCGCAGGGGATCCGGACGACAGTGGTCGTCGCGCAGGACGGACAGATGCCGGCGCCCATCGTGCTCGACGTGAAGTTCGCGGACAAGGGACCGGCCATTCGTCCCATGAAGAACGCGGTGATGCTCGATGCGACCACAGCACGCGTGACCTACCCGGTGGACGTGTGGTTCGGCGGCAACCGCACCTTCACGGCCGAATTGGTCTTCGGCGGACGGGTGATTGAGGCCATCACCCTCGACCCGCAGCGTCGCTTCCCCGACCGGGTACCGGCCGACAATGCCTGGAAACGGAACGCCCCCTAAAGCTCCCGTTCGTCCCATCCGATATTCAGAAAGCGCAATACGGCGTGCCCCCTGCGGGGGGCGCGCCACTGATGACGGCGCCGCAGCCGCATATCGCGTGGTGAACTCTGTGTGACCCCCTGAAATGTTTGCTCTACGGTCTGTTCGGGCGCGCCTGCGCGCCGTTGCAATGCTCGGCGCGGCCGGTATTCTCGCGGTGGCAGTGGCCGGACAGGCAGCGCTGCGTCTGGCGCGCGCTTCTACCACTGAGCTGGTGGCCAACAATACGGCGCAGCGCTACCAGATGGACAGCGACATGATGCACGACGCGATGCGCGCGGATGTGCTCGAGGCGCTCTTCTCGGCGCAGCGCGGCGACAGTGCGGGGGTGCGCGACTCCCGCACAGCCCTCCAGGAGCACGCCGCGCGCTTCATGGCATCACTGAATGCCGCCGATACACTGCTGGCGCACACGCCCATTGCCGAGCAGATGCCCGCGCTCCGGAAAAGCGTGTCGGCATACGCGGCCGCAGCGGCCGCCGTGCAGGAGGTCGCCCTCGTGAACCCCGTGCAGTCGGCCGAACTCTACCAGAAGTTCCTGGTGAGCTTCTCCGAAGTCGAAGACGGTATGGAGGCGTTTGGCGACCGCATTCAAAGCATGAGCAGCGACGTCAAGACAAGCACCGCGACGCAGTTCACGCGGGCGATGTGGTTCATCTGGAGCATCTTCGCGGTCTTCTTTGTGGCGGGGCTGTGGTATGCATGGCGTATCGCCTCGTCCATTGGCACGCGGCTCACGAATATCTCGGCGCACATTCAGGCGCTGCAGGAACGCGGGATGGGGGCAGTCTCCAGCGCTCTGACGTCACTGGCTCGCGGAGAGCCGGTGGCCGTCGCGCCGTATGCGCCGGAGGCGTTGCAGGATACCAGTGGTGATGAGCTTGGCGTCGTTGCGCTGGCCGTAGACACCATGGCGATAGAGTGCGCGCGCTCGCTCGACGCATGCGATCGTGCGCAGAACGCGGTGGGTTATGCGGTCCAGGAGATCGACCGACTGGCCACCTCGGCGCGGGCCGGTGAGTTCGATGTGCAGGCAAAGCTCGGCACGCTCGAGGGGCGCTATACCGATGTCCTGCGTGGCGTCGAAGGAGTCATGAGCGCGGCGGCGAC
>CANGXD010000028.1 GCA_947457545.1 Gemmatimonadaceae bacterium
AATGAACCCGGGTGCGTCCCGCGCAAGGAAAACGGCGACTGCGGGAGCCTCTGGGATGCGCTGCGCTACGAGAAGGGCATCGAGGGACTCGGCACGAACGGCGTGATTGCGTTCCTGGACGCGCGTGCCTGGCAGACGTTGCCCGAGGGAACTCCCATTCACTTCCCCATTCCGGGGCGGGAGTTGCAGACGCTGCAATTGCCGTTGTACACGTTTGGTGGCCCGGGTGGGCAAGGCAGTGCGCCGGCGCGCGATCCGGAGCGGTGCCCGGTAACGTTGCCGCGTTGCCCAGGCTGACCTACCCGCTTGGACTGATTCGGAAAACGAAGTCGCCGTCGGCAACGACGGCGACTTTTTCCGTAGTCTGTAACGGGCCGCCCGTTCACCGCGGACAGTTTTCGCGGGGATGCGCCGACCCATTGTAGCGCCGCGTCGTGGGAGGCGTGACATTACCCCGATGCAGTTCATGCAATCGATGTCCTTGACGCTGAAGCTCGAGCTCACCCTTGTGGTGATCACGGCGCTGCTCATGTGGCGCATGCGGCGTGCGTATCCCGGGCAGGCCCTCCACGATTTGGCGATGGGGTGGTCGCTCTGGGGGGTTCGGCTCCTTACTGGTGTCTTCGGCACGGCGCTGGCCACGGCGGAGGTTCCTGCGCATGCGCCGGTGCGTCGCCTGATCACGGCGACGGCAATGGGTGTGTCGGTCGCCAGCGCGCTATATCTGTATTGGGGCACGATGCAGGTGGCCGATGTGCGCATCGTGGTCGCACCGCTCCGCAGATGGCTGGTGCGCGTGGTGCCGTGGTTGGTGCTTGTCGCCTTGCTCACGACCTACGAGGGCGTGCCGGAGTGGTGGCGCCTCATCATGCTGCTGACGTCGTCGACGATAGTGTACATCGTGACCTTCGGCGTGCTCGCATGGAAGCTGTTACGGCGTCCCGCTGACGATCTCACGACCGGACGCCAACTCGCGGCGGTGGCCTACGCCGTGTTTGCCCTCCGCGAAGCGTACAACATTTTTGCGTATCTTCGGGCCGGCGCACCGACCACCGGGCCGACCGTCTACGCAGAAACCATGGTGCACGCCCTCGTTTCCATGGGCACCATTGCGCTGTTATTCGAGCGCGAACGGCAACGCGCTATCGACGCGGCCAACGAGCAGCGTCGACTCGAAGCCGAGTTGGCGGCACGCGATCATCTGGATAGCATTGGGCGATTGGCCGGTGGCGTCGCGCACGACTTCAACAACATGCTCACCGGCATTCTGGGCAACGCACAGTTGGGGCGTATGCGGCTGACCGACGGTGAAACGTGCGACGAGGAGCTCGGTGAAATCGAGAGTACCGCCACGCGTGCATCGGCGTTGACCAAGCAGCTCCTCACCTTTGCGCGGCGCGAGCGCGCGCGACCGGTACGGTTGGATCTTGCCGCACGCGTTCGTGCCATGCAGCGGCACCTATTGCGACAGATTGCACCGCAGGCGCGCATCACGTTCGAGATTGCGAATGACGTGCCATTGGCGTTGGCCGATCCTGACCGCGTAGAGCAAGCGCTGGTGAATCTGGTGGTCAATGCGTCGGACGCACTCCCCGACGGCAAGGGCGAGATCGTGGTGCGAGTGTCATCGGCCCCCGGGGCGTTGCGTGGTGCTGACGCCGTGCGCCTGGTGGTGCAGGACAATGGCGCCGGTATGGATGCCGCGGTGCAGGCGCGACTCTTCGAACCGTTCTTCACGACCAAGGGGATCGAGCGTGGTACGGGCCTTGGCCTGTCGATCGTGCACGGCGCCGTCTTGCAGGCCAACGGCGACATTCGCGTGGAGAGTGCGCCGGGGCAGGGGGCACGATTCGAGCTACTCCTTCCCGTTGCCACCGGTGTCTCCGCCGCCGTGCCGGATCCGAGCCTCACCATCGCCACGGGTGAATTCAGCAACATGATTGCGCTCGTGGTGGACGACGATACGCTGGTGCGTCGGGTGGCGGTCCGCCTGTTACAGAAAATGGGATTCCGCGTGCTGGAGGCAGGGGATTCGGAAGAGGCGCTCCGAATGCATGCCGCGCAACGGGAGGTGCCCGTCGAGCTGCTGCTGACCGACATCGTGATGCCGGGGGACAATGGTCGGACGTTGGCGCGAAATCTCCGCGCCCGTGATCCCCAACTGGCCGTGGTGTACATGTCCGGCTATGAGGCCGATGCCTTCGCCGATGATGCCGACGGGTCTGGTGCGCCATTCGTGGCCAAGCCGTTCACCGAGGCGCAACTCAAGGCGGCGGTCAAGCACGCGCTTACGACTGCCGTCTGAAGCCCGTAGGGGATACCATGATGGGTGGTCTAGCCACCATGCTTCCCCCCTCCGTCCCCTCCCTCTGTGACTCCAGATCTCATGCGCCGCTCCGGCGCGTGGCGGACGCTCGCGCATCTCGTCGTGCCGGCGTTCGTCCTGCTTGCCAGCGGCGCGACGGCGCTACACGCGCAGTCCACCGGTAGCGTCACCGGCCGCGTCACCGACGCGGAAAACGGCCAGCCCATCACGGCGGCCCAAGTCACGATCAACGGTACCACGCTCGGCCGCGCCACTGGCGATGATGGTCGCTTTACCATCACGAGTGTGCCAAGCGGCTCGCAAACCATCACGGTTCGCCGCATCGGGTATCTGCAGCAGACGCGCAGTGTCGTCGTGTCGGCGACCGCGCCCGTGACCATCAACTTCGCGCTCGCCAAGAGCAGCGTGTCACTCGCCGGCCTGGTCGTCACGGCCACCGGTGAAGAGCGCAAAAAGGAAGTCGGCAACGCTGTCACGACCGTCACCAGCAAGGACTTCGAAAAGGCCGGCGTCGGTAACACGCAGCAGATTCTGCAGGGACGCTCGACGGGCGTCACGGTGCTCCAGAACGGCGGCACGCCGGGCGCTGGCGGTACGATCCGCTTGCGCGGCGTGAACTCCATCACGCAGGGCAACCGTCCGCTCATCTACGTCGACGGTATCCGAATCTTCAACGGCAACTCGCCCACGGGCGTGTCGTCGCGTCAGTCGGTGTCGCCGCTCAACGACATTCCGGCCTCGGATATCGAGCGCATCGAAGTCGTGAAGGGACCGGCCGCTACGACGCTGTACGGCACCGAAGCCTCCGGCGGCGTCATTCAGATCTTCACGAAGCGTGGCCGTGATGGCGCCGCGTCGTGGACGCTCGATGCCTCGGGTGGTATCAACAGCATGGGCGAGTTCGGCCCGGCGTCGGACCCCACGGGCATGTTCCTCAAGCAGTGCCGTGGCCCCAACATGGTGGACGCGGCCGGCGTGCCCTTCGAAGACGCCACCTGTCCGGCAAGCGGCTCGTGGTTGCAGAACGGTTACCTGGGCCGCTACTCCCTGGGCGTGCGTGGTGCCAGTGGCGGCATCAACTACGCCATCTCGGGCAATCTCGAAAATGAAGAAGGCGTGCTGCGTGTGGGCAACAACCGCACGGGTGGTCTTCGTACCAATCTCGGTTTCGCGCCGACCAAGACGATCACGCTCGCGCTCAACAGCAGCTGGCAGCGTCGCAACACGGCGATGATCTCCGACGGTAACAGCGCCGACGCCGTGCTGCTCAACATCTCGCGCGGGCCCGGATCGAACTTCCGTGGCGGCGGCTGCAGCACGCCGACGGTGACCTGCGTGGTGAACGACACGATGTTCTCCAAGTCGAACACCATCGGCGGCGATCACTTCATCGTAGGCGGTACCGCCACGTGGACGCCGTTCGAGAATCTGACCAATCGTCTCGCGATCGGTATCGACTACAACAACACCGATCAGCGCACGATCAACCCGTTCGGCTATCCGCGCACGCCCACAGGGCAGTACTTCCAGACGTTGTGGAATCGTCAGCTCATCACCGTGGACTACGCGACCACGTGGAAGCAGACGTACACGAAGAACTTTGTCGGCACTACGTCGTTCGGCGCACAGCTGTTCGACAGCCGTCTCAACTCCACCGAGTTGCGCGGCGACAACTTTGCCGGCCCTGGCATTCCCACGCTCGTGTCGGCGTCGTTGCGTCAGATCACCGACGTCAATCAGCAGCGCGTGATCAACGCCGGTCTCTTTGCCCAGCAGATGATCGGCTGGCGCGATAAGCTGTTCATCACCGCCGGCGCGCGCGTGGACGGCAACAGCGCCTTCGGCCAGAGCTTCGGCCTGCAGACATATCCCAAGGTGAGCGGCTCATGGGTGCTCTCCGAAGAATCGTTCTGGCCCACCAAGCTCATCGAAACGTTCAAGTTGCGTGGCGCCATTGGTGAGTCGGGCAAGGCACCGGGCGCTTTCGACGCGACCCGCACCTGGAACCCGATTGCCGCCGAAGGCGGGCTGTCGGCGTTCACGCCCGGACAGCTGGGCAATCCGAACCTCGGCCCCGAGCGCACGCGCGAAACCGAAGTGGGCTTCGACGCCGGTCTGCTCAACGGTCGTTTCGGCCTCGTCTTCACCTACTTCAACGCGCGGACCAACGACGCCATCATCAACGTCGCGTATCCGCCGTCGAATGGCTTCAGCGCCAATCAGCCCGAGAACGTCGGGTCGATCAAGAACACCGGCTTCGAAGTGCAGGCCACGAGTAACCTCGACCTGACGAGCTGGGCCAAGCTCGAAGCGCGTGTGCAGTTCACCAAGATGCAGGGTGAAGCGGTGGACCTCGGCGGTCGCATCCTGACGATCGACGCCTTGTCGCGCAGCTATGTGCAGGAAGGACTGCCGCTGCCCGCGTACGTCGGTCGCAAGGTGCAGAACCCGGACGCCTTCGAAACGCCGGTCATCGTGGACGGTGAGTTCCTCGGGCAGACGTTTGCCGACAAGATCATCAACCCGTCGTTGACGCTGTCGCTGTTCAACAACCTCTCGTTCGAAGTGGTTGGCGAGTTCCAGCGCGGTGGACATCTGCTCAACGCCAACGGTTTCCAGAACGCCGGGTTGGGTATCTGGCAGCCGTGCTTCGCCGCGCAGCGGGCCTTGCGTGCCGCGGCCGCAGGCGATGCGTCGGGACTGGCCACGATCAACGCCAAGGACCGGATGCGTTGCTCCATCAACGCCGCCGAACGCGACTACAGCTACTGGGTGGAGAGCGCCGACTTCTTCAAGGTGCGCAACATCTCCGTCGCCTACGACGTGCCGAAGCGTTTCACGCCGGGCGCTCGCAGCATGACCGTGTCCTTCGCCGGTCGCAATCTGTTCCGCAGCACCAACTACACCGGTACCGATCCGGAAGTCGCCGACCAGGCCACCAGCACGTTTTCGCGTCGCGACTACTACAACTTCCCGCCCTACCGCACGTTCCTCTTCAGCGTGAGGACGAACTTCTGATGCCTACACTCCTCACGAAAACCCGGCGCGCGATCGGTGCCGCTGTCGCCGCCAGCGTTGTCCTCGGCGCCTGCGACTTTGCGGTCACTAATCCGGGACCGCTGCTCGACGACGACCTGAACAACGCCTCGGCGATGCCCGCGCTGGTGAACGGCATGGGCGGTGACCTGTCCAATGCCATGGGCAACTATCTCACCCGCGGATCGCTCGCCGGGCTCGAGTTGGTGCACTCCGGCAACTTTGCGGCCGAGCGGCAGTTCGCTACTGGCGTCATTCGCCCGGAAGATGTGAACGGCGATTGGGCCCGTATGCACACCGCCCGCTGGGTGGCAGAGAACGGATTGGTGCGCATGCGGACGGTGCTGGGTACAGGGTTCG
Organism: Gemmatimonadaceae bacterium; assembly: GCA_947457545.1. Taxonomy (GTDB): domain Bacteria; phylum Gemmatimonadota; class Gemmatimonadetes; order Gemmatimonadales; family Gemmatimonadaceae; genus Gemmatimonas. The sequence continues at coordinate 5,723 of CANGXD010000028.1, forward strand.
AAACCAACCCGCTCACCATTCGTGCCTATCTCTACGCCGGCTTTGCCAACCGTTTCCTTGGCGAAAACGTGTGTGAGACCACCATCGATGGTGGGCCGAAGCTGCCCAGCACGGAGCACTTCGTCCGTGCAGAGAGCCTGTTCACGCGGGCCATCACCCTCGCGCGGGCGCAGAACAACACTGCGCTCCTCAACGCGGCGCTCTCGGGACGTGCTCAGGTGCTGGCGTGGCAGAACAAGTGGGACGCCGCGGTGGCTGATGCCGCACTGGTACCTGCCACGTTCCGCCACAACGCGGTCTTCTCCACGAACACGGCGCGTGAGAACCTCGACCTCGCCAATCAGACGATCAATCGTCGCGAAGTCACGGTGTTCAACACGGTGTGGGTGGCCGATCGCGATACGCGCGTGCCGTACGACACGGTGCGCACGGCAACCGGCGGTTTCCAGACGGGGCAGGATGGTGCCACGCGCTTCTTCCGTCAGCGGAAGTACAGCGCGCTTGGTGATCCGGTGGCGCTGGCGCGCGGCACCGAAATGCTGCTCATCCGTGCCGAAGCGGCGTTGCGCGCGAACGACGTGACGAACGCCATGCTGTTCATCAATCAGGAGCGCGCGGTGTCGTCGTTGCCGGCGTTGACCGCGACCACGGTCGAAGCCGCGTGGACGATCCTCATGCGTGAGCGTGGCGCGGTGTTGTGGCTCGAAGGCCGTCGCTTGTGGGATTTGCGTCGCTGGCTCGCCAGCGGTCGCAACACGGCGCTGCAGGGACGCAGCACGTGCGTGCCCATCAGCCTCGAAGAGATCGGTGCCAACACGAATCTCCGGTAACTGAGACTTCGGAAGGCAAAAGCGGGCCCCGGCAACTGCCGGGGCCCGCTTTTGTATTTCGTGTAGCAATGTGCGGAGGCTTACCGCAGCACCGACTTGGCAGCCTTGGCCACGTTCTGCGCCGTGATGTCGAACTTCTCGTACAACACCGGCGCCGGCGCGCTCGCACCGAACGTTTCGATGCCCACGATGGCGCCATGGTCACCGACCCAGCGATACCACGACATGGGGTGCGCCGCTTCGACGGCCACGCGCGGGACGCCGGCGGGGAGCACATGATTGCGGTACTCGACCGGCTGCTGCGCGAACAGCTCGAGACTCGGGCAGCTCACCACGCGAGCGTGAATGCCTTCACCCGACAGCTGCTCACGGGCGGCCAGCGCGATCTCCACTTCGGAGCCACTCGCCAACAGCACCACGTTCGGCACATGTCCGGCCGCATCAGCCACGATGTACGCACCGTGCTTCATGCCGTCGCGCGCACGTGCCGCCTCGTTGTAGTACGACAGCTTCTGACGCGTGAGCACGATGGCCGACGGTCCACCACGATGATGCAGCGCTACGCGCCACGCTTCACTCACTTCGTCGGCATCGGCGGGACGCAGCACCAGCAGGTTGGGAATGCAGCGCAACGCGGCCAGATGCTCGACGGGCTGGTGCGTGGGACCATCTTCGCCAAGGCCGATGGAGTCGTGCGTGAACACGTAAATGGCCTGCACACCCATGAGCGCCGCGAGACGCACCGCGGGGCGCATGTAATCGCTGAACACGAGGAACGTGCCGCCGTACGGAATCACGCCGCCGTGCAACCCCATGCCATTCATGATCGCGCCCATGGCGTGCTCACGAATACCAAAGTGGAAATTGCGACCCGTGCGATTGTCGGCACCAAAGCCGCTCGCGCCCTTCACGTTGGTGAGGTTGCTGCCGGTGAGGTCCGCGCTGCCGCCAAGGAGTTCGGGCACGGTGTTCGCAATGGCGTTGATGACGACACCGCTTGCCGCGCGGCTCGCAACGTTGCCGCTCTTCGCGTCGAACGCGGGGAACGCCGCGTCGAGCGACGCTGACAGTTCGCCCTTCATGCGGCGCTCGAATTCGGCAGCCAGCTCAGGATGCGCGTTCGAGTACGCCTGCCACGTGCTGTTCCACTCAGCGTGCGACTGCGCGCGCTGCGCGGTGGCTTCGCGCCAGTGCGCCAGCGCCGCATCGGGCACGAAGAACGGCTCGCTCGACGGCCAGCCGTAGCCCTGCTTGGTGAGCGCGATTTCGTCCTTGCCGAGCGGTTCGCCGTGCGCCTTCGCGGTGTCCTGCCGGTTGGGCGAGCCAAACCCGATGTGCGTCTTGGTGATGACCAGCGTGGGGCGCTGCGTGTCGGCCTTGGCCGCCGCGATCGCCGCGTCGATGGACGCGAGATCGTTCACATCGTCGACGTGCAGCACCTGCCAGCCATACGCTTCAAAGCGCTTGGCGGCGTCGTCGCTGCACGTGAGCGCGGTGCTGCCGTCGATGGTGATGCCGTTGTCGTCGAAGAAGCCGATGAGCTTGCCGAGCTTCATGTGGCCCGCGTAGCTCGCCGCTTCGTGCGAGATGCCTTCCATGAGGCAGCCGTCGCCGGCGACGAAGTACGTGTAGTGATCGACGATCGCATGTCCTTCGCGATTGAACGTCGCCGCCAGATGCGCTTCGGCCACCGCAAAGCCCACGGCGTTCGCCACACCCTGACCCAGCGGACCCGTCGTCGTCTCCACACCCTTGGTGTGGTGCACTTCGGGGTGACCCGGCGTGAGGCTCTCCCACTGACGGAAATTCTTGATTTCGTCGAGCGGGAGGTCGTAGCCGGCCAGATGCAGCGTGCCGTACAGCAGCATGGACGCATGTCCAACCGAGAGCACGAAGCGGTCACGGTCGGCCCAGTCCGGCGCCGAAGGATCGTGGCGCAGGTGCTTGGTATAGAGCGCGTACGCGAGCGGGGCGAGCGCCATGGGCGTGCCGGGGTGTCCCGACTCGGCGGCCTGCACCGCATCCATGGCAAGAGTACGAACGGTATCGATCGCGAGACGCACAGTCTCGGGAGACGCGGAACCAGCGAGGGGTGACGCAGCGGACACGAAACGCTCCGGGAGGGTCGGCTAGGGCGGGCGCGATCGGCGCGCCACAGCCCTGAAATCTAGCCGATTTGAGCGCTCAACGGCGGCTGGAATGCGGTTGAACTGCGGTGGTTTGGTCCGGCGGTCTACCTGCCGACGGATCGAGCCCTCAGGGGGAAGAACGCAAGGGGAAAGGGAGAAGGGCGGTTGACCTCACTATCGACCGCCACCGCAGTGGCGGTTGCCGTTCGCGGCGGACGGTGCCGCGCTTCCCCCTTTTCCCTTGCGTTCTTCCCCCTGAGGGCTCGATTCGGAGCTGGTGAACCGCCGGACCAACCACCCGCAGTTGAACCGCCCCTCACCCCAGATACCGCTCGCGCGTCAGCGTTATGTGGTGCCCCATGTGCCCCGCCAGCATCCACACCAGCGCCCGCGCCGAGACCTCGACGCCGCTGGCGATCCCTCGCTGGGCGATGGCTTCGTCGTCGAGCGACCGCACCAGGGCCAACGTCGCTTCGCGGCAGGCGAGCAGTTCGGTCAAAATGTCTGAAAGTGTGCGCCGGGTGGGCCGGCTCTGCGGCACCCAATCATCCTGCTCGAACCCCGGCAGCGGCGTCCGGTCGCCGCGGGCTATGCGCAGCAGGCGATACGCGAACACCCGTTCCGTGTCGCTCACGTGGACCAGCGACTCGGCCAGCGTCCACTTTCCGGGGGCGTACGAAAAGGCACCCTGCGAGTCGGGGACGCCGGCCATGAGGGCGCGCCACTGCTCGCGCTGGACCTCGAGCAGGTGCAGCACATCGTCGGTGCCGAGTGCGGCTAGCGCGTCGGCGGTGGCATTGATGTACGTGAGCGCGTACGGCGCGTGTTCGTCGAGGGCGGGACGGGCAATCGTCATGGGTCAGCCGGGAAAGCCAAGGGTGAGGGCGAGCGAGGGTAAGGAGGCAGGGTCGGCCACGGCGCCCTGGGCGAGGCGGGGCGCACCGCCGCCGCGTCCGCCGACGCTCTGCAGTGCGGCCTTGAGCAGTTGGCCGGCATCGAGGGCGGTATCCGCCGCGGTCGCGAAGAGCACGCCACCGGTGGCGTCGTTGCTCACCAGCACAGCGCAGCCGCCCAGCGCGATGAGCTGCTGCGCCAGCGGCTCGGCCTCTTTGGGGGCGCCCGTGATGACGCGCCGCACCCGCCGCACGCCGTTCGCGTCGATCGGCGCCGACTGCCAGAGCGCCTGGGCTTCGTAGCCGGCGAGCTCGGAATTGAGACGCTTGCGCTCGCGTTCGAGCTCCACGAGACGCGACTGCTGCTGTTCTACCAAGGCCGGCAGATCGTGTGGCGCCGCCGAGAGCGGACGCGCCGCCCGTGTGAGCAGGTCGGCATCGAGCCGCGCGCGCTGCACGGCGCGATGCCCGCAGATGAACTCGATGCGCGTGTTGCCGCGCGTCTTTTCGAAACGGCGCAGCAAAACGGCGCCGACCTCGGCGGTACGTGCCACATGCGTGCCCCCGCAAGCGCTGCGGTCGAGCCCCTCGATGGTGACGATGCGCAGTGTCCCGGCACGGTCGCTCGCCTTGCGCAGCCCCTCGGCGGTGCTCGCGTCTTCGTACGAGACCGTTACGGCGTGGTTCTCGAGCGCGAGCGTATTGACGCGCTGCTCGATGGTCGCGAGCAGCTCCGGGGTGAGTCCCTCTCCGGTCACATCCACCGTGGAGCTTTCGTCGCCGAAGTGCACGCTCGCCGTGGGCCAGCCATACTCGTCGGCGAGCAATGCCGACAGCAGATGCTGCCCGGTGTGCTGCTGCATATGGTCGATACGGCGGGCCACGTCGATCTGGCCCACGACCATGGCGCCGGCCGGAAGCCCCAGGGGTTCGGCCAGGTGATGCGCAATGCGTGAATCCTCATCGACGACATCTACCACCGACACCTCGGCGATCGTCCCGAGGTCGTGGGGTTGTCCGCCAGACGTGGGGTAGAAGGCGGTACGATCGAGATAGACAATCCGTCCCTCGCCCGCGATCTCGGTGACCGATGCACTGAAGCGCGCCAATTGGGCGTCATCGTAGTACAGACGGATGGTGTCGGGGAGCGCGTGCGGACTGGCGGAAGCGCTGTTCGTGCCGGACGACATACAAAACGGTGCGTGGAGAGGACGGGGAGGAGCTCGATGAGGGGCCCGTGCGCTATCTTGAGCGCCATGACGTCTAATATGACGCGACTCCGGCCTTCGATGCTGGCCGCCACGTGCGCGGTGGCGCTCTTTGGGGCCTGCATTCCCGTAGCGCCCGTGCCGACCCCGGTGGGGCCCAGCGTGCGCGAGGTGGATGCCACGGTGCGCACGATCGCCCTGCCGCCGGCACCTGACGATCCCGAGCCGCAGCCGGCCGCCTCCGATTCCGGGGGCATAGCACGGCTGGTGCGCTTGTCGTACGTGTGGCATCTGGCGTCGTTGCATCACCCCGCCGTTGCGGTGCGCGGCGCGCCACTCGACTCGGCGTTCATTCGTGCCGTGACACTGGTGCGCCGTGCCGACAACGCGGAGCAGATGGAGCTCGCCTACACGCGCTTTCTGGCGGCGCTCAACGATCCGCTGTCGCGCGTGGAGCGCGACGAGGCGAACGAGACGCGGGCGCCGCTCACGGTGACGACAGTCAACGTCGAGCGCACGCGCGACAGCATTCTCGTATTGCAGATTCCATCGGCCACGCGCTACGAAGAGAGCGCGGCGGTCGGAGTACGACAGGCGCTCGTCGCCGTCCCGTCGCGCGTAGTGCTCGACCTGCGCACCGCGTCGGCAGGTGCCAATGCCGACAGTATCGATGCGTTCGTCGCGCGCACGCAGCTCGTGGAGCGGCTGGCGTCGGTGCCCTTCACGCTGAGTGGTGTACGCGTGCGCCGTGTGGGTGGCGCGCGCGCGCAGGCTGGTGCGTGGACCTTCGACGATGCGTGGCTCGGTCGAGACGGTGCGCTCGTGTCACCCATCAATGCGGCGCCGCGTCGGGTGGTGGTACTCGCCAACGGCAATACGGTCTTGCCGCGCGGGGTGCTTGGGCTGCTGGCGAGCGGCCGCGCCACGTTGGTGGCTGAAGAGGCCGTGCACGATGACGCGCTCGTGCCAAGTGTCCGTATCGCGCTGGGCCACGGACTGTCGGTGCGGCTGCGCACCGGTGAGCTGCTGCACGCCGACGGCAGCAGCGGTATCGTGATCGATACGCTGGTGGGACGTTCGGTGCTCCCCACCGACAGTGCGCCCGCGATGCGTGCGGCAGTGGCGATGCTGCGGAGCGGCCGCTTTGTGCGCGCGTCGCGCCTTGCACCGGTACGCGCGCGCGCCGCGCTCCCGGGCTACTACGATGCCGATCCGTATCCGTACATGGGCGCACGCGTGTTGGGTGGCGCACGCGTGTGGAGCCTCATGCGCGCACGTCATGCGCATCGCGATCTGTACGACGACGATATCGATGCGTTGTTCGAGCGCGCGATCGGGCGGTACGAGGCGGCGCGCTCGGCCAGTGAATATGCGAGTACCGTGCAGCAGATGGTCAGCGCTTTCGATGACGCGCAGGTCGCCGTGCGTGGTGCGTCCATCGATACGGTAGTTGGTGTTGCCACACTCCCGTTTCGCGTGCGCTGGGCGGATGGGCGTGCGATCATCACCGACGTGATTGCCGATTCCGTAACGCGCTCGTTGGGGCTCGTCGCGGGGCAGGAGCTCACGGCCGTTGACGGATATCCCGTACCGGCGTGGATGCAGGAGCACCGGCGTACGATATCGGCGCCCAACGAGTGGTCGAGGCAGCAGCAGCTGGCCACGCTCATGCCGCGCGGGAATCCGGGCGCGTCGCTGGTGCGCGTGCGCGACGTGACGAACAAGGAGCGTCAGCTCAACGTGCCTCGCCGTGTGGACTACATGGCGTTGCAGCCACAGGTAGAGCGGCCATGGCAATCGGCGTCGATGGCGTTGAGCAACGGTGTGGCGTACATCGATGTGAATCGGCTGACCGAGCAGACCGTCGACGCCGAACTCAGCAAGCATCGCGGTGCGCGCGCGCTGATTGTCGACTTGCGTGGTGCGTTGGCCGATAGCAGTCGCGTGGCGGATGTCGTCCTGCGCGCGCTGCGGGAGCGCGAGGTGGCGGTGGTGGCGCGTGAGCTGCACCGCTATCAGTCGGCACCGTGTCTGGTGGAAACGTTGCGTGAGTCGGCGCAGCAATGTCCCGACGAGCGGGAGGTACGCTCGCGGGTATCGCGCGGCGATACCTCGGGGCATTACGCGGGGCGACTGGTGGCGCTGGTCGATGAGCGCACGAGCGGGGCGATGGAACGGTTGGCACTCACACTCGAGGCGACGACAGGCGTGACGTTCGTGGGGACCGCGACCGCGGGCTCACCGGCCGAGGCAGTACACATTGGTCTGCCTGGAGGTCTCACGCTGACGGTGCCGGCCGCCGAGCTTCGTCGTACCGACGGCGGGCAGTGGCAGCGCGTGGGGCTCACGCCGCTGGTGGAGGCGCGGCTCACGCCACGCAGCTACCGAAGTGGCACCGATGACGTCGTGACGCGTGCGCAGGAGTGGCTCGTGCAGCAGCTCGACGGCCGCTCGTCGCGTCGGCGGTGAGCGATCGGCAGGTGAACGTTCCCATTCTCGAGGCGCTGCCAGCGCTCCGCGACGCGCTGCGTGCGCGGCGTGTGGCAGTTCTGGAAGCACCACCGGGCGCGGGAAAAACCACACGCGTTCCCATCGCGCTGCTCGATGAGCCGTGGATGGCGGGACAACGCGTGGTCATGCTCGAGCCACGCCGGCTCGCCGCGCGCGCGGCGGCGCACTACATGGCGCAACTGTTGGGCGAGCAGGTGGGCGGTACCGTGGGTTATCGCGTGCGCGGCGAAACGCGGATTTCGAATCGCACGCGCATCGAGGTGGTGACCGAAGGCGTGTTGGCGCGACTGCTGTCGGCCGACCCTACGCTCGACGGCTACGGCGCCGTGCTCTTCGACGAGTATCACGAGCGCTCGCTGCACGCCGACCTCGGCCTCGCACTGGTGCTGGAAACGCAGCAGGTCCGCGAGGAGCTGCGTGTGCTGGTGATGTCGGCCACGCTAGACGGCGACGCCGTGGCCGAACTGCTGCGCGACGGTATTGGGCCTGCACCGATAGTGCGCAGCAGTGGCCGCATGTTCCCCATCGTCACGCATCATACGCCGCAGCGGAGCGACGAAAAACTCGAGGCCGCCACCAGTCGCATCGTCCGCGACGCATTGCGCGCCAACGATGGCGATGTGCTGGTCTTTCTGCCGGGCATGGGAGAGCAGCGGCGCGTGGAAGAGCGGCTGCTGGGCGCCGTTGATGCCAACGTGCGTGTGCATGTGCTGCACGGCAGCATGCCTTTGGCGGATCAAGACGCGGCGTTGGCGCCGGCGCCGGCCGGGCTGCGCAAAGTCGTCCTGAGTACGAGTGTCGCCGAAACGAGTCTCACCGTTGAAGGTGTGCGCATTGTCGTCGACGCGGGATATTCGCGTGTGCCGCGCTACGATGCCACGGCGGGGCTGACACGATTGCACACGGTGCGCGTGAGCAAGGCGTCGGCGGATCAGCGCCGCGGCCGCGCGGGACGTGTGGCGCCCGGCGTCTGCTATCGCCTGTGGGACGTACACGAAGAGCACGGCTTTCTGGCGAGTTCGCGTCCCGAGATCATCGATGCCGATCTGTCGTCGCTGGCGCTGGAGCTCGCTGATGCCGGTATTGCCGACCCGGCGCAGCTGCGCTGGCTCGATGCGCCGCGCGCGGGGCCGTTTGCACAGGCGCGCGCGCTCTTGCAGCAGTTGGGCGCGCTCGAAGTTTCCGGCCGCGTCGCGCCGCATGGTCGGCGTATGGCGGCGCTGCCGCTGTCGCCGCGTCTTGCGCACCTGGTGCTCGTCGCCGATGCGCGCGGTGTGCTGACACACGGCGCCGCCATTGCCGCGTTGCTCGAGGAGCGCGATGTGTTGCGCGCCGAAGGCTTTGCCAAGGCGCCCGCCGACGTGCGACTGCGCACCGAACTGCTGGAGCGCGGGGGGGATGGCGGTGCGCTCGCCATGTACGGCGCGCGTGCCGATCGTGACGCCGTGCGACGCGTCAAGCAGAACGCGCTCGAGATCGCTCGGCGTGTCACCAGCAGCACCCGCCCGTCCGAGGGGGAGAGTGATGTCGGGGTGTTGCTGGCGCTCGCCTTTCCCGATCGGGTCGCGCAGCGGCGCCCCGGCAGCGACGGCCGCTATCTGTTGCGCAACGGCAGCGGGGCGTCACTCCCCAAGGGGGACAGCCTGTACGATGCGCCGTATCTCGCGGTGGCCGATCTCGAAGGACAGCCTCCCGAGTATCGCATAGCTCGCGCGGCGCCGCTCTCGCTCGACGATATCCATGAGGACTTTGGCGAGCAGCTGGTGCGCGCGTCCGTCGTCGAGTGGGACGAGCGTACACGCGGCGTGAAAGCGGTGCAGCGCACCATGCTTGGTGCCATTACGCTCGAGGAGAAGCCGCAGCGTGATCCCGATGCGGAACAGGTGCGTGCGGCACTGCTGTCGCAGCTGGTGCGCGTAGGCGTTGGTACATGGCCGTGGCGCGATGGGGCGCAGCGATTGCGTGAGCGACTTGCGTTCGTGCACGCGCACGATGCGTCGTGGCCCGATGTCTCCGACGACGCACTCGTCGCATCAGCGCCGGAGTGGCTCGCGCCGTTCCTCGGCAACGTCCGCACATGGGCGCAGCTCGAGCAGATCGACTGGCACGAAGCGCTGAGCAGCGTGGTGCCGTGGAATCAGCGCGCGCTGCTCGATCGGTTGGCTCCGACACACATCGAGGTGCCGAGTGGGTCGCGCATTACCCTCGACTACAGCGAGCCCACGGCGCCGGTGTTGGCGGTGAAGCTGCAGGAAGTCTTCGGGTGGACGACGACGCCCACCGTGATGGATGGGCGCGTCGCCCTCACGTTGCATTTGCTGTCGCCGGCGCAGCGTCCCGTGCAAGTCACGCGCGATCTCGCCGGCTTCTGGAAGTCGAGCTACTTCGAAGTGCGCAAGGAACTGCGCGGCCGATACCCTCGGCATCCGTGGCCAGACGACCCGCTCGCCGCTACGGCGACGAGACGGGCCAAGCCACGTGGCACCTGAGCTTACGCGAGCGCGCCCGGCAGTACCGCGCAGAACTGCTTCATTTCGTCGGGGGTGCCGATGGAGACGCGGCACCAGTCGTTGTACGGCGGGAATGCGCGGCCAATCGTGAAGCCCTTGTCGGCGAAATACTTCTGCATCTGCGCCACGGGCTTGCCGGCTTCGAAGAAGACGAAGTTGGTCTGCGACGGCGCCGCCTTCTTGCCAAGCTTGGCCACGGCATCGAGCAGCATCTGGCGCCCCTGCGTGTTCTTCGCTTTCACGAACGCCTGATACTCGGTGTCCATGAGCGATGCGTTCGCGGCCGTGAGGCCGAAGACGTTCGGGTCGCCGCTCACGTACTGGCTGAGCTTCTTGATGATGTCGGGGCGCGCCACCGCGAAGCCGACGCGCAGACCGGCGAGGCCGTGAATCTTGCTCGCCGTCCGTGACACGATGACGTTCTCGCCCTTGAGCACGAGATCGGTCATGCTCTTGTAGCCCGGCATGTCCACGAAGTCGTAGTACGCTTCGTCCACAATCACGGTCGAACGTTTGGCGGCATTGGAGACGAAATCGCGCAGCGCCTGATCGTCGGCGAGGTTCGACGTGGGGTTGTTGGGATTGCAGACGAAGACGAGCTTGGTGCTGCCGTTGATCTTCTGGTCCATCTGGTAGAGGTCATGATCCAGACGGTGATCGAGCGGCACCTTGTGCACCTTCGCGCCGACGGTTTCGCCCCAGCGCGGCAGATCTTCGAACGTCGGCCACGGCGCGACGATTTCGCCGCCGTTCATGTTGTAGGCGAGCGCGAGAATGGAGAGCACTTCACTCGAGCCCTGCGTCACGAGCACATGGTCGACGGGGACACCGACATGCTTGGCGAACGTTTCGGTGATCTCCTCGCGAATGGGCGGCACATACCACGTGTGCTGCGCCCAGTTGCCCATGAGGGCGTCCTTCGACTTGGGCGACATCCCGAACGGGTTCTCGTTGTACTGGAGCCGGATGGGCCCCGCTGCGCGCCGCGCCGTCGTGACGTCGCGCTCCATTTGGTCGAGCAGCGCCGAGTACGGGAGGCCGCCACCGAGCACGCGTGACATTTCCGACGCGGGAAGCAGACCGGGGAGCGCCACGCTGGCGCCAACACCCAAACCGGTTGTGCGAAGCCACTGACGACGGGACACGGTGCTCACGGAAACCTCGAGGCTGAAGAAAATTCGGGATGGCCTTCCGCATCAATGGACCATCAGAAACCCGATGGCGCCAGTCCGTTTGCGCGCCCCGCTTCTCGCCCCGTCCCCCAAAAGGGGTCAGACTCCTTTAGGGTTGGCTAAAGGAGTCTGACCCCTTTGGGGGTGAGTATCTTGCGCGCCATGTCCTGGCGTCGCTGGCTCGTGACGGGCCTTTCATTCGCACTCATGTTCGGCACCTCCGCGTGGGTGGTGTCGGGGCATTGGCCGGCGCAGGGTATGCCGTGGTTGGCGTGGCCGGTGCACGTGGCGGCGCTGGTGACGGTGACGGCGGAGATCCTCACGCGCGCCTTCAAGATTCAGGCGTCCGCGCGGGCCTGTGCCATTCCGTTGGCGTTCGGGACGGCGCTGCGCGTCTGTCTGGCCGGCGATTTTGCGGCGGCCATCACGCCAGCACGGTCGGGCGCGGAGCCGTCGCGCTTTTTGGTGCTCGCCGAGAGTGGCACCAACGCGGCGTCGCGGGTGTTGGTCCTCTTTCTCGAACTGTTTCTCGAGATGTGTTCGCTGGTGGTCGTGTGCACGGTGTTGGCGGTGCTTTTCCGTGGCCGCGGCGCGAGCGTTGGAGGGTTGCTGGCGTTGGTGGGTGGGTACAGCACGTTCGTCCTTGGGGCTGGCGCGGCGGGGTGGTTTCTGTCGCAGCGCAACGCGCACGGACCGACGCCTCGCTGGGCGACCGCGGTTGGGCTTCATGCCGGGCGATGGCGCGTCGTGCAGCGCACGCTGCGGTCGCTCCGTGATGCGGTGCAGTCGTTGCGGACGGCCAACCCGTGGCGCATGTCGCTCGCCTTTGGCGGATCGGTGCTGCATGTGTGCTTCAAGGTGGCCACGTTGCCCATCCTGGTCTTTTTGGGCGACCCGTCGTTTCCGTTCACCATGGACACGCTGGCGCCGCTGGTGCTCTGGCCGTTGGCGTTGTTCTACGGCGGGGTTGTGGTCCCGGCGCCTGGTGGCGGCGGGTTCATTGAGGGGGCCTTCGCGGCTACGCTGTCGAGCGCCATTCCCGCCGGGATATTCGCCGCGGCGCTGTTGTGGTGGCGCTTCTACACGTTCTACCTCTACATCCTCATTGGTGGTCTGGCCGCAGGTGACGCCGCGTTGCGGGCACTCCGCCCCGCAGTGACGCCCCCGTCCGCCCCGCTCCCTGTCTCGACTTGAGCGCCTCCGCGTCGCGCCCCCGCCTCATCGAAACCACGACACCGCCGGTGCCGCGCTGGCAGCTCATCGGCGGGTTCCTCGTCATCTACATCGTGTGGGGCTCCACCTATCTCGCCATCAAGTGGGGGGTGCAGACCATTCCGCCCTTCTTCATGGGAGCGGTGCGCTTTCTGGTGGCGGGCAGTGCGCTCTATGGGTTTTCGCGCTGGCGCGGCGCGCCGGCCCCCACGCGTCGCGAATGGCGGGACGCGGCCATCGTGGGCATGCTGTTGCTCTTCGTGGGGAACGGCGCCGTGTCGTGGGCCAGTCAGCGGGTGAATTCGGGGCTCACGTCGGTCCTCGTGGCGACGGTGCCGCTCTGGCTGGTGCTCTGCGAAGCGTGGCAGGGGAAGCGTCCGCGCGCGATGCAGGTGGTGGGGGTGCTCATCGGGCTGGTGGGGGTGGGGTTGCTGGTGCTTCCCGCGTCTGGGACGCCGGCCGGCCGGAGCGCCGCCGTCGACCCCGTTGGCGCCGCCGTGCTGGCGGTGGGCTCGCTCAGCTGGACGGTGGGCTCGCTCTATTCGCGCAGCTCCCGCCAGGCCAAGCCGGCGGCGCTCGCGATCTCCATGCAGATGCTCACGGGGGGCGTGCTGCTCACGCTCCTGTCGGGAAGCATGGGGGAGTTCTCGCGCGTGCATCCCTCCACGATCACGATGACCTCGACATTATCACTGCTGTATCTGATCACCTTCGGCTCACTCATTGGCTTCTCCACGTACATGTGGTTGCTCAAGGTGGCGAGTCCGGCGGCCGTCGGTACCTACGCGTACGTCAATCCGCTCGTCGCCGTCCTCCTTGGTGTCGCGCTCGGTGGGGAGCGTCTCCCCAAGCTCGCCTGGGTCGCCATGACCGTCATCGTGGGCGGTGTCGCCCTGGTGAGCCTCGTCGACGCGCGCCGGCGACCAGCGGCCGCTTAGCGCCAGAGCCCTCCCCCGGCCGTGTCGTTTGCACCCGCGTTTCCCCATCTGAAACGCGCCCGCGCCGCCGCCGTACGGGATCCTGTCCTCACACTTTCAGGGAGTCAGCCCGTGCGTACCCACATCAAAGTCGTCGCGCTCGTCAATCTGCTCTACAGCGCTCTTGGCATTCTTGCCGCTCTGGGTGCGCTCTTCGGCACCGTCTTCGGGTCGCTCGCGACGCTCAATCCCGTCGCCATGGTCGTCGGCAGCGTCGTCGGCGTGGTCATGGGCATCGTCATCGGGGCCATCAGCATCTTCGGCCTCATTGCCGGCCTCGCGCTCCTCAACCACCAGAACTGGGCGCGCTACGTCGTCCTCGTGGTCTCGGCGTTCCGGCTCTTCAACTGGCCGTGGGGCACCCTGTTCGGTGGCTACTCGATCTGGGTGCTGACGCATCGCGAGACCAAGGAATTGTTTGCGGGGGCGAAGTAGGGGGCTGAGGCTCGCTGAGTTCTGAGACGCGGTCCGGCGGTTTACGGGCTGCGAATCGAGCCCTCAGGGGGAAGAACGTAAGGGCACAGGGGAAAGCACGGTTCGCTCGGCACGGAACAACGGGTCGTTGTTTCCAGTGGACGGCACCGTGCTTTTTCCTTTGCCCTTATGTTCTTCCCCCTGAGGGCTCGATTCGCCGCGCGTAGACCGCCGGACCCCCCGTTGTTCCCCGCGCACCTCCCCGATCGCCCGCCCATAGCGTAGCCTTGGTCGTGCTCCTCTCCGCCCCACAGCACGCCACGCTCTGCGCGTTGGCGTCGGCCATTCTCGACGGCGCGCCGCCCGCCGACGAAACGATTCCGCAGCTCGTCACCCGGTGTGCCGCGCGCCTCTCGTCGCTCCCGCCGCATCGGCAGGCGTTGGTCGGCACTGCCATCGACGTCCTCGGCGCGCCGGCCACCGTGCTGTTCGCCATCCAGCGTTTCCGGTGCTTCGCCGATCTCGCCCCCATCGACCAGCGCCGCTGCTTGGCGGCGTGGACCGATTCGTCGCTCCCGCCCCTCCGGTCGGCGTGGCAGTCCGTGCGGCGACTCGTGCTGTCGGTGCATTACGCGCGTCCCGAGGTGGCCGCGGCCATTGGCTACGGCGGCCCCTTTCGCACGCGCACGACGCGGCGCCCGTGGGAAGGGCCGCTCCCCGACGGCACCACGCCAATTCCCGGCGAGCCGGTCGCCCGCGGCCATGTGCTGCTCCCCAACATCATCGAGCCCGACCCTCTTCCCGCCGGCGTCATGCCCGGGCAGACCGTGTTGCAGGATGTGCAGCGACGGGCCGATGTCGTGGTCATTGGCAGTGGCGCCGGTGGTGCCGTCGCGGCGGCGCGCCTCGCCGAAGCCGGCTATGAAGTCGTCGTGCTCGAATCGGGCGGGTGGCATACGCGCAGTGATTTCACCGACGACGAAGCTGCGCTCACCGAGCGGCTGTACGCCGATGGGTGCCTGCGCGCCACCGACGATGGTTCGATCGCGCTGGTGCAGGGTGACACCGCTGGTGGCAGCACGACGGTCAACTGGATGATCATGCTGCGCACGCCAAGCCACGTGCTCGAACAGTGGGCGCGCGAGAGTGGGATCACGGGCATGTCGCCAGCGGAGATGGCCCCGGTGTTCGAGCAGATCGAGCGCGAGGTGCATGCGGGCACGGTCCCTGATGACGCCCATTCGGCCAACAACCGCTTGGTGCTCGACGGCGCCCGCGCCCTGGGATGGCGGGTGGAGCACGGCCGCATCAACGCGCGCGGCTGTGTGCGCTGCGGATTCTGCGGGACCGGGTGTCGGCACAACGCCAAGCAGTCCACGCTGCTCACCTACCTGCCGCGCGCGCTGGCGGCGCAGGCCTCGCTCTACACCGATGCGCAGGTCCAGCGCATCGAAGTGCGCGAGCGTGACCGCGGAACGGGCACACCGCCACTCAAGCGCGTGCACGCCGTCATTCGCGACCGACAGCGCGGGACCTCGCGAACACTCACCATCGACGCCCCGCTCGTCGTGGTGGCCGGTGGTGCCGTGGGGACCCCGGTCTTGCTGCAGCGGTCGGGGATGGGCGGTGGTGGTGTGGGGCAGTGGTTGCGTCTGCATCCGACCACCGCCCTGTACGCCCGCTATGATCGCGAAATCGTGACGAGCACCGGGATTCCGCTCACGACCATGTGCGACGAGTTTCTGCGCTGGCAGGGCTCCGACTTCGGCTTCTGGATCGAAACGCCACCCATGCACCCGTCATTCACCGCGGCCGCGTTGCCCGGCTCTGGGACCGCGCACGCGGCGGAGATGCGTGACTTCAACCGCTTCGGTGTCACCATCGGCCTCACCCGTGATGGCGCCGAACGGAACCGCTCGAGCGGAAGCGTCACCGTGAACCGACGCGGCGAGACGTCCATCCGCTACCGACTGACGCTCGAAGACGAGCGTCGTGTGCGCGCGTCGTTACCCGCCATGGCCCGGTTGCACTTTGCCATGGGGGCGAGCTCCGTGTCGACGATGCACGCCACGCCGCTCACCATCCGTTCGCCGCGCGACGTGGAGTCGCTCGCCACCGCCAGTATTGCGCCCAATCGCATGGCGCTCTTTTCGGCGCACGTGAACGGGACCTGCCGCATGGGCACGGACCCAAACACGTCGGGGGCGACGCCAGACGGCGAGCGCTACGGGGTGCGCGGTCTGTACATTACCGATGGGGCGGCGTTGCCCACGGCACTCGGGGTCAATCCGCAGGAAACGATCATGGCGGTCTCCACCGTGCTGGCCGGACGTATCGCGGCGCGACACGCTGGAATGTTGCGATAAGCGCAGGTACCTCTCTTCATGACAACCAGACGATGAGCAAAGGCGAGAAGAAGCGACGGCGCGCCCTCGATGCCTATTGGTCGCTACAACGGGCCGCGGCCATGGCCGCCGCGCGCGTAGACGACGCGGTGCAGCCCTTCGGATTGTCGGCGTCGCAATACGGAGTGCTCGACACACTCCAGCAGCGCGGCCCGGTGCATCAGCAGGAACTCGCGGAAGCCTTGGGACGCAGCAAGGCGCAGATGACCGCCATTATCGACGCGCTCGAAGCGCGTGCGCTGGTACGGCGTGAGCGACACGAAGTGGACCGTCGCTACATCACCGTCTATCTCACCGAAGCGGGACGGGTGCTGCTCGCGGAGGCGGGACCCGCGCGCACCGACTCGATCCTCGAACTCATGCGCGAGTTGAACGGTGAGCAGAAGACGAAGCTCACCCGCTTGTGCGGACGTCTGCTGCGGGTACTCGACCCGCTGGCGGAAGTGGACGACACGCCCGACGAAGGCGACACGTCGACTGCCACCGATGACGACGCCAGCGACGACGATGATGACCACGTAGATACCGAAACACCGATCGAGACGTCGCCGAGCTGAGCGCGTCGCCGTTCCCACTCCCCGTTCACCGCACTGTCCCCATGGCTGGTCGTCACTTCCTGCAGATTCCCGGGCCCACGCCCGTTCCTGATCGTCTTCAGCGGGCCATGCACCGCCAGATGGAGGATCATCGCTCGTCGGCGTTTCCGGCGTTCACGCGTTCGATCCTGTCACGGCTGCCGCAGGTCGTGAAGCAGACGAAGGGCGAAGCGTTCGTCTTCCCGGCCACGGGCTCGGCCATGTGGGAAGCCGCGCTGGTGAATACGGTGAACCCGGGCGCGCGTCTGCTGGCGCCGCGCTTTGGACAGTTCTCGCATCTGTTCATTCAGACCGCGCGCAATCTCGGGTACACGGTTGACGTCCTCGAAGAGCCGTGGGGAGAAGCCGCCAACGCCGAGCGTATCGAAGCGGCGCTGAAGGCCGACACGGCGCACGAAATTCAGGGTGTGCTGTTGGTGCACAACGAAACGGCCACCGGTGTCACGTGTGATGTGGGAGCGGTGCGTGCGGCAATGGATCGTGCACACCATCCGGCGCTGCTCTTCGTCGACGGTGTGAGCTCCATTGCGAGTCTCGACTTCCGCTTCGACGAGTGGGGCGTGGATTGCGCGATCACTGGTTCGCAGAAGGGCTTCATGTTGCCCGCGGGATTGGGGATGCTCTTCGCGAGTGAGAAGGCGCTGGCGCGCGTGGAGCAGTGCACGACACCGCGCGCCTATTTCGATCTGCGGGCGATGCGCACCAACAACGCGCAGGGCTACTTCCCGAGCACGCCGGCGCTGTCGTTGCTGTATGGGCTCGACGAGGCGCTCACCATGCTGCTCGACGAAGGGATGGACAACGTGGCTGCGCGTCACAAGCGGCTGGCCAACGGGGTACGTGCGGCCGTGAAGGCGTGGGGACTGCGCGAATGCGCCATGCGCCCCGAAATCGCGAGCGATTCTCTCACCGCCATCGTCGTGCCCGAGGGCACGGATGCACGCACCGTCATCGATATCGCGTTCACACGCTACGACATCGCGCTGGGCTCGGGGCTGAGCGAAGTCGCCGGCAAGGTGTTCCGCGTTGGTCACCTGGGTGACATGAACGCGCTCACGTTGGCGGGCGCTCTCGCCGGTGTCGAAATGGCGCTGGCCGACGCCGGCGTTCCCATCACGCTTGGCAGCGGTGTCGGGGCGGCGCTCGCGCAGTGGCGGGTGCAGGCGTGAATACGAAAGAGTTGCGCGTCGTCGTCACGCGAAAGATGCCGGCGCCCGTTGAGGCGGTGATTGCCGAGAAGTACGACGCCCTGTTCAACCGGACCGATGTGGCATTGTCGCCGGATCAGTTGGTGCAGGTGCTGCAGCAGGCCGATATCGTGATCACGACCGTCACCGACAAGTGGCACGCGGGGATCTTCGATACGACGGGCATTCGCACCAAGCTGCTCGCCAACGTGGGAGTCGGTGTCAATCACATCGCGCTCGAGTCGGCGCGCCGTGCGGGCATTACGGTGAGCAACACGCCCGACGTCGTCACCGATGACACGGCCGATGTCGCCATTGGGCTCATGCTCATGAGCATGCGCCGCTTGAGTGAAGGCGAGCGGCATCTGCGCAGTGGCGCGTGGGGCGGACTGCGCCCCACGTTCATGCTTGGACGCACGCTGCGCGGCAAGACACTGGGTATCGTGGGCTACGGCCGTATCGGGCGTGCGGTGGCGCGCATTGCGCACGACGCGTTCGGTATGAAGATCCTGTGGCACGCGCCGCGTGATCCGCGCATCGACGATCCCGCGACGGCGGGTCCGGCCAATGCCGAACGCGCCGAGTCGCTCGAGACCTTGCTGCGCCGTGCGGATGTCGTGTCGCTGCATTGCCCGGCCACGCCGGAAACGCGGCACCTCATGAATGCGGAGACACTCGCGCTCATGCCCGAGCATGCGTACCTCATCAACACGGCGCGCGGCGACGTGGTGCACGAAGCGGCGCTGGCCGATGCGCTCAAGCAGCGGCTGATCGCGGGCGCCGGGCTCGATGTGTACGAATTCGAGCCCAGTGTGGCGGCCGAGTTGAAGGAGCTGGAAAACGTGGTACTGGTGCCGCATCTGGGAAGCGCCACCATCGAAACACGGACCAATATGGGGATGCGCGCGCTGAGCAATGTCGACGCGTTCGTGTCCGGCCTTCCGGTTCACGACAAGGTGATCTAGCTCAGCGGGGAGCGGGGTGTCGGGGATGTAGCGCGTGGCATTAGACTGCACCCGTGCCTATCGCCGGTCTCGACCCCTCGCTTCACCCCGTCCCGCCCGTTCCCACGCCGGCCGGGTCGCTGCTGCATTTCCCCGAGATCCAGTCGCGGTTTGTGCCGCATTCACACGATGTGATCGTGTGTCTGCCGCCGGAGTATGAGGCGCAGCCGCAGCGTCGTTACCCGGTGCTGTATCTGCACGATGGGCAGAACGTCTTCGACGATCTGCCAATGTCCCCGTTCGGTGTGCAATGGGGCGTCGATACCACCGCGCGCGCGCTCATGCATGCGCGAGTGATCGAGCCGATCATTATCGTGGCCATCGGCAACGCCGGGCGCGATCGTATTGACGAGTACACGCCCACGCGTGACAACATGCACGACGCTGGTGGTCTCGCCGATCGGTACGGGCAAATGCTCGTGTACGAGATCAAGCCGTGGGTCGACCACACGTGGCGTACACGTCGCACGGCGCGCGATACGGCGGTGGCGGGCAGTTCGCTTGGCGGGCTTCTGAGTCTGCACCTGGGGCTTACGCACCCGGCCGTCTTCGGCAAGCTCGGCCTGCTCAGTCCCAGTGTGTGGTGGGATGATCGCTGGATCGTGCGTCAGCTGGTGGCCGACGATGCGCATCGTCAGGACCAGCGCATTTGGCTCGATGCGGGCACGGGCGAAAAGCGCATGCTCAAGGGAACCCGCTTGTTGTATCGCATGCTGCTCCGTCAGGGATGGCAGGTCGGGCGCAATCTGCACTACATGGAGGCCGAGGGCGCGCTGCACGACGAGCGTGCCTGGGGTGAGCGGTCGGGGTTGTTTCTGCGCTTTCTGTTTCCGGCCTCGGCGTAAGGATCATCAAACATCATCATGGATAGCTTCACGCAGTTTTCGCCGAAGGCGCTCACCTTCCTGCGCGGTCTCAAGAAGAACAACCGCAAGGAATGGTTCGAAGCGCATCGTGCCCAGTACGAACAGGAGCTCAAGCTGCCGCTGGCGGCCCTCATCGAAGAGGTGGACGTCCAGTTGGCGACGGTCGCGCCCGAAATCATCGGGTCGCCCAAGAAGTCGGCGTTCCGCATTCATCGCGATGTGCGGTTCAGCAAGGACAAGTCGCCGTACAAGACGCACGTGGCCTGCTGGTTCTTTCATCGGGACATCGGCACGCGCATGCAGAGCGAGGCGGTGCATGGCGGTGCGGGCTTCTATCTGCATATCTCGCCGGGTGAATGCTTTTGCGGCGGCGGCATCTGGATGCCACCGCGCCCCGGGCTGAACAAAATTCGCGAAGCGCTCGTGGACGATCTCGAGGGATGGGAGGAGATTGTGCACGACAAGGCGTTCCGCCGCCGCTTCGGGACGCTGGATCAGGAGGGGATGCTCACGCGGCTTCCGCGCGGCTACGCGGCCGACCATCCGGCCGGCGAATGGCTGCGGTACCAGTCATTTACGGCGGGGACCCCGCTGACCGACGCTGAAGTAACTGACCCCAAGCTGCCGAAACTCCTCGCGAGACACTTCGCGGCCATGACCCCGTTCGTGCGCTGGCTCAATCTGGCGCTGGGGCTCAGGCCCCATTCGAGCCGGTTGTAGATTCCTGCATGTCGAAGTCGCTGAAGCTCACGCTGGACATCTTGATCGGGGCGGTCGCACCCGTCCTGATCCTGAAATACGGCACCGCCCCTCTGGGAACGCTTCCGGCGTACCTGGCCGCGGCGTTGGTGCCGGTGGCGTGGGTGCTGCTCGATCTGCTCGTCATCAGCCGGCGCTTCAACTTCATCACGAGCTACGGCGGCGCGTCGGCGGTCATGCGCGGCGCGCTCGCGTTCTGGTATGTCGACGGCGCGCTCTTCGCCTTCAAGGACAGCGCCAGCTACCTGCTGGCGTTCGTCGTGTTCGGTCTGTCGGCGATCATCGGGACACCGGTCACCCGCAGTATCGCGCTGCAAGGGCTCGATCCCGATACCCCCGAGCGCGCTGACCAGATGCAGCGCCTGCTCAACGAGGCCACGGTATTGCGCGCCATGAAGCAGGCGGCGCTCATCATCGGCTTCACCAACCTTGGCGCCGGCGCGGCGAACTACCTGATCAACCTGCGCATGGTCACGGCCCCCTTCAGCACGCCGCAGTTCAACGATCAGGTGGCGAACGTGAATGCCATCACGCGCATCGTGCTCGTCCTTCCCGACATGGTCGCGCTGTTCTTCGCTTTCAGTCTCATGTACAAGGCCATGTACGCGCTGTTGCCGGCGAGCAGTGAAAAAGACCCGGATGCGGGTGAATTCTGGGCATTGCTGGAGCGGCGTGAAGCCGCACTGCGGCTGCCGTCAGACGGGCAGGGGTCGCTCGCCGATGCGTCGGCCCAGAGCATGGCCAGGCAGCAGGCGCGCGAGGAGTTCGGGCTCCGCTAGACGCCGCCCCGCAGCGCCAGGGCATTCCAGGGGTGGGAATACTTGAGTGGCGCGCCGGAGCGACCGATGCTTTTGGGTATGCCCGTCGGCGCTGTGGCCGGCGCGCGGTCACCAAGTCCCGGAACGGTCATGCTCGGAATGCCCATCGACATTGCGGTCCCGCCTCAGAACGCGACGTTCGAGGCGCGCGGAGAAGCCCTTCGCGTCGTGGGGGCGCCGTCGGGCCCGTTCGAGGTGCGTGTCGATGCCGGGCTGGTGTTCGCGCGATTCTTGAGCCGCGAGCCGCGCACCTGGAACGACGTGACATTACCGTCGGTGCTTGCCTGGTTCGAGGCTGGGTCGCCCATTGCGACCTTTATCCGGCAGCACGGAGCGCATCCGTTGCGGCAGCTGTTGTTCGACGGTGCGGTGGACGGCCTCGTCGACGCCGCGCCGACCGAGTAATGAGCGTCACCTCATCTTCGGCGGGTGCCGAACTGCCGGGCGGTCTGTCGCCCGAAGCGGAAGCGTTCGTCAACTCGGTGGGCGCTGCCACCGATCTGCCGGCGTTCGTGCGGAACGTACGTGCCATCGGCACCGTCGCGCAGAACACCGACGCCCGGGTGGCACTGCTCGAAGACGCCATCGTTCAGGACGTCGCGCTCTCCGCGCGCATGCTGCGCATTGCGAATTCGGTGGCGCTGTCGACTGCGGGACCCGGGGCGACGATCGACTCCATCAAGCAGGCGATCATGCTGCTGGGCTATGATCGCGTGCAGCATCTCTCCATGGCGTCGAGCGTCTTCGAGAAGTTGGAGAAGGACGCGCCATCGGTACGCGAGCTGATGGTGGAAAGTGTGCTGGCGGCGAATCACAGTGTGCAGCTGGCCATGGCCGCGGGCTATCCGCAGCCCGAGCAGGCCTATTTGTGCGCGCTCTTCCGCCGGTTGGGTGAAGTGTTGGTCGCGTGCTACCGCGCACGTCAGTATCGCGCGTGGATGCAGCAGCTGCTGGCGGGTGCTCCGGCGCATGACGGCGCCGAAGCGACCGTCTTTCAGTTCACCTTCGAAGACGTCGGCGTGGCCCTCGCCAAAAAATGGGGGATGCCGGCCAGCGTCATTCGCACCATGCGTCCGTATCGTGGCGCCTCGTTGGAGGGCGCGCAGCTCCACGCCATTACCCAGTGCAGTGTCGATGTGGCACGTGCGATGTTCGGCGCCGCGCCGGCGTCGCGCGGTGTCACGGTCGACGAGATTCGCGAACGCTTCACGAAGGCGATCGGCATCGATATGAAGACCATGGCCGAATGTCTCGATCCCGCAATCGAAGAGGCGCGCCCCACGCTCTCCAGCATGCAAGTCGATCTCCGGAGCTGGCTCGAGCAGCGCGAGCGCTCGGTGGCGGCTGCCCGGGCGCGGATCGACGACGCGCACCATGGCGTGTTGCACCGCGACTCGAGCGAGTTGCTCACCCCGGAGGCGCTGGAGCAGGAGGCCATTGCCCGCGTGCAGGAGCGCTTGGCGCCGAGCGCTGACGATACACCGCGGCAGTCGAAGCTCCGTGAGGTCGTTCGCGAGCTGGTGCAGAATCGTCAGCAGCAGACGGCGACACTTACCGTGGGCAATGTCACCGACGCGACCCTGCGGGCGGCGTGCGAAGCCGGATACGAGCGCGGCGTGCTCGGTATCAGCTCCGAAGACTTCAAGCTCATTCGTGGGCGTATGGGTATTGGCAGCGGAGGCCACGACCTCGCGCGCAATTTCCTGCTGCGTCCTGCGGCATCGTTCGGTCCCCTTGGGGCCGCGCTGCAATCACGCACCGACGTGTTCGTCGAGCTTACCGGCAACGACGCCAAGACGTACGGCCGCGACCGGCTGATCAAGGAACTTTCCCCCAGTCACTTTGCGCTGCTGCCGTTGGTGCTCGAAGGGAAACTCATCGGTTGCCTGTACTTCGACAGCACGACGGAAAGCATTGATGCCTCGCCGATCTCACGACAGCTGCTGAGTGATCTGCGCGATCAGCTGGTGGCCGCATTTGCCCGTCACCGGGCGAGTGTCGCCGCCTCCACAGCGGGCGCAACGGTATCGGCGGCCTAAGCCGCAACGTACGTCGGGTCACAAATCCTACGGTCGGATGTGCGCATATCCCCGTGGGGCGCACGCCTCTTGCACAGGTACAGTGTTGCGCCCGTGGGGCGCGAAGTTCTGTTCACCCGAACGTGCAAGGTTCCCATGACCAATCGACGAATACTCATTGCCGCTGCCTGTGCAGCGGCTCTCGTGCTCCCAGGTACGCTGACCGCTCAGGTCGACACCACGTCCCGCCGCGATACCACCACGCGACGACCGCGTGCGACATCAGAGCAACGATTACGCGTCCAGAAGGGCGAGGCCAGTGGTACGCTCGACCTGCGGGCCGATTCACTGGCAGCCGTAGAGCGTGCACGCGTGGACTCCATGAACCTGGCCATGCAGCGCCAGCGCGACCTGGCGGCCGCCGCTGAGCGTGCCCGCAGTGACTCCTTGGCCGCCATCGAACGCGCTCGTGCGGACTCGGTGGCGCGCATCGATGCGTTTCGCCGTGACAGCGTGGCGCGTTCCGATTCGATCGCCGCGGCCGAAGAGGCGCGTCGACTCGAGATGGCCCGCTATCGTTTTGGCGGCAACGGATGGTACATGGGCATAGGCGCCGGAGCGTCGGCGCCTACGAATGACTTCAAGAACCTCGGCTACAACAGCGGGCTCAACGTACAGGTGCCCATCGGCTGGCACCGCGATAACTCCGCACTTGGCGTGCGATTCGACCTCGGGTACAGCCGCTTCAGTGGGCAGACGTTCACGGGAACGCGCCCGCTGGGAGCGGCCAACACGATCGACAATCCCAATCCTCAGGTGTTCAGCGCGACCGCCAACGTCACGCTCGCTACACCGCTCTCGCTGCTGCGTAATGTGCGTCTGTACGGAGTCGGTGGCGCGGGTGTATACCACTTCCGTTCATTCGGCGGCGGCTCGGCGCTCGGCGGCTTCCTCGGCAACGATGTGTTGCAGACGAACGAGAACAAGAACAAGTCCACACGGAACAAGTTCGGCGCACAGGCCGGCGCGGGACTCGATTGGACGGTTGGCACCTCGTCCGTCTACGTCGAGTCACGGTTCGTGAATGTGTTCGCCAACCGCGACGATGGCGTAGCCTTCACTGACTTCTTCGGCGATCGCGGCAATTCGTTGCGGTGGGTACCGATCGTGCTTGGCGTGAAGATCCGCTGAGTCTCGTGCCGCGCATGATCTGTCTCGTCGTACTGCTGGCGGTGGCCACCAATGGGTGCGCCACCGCCAGTGTCGCACAAGTCCGCCCGGAAACGACTTCAGTCGCCCCGGTCCCCATGGTCGCTGCGGTCACGCCGCTCCCGCCGCCGCCGCCCATCGACGAGGGACCGCGATTCGTGTTGACCCCACGGAACGTGCGGCTCATCGTGTCCGTGAAGGATCGCCGTCTGTGGGTGGTGGCTGGTGCGGACACGTTACGCTCCGCGCCGGTCTCGGTGGCATCGGGGAGCGATCTCACCTACGGCGGCCGTCGGTGGCGATTTGCCACGCCACGTGGGCGGCTCATCATTCGCGGCAAGCGCACCGATCCGGTGTGGCTGCCGCCCGACTGGCACTACGCCGAAGTCGCACAGCGGAACACGCTCAAACTCGCCCGGCTCGCTCCGGCAACACGTTTGCGCGATGGCAGCCGGTTGGTTCTGCGCGACTCCGTCGTCGGGC
The DNA here is from genome assembly GCA_947457545.1 of Gemmatimonadaceae bacterium. GTDB lineage: Bacteria > Gemmatimonadota > Gemmatimonadetes > Gemmatimonadales > Gemmatimonadaceae > Gemmatimonas. The sequence goes on from CANGXD010000028.1 coordinate 30,924, forward strand.
TCATCAAACCGGGCGATACGACATTTCTCGCCTTGCCGACCACCGAACACATCGTCTTCGATGCCA
>CANGXD010000029.1 GCA_947457545.1 Gemmatimonadaceae bacterium
CATATATGATACCAGATGGACGACGGGCCAGCAAGGCCGGTCACCGGGCCACACCGAACCGGCTTCAAGGGGTCAGCGTCGTTAAACGACTCTGACCCCTTTGACTCCGTCGCGATACCGCCGTCAGGCCTTGATCTTGGAGATCGTCTGCCCGCTCACTTTCGAGGGCGACTCGAGATCGTCGACGGCATGACGCAACGCGGCGGTCACCAGCGCGCGCACGCGCGCGTTCCGAAAGTCTTTCGGCGTAGCGACGGGCACGTGCCGAATCAGCTTTCCCGTCCCGGTCAGCAGTCCGTGCGGGTTCGGGAGCCGCGTCCCCTTGTTGAAGCCCAGGTTTACGTGGTTCGTGTACATGGGCAGCATGCAAAAGGCATCGGACAGCTTGTCCGTCACCGAGAACACCGCGGTGAGCGCGTGCGTGTGATACAGCAGCTCGTTGCTCATTGGCGCGAGCTCCAGCACGAATTCGCGGAGGTCGGTAAAGAGCGCGATGAGCGGCGCCTCTTTGTGTTGCAGCAGGCGCGCGAAGTCGGGATGGATTGGTCGAGTCATTCGTTGAACTATACTGACCCCTTTGGCTCCCGTCGCCGTAGGCAGCCGCGAACGTTATGCGTCGTCGACTTCCGCGGCGTTCCACGCACGCCGCACATGCCGGAGCGTCAAAATCACAACGCGTGACGCGTCGACGCGATAGATGATGCGATACGGTGCGTGCAGGATCTCCCGATAAGCCGGAATGCCGATTTCACTCACCACGCGGCCTTGCTCTTCGAATTTGTCGAGCTGACTCACGCGCTCCAGCAGTCTCTCAAGCCAAACGGCGGCCGTCCGCGGTCGATCCTGCGCGATATACTCCACGGCCTCGAGTGCCCGCTGCTCTGCCAGCGGGGACCAGACGACCTTCATTGTCCAAGTCGCGCCCGAAGTCGCTTCGCAACTGCCGCGTGCGTCACCGTCTTCCCGGCCGCCACCTGCTGTTCGGCCTGGCGTACGTCGCGCAACAGCGCCAGCTCGTCGAGCATTCCCTCATACGACTCGACGTCGAGGAGCACGGCGGCACTCCGGCCGTGCTGAGTAAGAATCACGGGTTCGCCGGTCGCCTGCACCTGCTCGATGAACTGCGCAGCATTGGCGCGAAACTCCGTCACCGGCTGGATATCACGACTCGGCTTGAGCTTTGACATACGACTCCTGGAATTATGTACGCTATAATGTACACTATAACGTACCAAAAGACGGTGGGTCAAAGGGGTCAGAGTCGCTTAACGACTCTGACCCCTTTGTCTCCCCAGCGCACACCACGATGCAGCCCCGTGGCTCCCGCCGCCCCGTGAGCGGATCCCTGAGGGGGTGACGCCGGCGCGCAGAGGAGCGTAGCGACGGCGCGCGCACGGCCACCCCCGAAGAGAGCAGCGAACGGGGTGAGCGAGAGCCGACGGGGCGTGTCGCGCGCCCCGCACCCCCGGAAACGATGTGGTCAAAGGGGTCAGAGTCGTGCAACGTGCCGCAACGAGAGCGCCGCCGTCAGCGCCTTCGCCTCGACCGGCTTCGTGAGGTGCCAGTCGAAGCCCGCCTCCTTGCTCATGCGCTTGTGATCATCGCTTCCCCATCCGGTCAACGCCACGAGCACCATATCCGCCGTAAGCGGGTCGGCACGGAGTTGTCGCGCCACTTCGTATCCGTCGACGTCCGGGAGACCAATGTCGAGCAGGATGACGTCCGGCCTGAACGCGCGCGCGCTCCGTACCGCGTCCCGCCCGCTGTAGGCGGTCGCGGTGGTGTAGCCGGCAATGCCGAGCAGGATCGTCTGGCTGTCGGCCGCATCCACGTTGTCGTCGACCACCAGGACCCGGCGTCCAGCCGGCGGTACGGTGGCGGCCGCGTTGCCCTCGACCGGCGGGACCAGCAAAGCACGTCCTTCTTCCACCGGCGCGACGGGCAGTCGGACGGAAAACGTGCTGCCCTGTCCCACACCAGCGCTTTCCGCCGTCACCGATCCGCCGTGCAGGTTCACGAGCTTCTTCACGAGCGACAGGCCAATACCGAGCCCACCCTGGGCTTTGTCGACGGTGTTGCGCACTTGCGTGAACAAGTCCCACACCGTGGGAAGCAGGTCGGCGGAAATGCCGACGCCGCTGTCCGACACCTGCACGAGAATCTCGCCGGCATCGCGACGCGCCGTCACGCGAATGTGTCCCCCCGGCGTACTGTACTTCGCCGCGTTCGACAGCAGGTTGGCGAACACTTGCACCAACCGGGTCCTGTCGCCAACGAGCACCAGCTCTTCCTGCGGTAGCTCCACCGTGAGTGTCTGCGCGTGCTCCTCGATGATGGTGGCGCACGTCTCGATCGCCAATTGCACCACCTCACGAACCGAGCTCCGCTCCACACGGAGCGTGATCTTTCCGGTGCGCACACGCGACACGTCGAGCAGATCGTCCACCAGGTTGACCAGGTATTCGACCTGTCGATGCATCATGTCGATGAGCGTCCCGGCCTGATCTGGCGAGTGCGTCATTCGGAGCGTGGTCAGCCCCGTGCGAATTGGCGCCAACGGATTGCGCAGCTCATGCGCGAGCGTCGCCAGAAATTCGTCCTTGCGACGATCCGCATCCCGAAGCTCCTTCTCGGCCGTTTTGCGATCGGTAATGTTCCGAACAGTGCCCAGCATGCGAAACGCCCGGCCGTGCTGCTCACGGATCGTCTCGCCAGCAGACTCCAGCCACGCTTCTCGGCCGTCGTTGTAGCGTACCCTGAACTCGTCCCGATACGCGCCGGCATCAGCAGAGACGATGCAGGTGGCCACCCGGTCGCGGTCGTCCGGATGCACGCACGCCAGCCAGAATTCGAACTTGACCGCGACGTCGAGCGGAGCGGACCCGGTGAACAACTCCCACGCCTCCAGCGTCCATGAGGAGTGGCCGGTATCGAGGTCCCACTCCCACGTGCCCACTTTGGCCGCACGCTGCGCTCGCGCCAGCCGCTCCTCACTCTCCCGCACGGCGACCTCGGCCCGCTTGCTGTCCGTCACGTCGTGGCTCACCGCGAGGACAAATTCGACCGCCCCGTCGCTGTCGAACTCGGGCACGAGCTGGGTGGCATAGTGGCGCGAGCCGTTCGGCGTATCGCTGATGAATTCGAATGATCGCTGATAACCAGACGCGAACACCTTGCGAAGATCGGCTTCCCATTGCGCGCACAGTGGTGCCGGTATCCCCAGCTCACGGTGCGTCTTGCCGAGAAACTCCGCAGCCACGCGCCCGGTGGCCTGCTTGATGGTCGCGTTCACGAAGACGTGCCGAAAATTGCGGTCCAGCCGCGTCAGAATATCTGGACTATTGTCGGCGAGCGACCGCAGCTCTTGCTCCTTGGCCAACAGCGCCGCTTCCCACTGCTGCCGCTCGGTCAGGTCGTAGAAGTAACAGACCACGCCGTTCGATCCGTCGGGAAGGCCGACGCGTTCGATGCGCCATTCATAGGCCTCTGTTTCGCCGACGTTGGCACGCCGCTGCACGGTGCTGGGGGCGAAGTACGGCTCTCCCGTCTCGAGGGTGTGTCGGAAGCGCGCCGTGACCGCCTCGGCGAACTGCTCCGGCCACACGATGCGCAGCACCTCGGAAAAATCCCGTCCAATGAGTGGGCTGATACCACTGAACACCTTTCGTGCCCCGAGGCTCAACTGCAGCATCCGAAAGTTGCTGTCCACCACGTACAGCCCGAACGGATTGTTCTCCACCAGCTTGACGAAGGATTCGTGGTTTCGCTTGAGCTGCTCCTCGAACTCCTTGCGGTCGGTGATATCGAAGAGGGCCATCAAGGCACGCGCTGGCCGACCGTTGGCGAAGAACACCTGCTTGCGCACGTTGTGCCAGCGAACGGTGCCGTCGGCAAGGATCACCCGGAATTCGAGCGAGAACTCTCCGTGGCCGCTCGGGTCGTGAGACGCGGCGATCATTCGTTCCAGCTGCGGGCGGTCGTCGGGGTGAAACAACGCGTGAATCGACGCGCGCGACACCGCGACTTCCACGGCCGGCATACCAAACAGCACGGCCGCTTCACGCGAGAGGTGGATCAAATGCGTATCGTAGTCGATCTCGGCGACCGCGAGCCCCGCCACCCGAGTCGCCACTCGCAACCGTTCATCGCTCGCGTGCAACGCGGCCTCACTCGCGCGCAGTTCTCGCGCCATCGTGTACCGCTCGGAGGCGTTCTCGATCGCGCGGGTCAAGCTTCCCGGCGTAATGTTCTCCTTGCCCAAAAAGTCCTGCGCCCCGGCTCGCAGTACCCTGCGGCCGATCTCCGATTCGGCGCGGCCCGTCAGTACCACCACCGGACAGACTGGAAGGCCGTACGGACCTCGAATCGCTTCCAGTATCCCGACGGCATCGCGATCAGGGAGGTTGTAGTCGAGAATCACACAGTCCGGAGGCCCACGGTCTGCATCACGCACGGCCCGCACCCCCGCGTCGCCGGTCGCCGCGGTCAAAAAGCTGTAGCGCCGCTCAGACCCTTTGAGCAACAACCGGCGAACCTCCGCGCAATCGTCGGGACTGTCGTCGATGATCAATACCCGCCACAGTTGCGCGGCGGCCGGCAGCGGGGTCGAACTATCCATGATCACCTGCTCCCCACCGCAAAGGAGCACAGGTACAGCGGATTGTGGTCCGTAGTTTCGGACGAGAGGACCGTGAGGTCGGCGAGACGAAGTACCAGCAATGCACCATGGTCCTGAATGCACCCGGGCGTTTGCACCGGTTCGCAGCAGTCAAGGAGTGACGCGTCCGGATCAATGGCTCTTTCGATCACATTACCCCTCGCACCTTCTGTCGCTCGTTGTTGCCGCGGGTGCTCACAAGACCGACGCGCGCGATTCTGCGGCAACGGAATGTGCGATGATGTGCACCCTGCGCGGTCTGGATCGTCGAGCATGCTGATCGAGTACGCGAAGTATGGGTCTGCTTGTCTCACGCCGCAAACGCAGAATGCAACGAGCAGCGGACTCGAGCGCTCGAGTAGATCGCGAGCAAAAGGGGTCAGAGTCGTTGAACGACTCTGACCCCTTTGACACACAGTGAAGGTTTTCACTCCTACGAGCGTTGTACGCCTGCCCGCCCGGCCTCGACGGTGAATGCAGCCACCGTGGAGATGGGGGCATCCGGACGCTCCACATACGTCACCACCCGATATTCTGTCGTGAACGCCGTGGGGGTGACCCGGCAGCGCGAGTATCCACGCTGGGAGTTGAAGAAGCGCAGGTGCGGATTGTCGGCAAGCATGCCGTTGCCAACCGGCGTGACCGCCGCGCCGTTGCCGGCGGAGCTGATTGATGTGCCCACGAACTCTGTACCAATGGGCCGCGACGACATGTCGTCGAGATTGGACGGGAGGTCGGCAACCCAGCTCACATGCACGTCGCCGGTAATGATGATGGGGTTTGCAATCCGCGCGTCACGCAGGTGCGCATGTACGCGTTGCCGCTGGACCGCATACCCGTCCCACTTGTCCATGCTCAGCGCCGGCGAGCCGGTCCCATTCCATTCACGACCATCAGGGGACACACGACGCGTGGCCGGAACAAATGGTACCTGATTGGCGAGCACGTTCCACGTTGCTGCGCCAGACGTGAGCCCATCGAGCAACCACTGCTCCTGTGCCGTACCGAGGATCGTGGCGGCCGGATCGCGTGCGCCGTCGCAGCGCAGAATGAAACTGTCGCCGCAGGGTTGCGGTGTGCGATGCTGACGCGTGTCGAGCACATCCAGCTGCAGCAACGATCCGAATAGCAATCGGCGGTAGAGTTGCAGCGACGGCCCGACCGGCATGGACGATCTGCGCAGAGGCATGTGCTCGTAGTACGCCTGGTACGCGGCCGCGCGGCGAATGAGGAAAGCATCGCGTGTGATCCCGTGCTCTTCGTGATCACCAGCGTAGTTGTTGTCCACCTCATGATCGTCCCAGGTGACGACCCACGGCGCAGCGGCGTGCGCCGCCTGGAGATCCGGATCACTCTTGTAGAGGGCATAGCGATTCCGGTACTGCTCGAGTGTCGTGATTTCGGCACTGTTGTGCTGCCGCGGCGTGTTGACGCCCACGCCGCCTTCGTAGATGTAGTCGCCAAGATGCACGACGAGATCCACGTCTTCCTGCGCAAGATGTCGATGCGCCGTGAAATAGCCTGCCTGATAGTTCTGGCAGGAGGTGAAGGCAAACGTCATGGCGTCGGTTGCCGTACCGCGCCGTGGCGCCGTGCGGGTACGACCGATTGGGCTGGTTTCACCACCAGCAATGAAGCGGTACCAGTAATGTCGTGATGGCTCGAGTCCGTTCACTTCCACGTGAACGGAATGTCCCATGGCCGAGCGGGCCTCGACGTCACCGCGTTGCACGATGCGACGGAAGCGATCGTCGGTCGCAATCTCCCAGCGCACCGTAACGGCTGCCTCGGACATGCCGCCACCGAACAACGGATTGGGGGCGAGTCGGGTCCAGAGCACCACGCCAGTGTCGAGTGGCTCACCCGAGGCAACCCCCAGCGTGAACGGATTGGCACCGGAAACGCCACCGCGTGGGAGTGCGCGTGAGGCCCACGCCGTGGCGGGGCTGGCGCCGAACGCCAGCAGTCCGGCAAAGCCGCCACCAAGAGCGAGCAGCTCTCGGCGTGTCACGCGACCGTCGCGCAGGCGCTGTTCGAACGAGTTGATGGTCATGAGGGGCTCAGAATCCGTAGCGGGCGCCAAGCTGAATCTGGTACGGCGCGCCGCCCTTGCGCGTAACGCCAGCCGATTCGTTGACGGCATAGTCGAAACGTTGCGTGGTGCGATTGAAGCCGCTGACCGTCATGAGATTGATGTCGCCGATCGAGTAGGTGCCACCCCAATTGCGATTGATGATGCTGGCGACGTTGAAAAGGTCGGCCATGATTTCGATGTTCTGCCCACGCCACGTATTGATCGTCTTGGACACCCGCAGGTCGATGCGCCCTTCCCACGGCGAGCGACAGGACGTGCGATCGGCGATGCGTCCGAGCTGCTTCCGGATACAATCAGCCGCGAGGTTGGCGGGATTATCGAGCACCTTGCGCATGGATGTTGCCACGGCCGCTGGCGTGGAGCTGGCGTTCGGATCGAAGACGTAGGCCAGATCGTTGACGAGTACGCCATCGCCATTGATGTCGGCATTCACCAGCAGCGAATACGGTGCGCCAGACGAGCCCACGTAGCGCCCGCTCACCTGGAAGCCCCAGATCGAGGGGAGCGTGCCATAGATGATCGCTTTCTGCCCCACATTCCAGAGTGACGTGCCCCACGCCGTCGCGATATCGCGCGGATCGCCCTTGACCGGCATGTTGGCGGAAGTGCCGCTGAGGCAGCAGTTCCAGGCGTTGTTGTCGCGTGCCTCGCTGAAGGTGAGTGACGCGTTGATCGAACTCCGGCGTGGCAGACGCAGCCCGGCTTCGAGCACGATGCCTTTCTGTTCTGCGCGCCCCTGCGACGTGAGCTCAAAGACTTCGGCAACTTGCTGCGTGACGCGATTGTTGATCGCGTTCACGACACCAGTCGTCGGAATGCTCGCGGCCGGTACGAAGACCGGTCGGCCACCTTCGATGGTAAAGAAGGGCTGCGCCACCAGATTCCGATTGAAGATCTGGTAGTTGTTGGATGTGCGACTCCACACGGCGTTCGCGCCTAGTGTCAGTCTGTTGAACAGGGTGCGACTGTAGGCCAGGTTGGCCTTCCATGTGAACGGAAGCTGGTAGTCCTTCCCGATCAGTTCGACTTGTGCAGGCGCGGCCGTAACGCCTGTGGGCACGCCGGGAATGGTGGTCGGATCGGCGCGATACGAGGCGTAGTCGGGGCGCGGTACCAACGCGCCGGTCACATTGATGTCGGCCAGCTGTGTGCCGTTGAAGAGAATGCTGTTGTAGAACGGTGCGTGGTGCGGGTTGGCAGTGAATGCGCCGCCGCCGATGCGGAGAACTTCACGACCATCGCCACGCACGTCCCAGGTGAACTGTGCGCGTGGCAATACGTTGTTCCAGTCCACCGGCATGGGCGTATCAGTGCGAATGCCCAGCGTGCTTTCCGCGACCGGATTGAAGGCGGCGTCCTTGAACGCGAAGGACACGTCGTAGCGCACGCCAAGATTTGCCGTCACGCGCGCATGCGGGCGGAACTCGACCTGTCCGAAAAGCGCCGCATCGAGCATGGTCTGGTCGGCCGACGGAAAGTCGGTAAGCAGCGGCACCTGTCGCACGAATCGATTGGGGCGACGCGTTTCGAGCTCGGCCAGACTGTTGAATTCGAAGCGCCCCAGCTGTTCCTGCGCCACGAATTCGTCGGTGTATATGGAGAGCACGTTGTCGGTGCCCAGTGTGAACGTTGCTTTACCCAGTTCGAGCACCGCCTTGTCGATGAACTGCAACTGACGCTCGGGAAGATTCGCCGGCATGTTGCGATTGCCGCCAAACTGAATCTGCCGATTGGTGGCGGTCCCGTCGCTCAGCGTCGATCGGACGCGTACCAATCCGACCGGCAGGTAGCCGGCATTCGGCGTGCGCTCCACCGTGACATCGGTGAACTGCAGCGTCGCTTCATTAAGGAGCCGCGAGGAAAGCGTCGATCGCAGCGCCAGCGCAGCAGTATTGGTTCGCTGCGTTTCGCGCCCTTTGGCTTCGTAGATGCCTGCGCCGGGACCCGTGAGATCACCGCCATCGAAAGACACGTAGTTGTTGCGGAACGTGAGCCGATGGCGCTGCGACAGTTGCCAGTCGAGCCGCGTGAACAGCAGATCGTTGGTCACCGGCAGCGTGAAACTGCCAACCTGCTGCGCGTTGATGTCCGTGCCGTACACTCGACCAATGATGTCGAGGAACCGCGAGAGCGAATCACGCGAGATGAGCGAGGCCTTTTCATCTTCCAGATTTCTCAGGTCGAAGAGCACCGATGGTGATGTCTGCTCTCGACGCTCGCCGGCCACGAAGAAGTGCAACCGATCGCGCACGATGGGGCCGCCCGCGCTGGCGCCGTATTGATACAGGGAGAACTCGTCGGCTGGCCGGCCGACATAGTTGGCCGTGGTCAGCGCTTCGTTGCGGTGAAAGGCGAACGCCGAGCCTTCAAAGGTGTTGGTGCCGAACTTGGTAGCTGCGGTGATCGCGCCACCACCTTGCCGTCCTTGCACCACGTCGTAGTCGTTTGTGGCGACTTCGAATTCGCGGATCGCCTCGATCGTCATGACCGCGCCACCACCGGCATCGGACACGCCCTGACGGTTCTGTCGCACCGACGCTCCATCTACCTGAAATGCCGTCGATGTTCCCTTCGCGCCACCAAGATTCGTTCCCGATGCAAGTGGCGTAATCGCCGTCAGGTTGGCAAAGTCTCGATTGGCTACCGGCAACGTCTTCACATCGTTGGCCGAAATGAGCGTACTCGAGCCAACCCGTTTGATGCGCGTGTTGGAGGCATCAGCGGCCACGACGAGCGGTGCCAGCTCCGCAGCCGTGACAGTCAACCGGAAGGAGAGGGAGATTCGATCGTTCAGGGCGAGTTCGATGCCGGTGCGTTGCTCGGCTCGGTGCCCAATGGCTCGAACCGTCACGAGGTATGGGCCACCCAACGGCAGCTGCCGCAGGGTGAAGAGCCCCTTGGCATCGGCGCGCGACTGCGTTTCGAATCCCGTGGCCGTGTTGCGCACACTGACCACCGCACTCGGGATTGCCTGCCCCGTCTCATTGGTGACCCTGCCGTCGATGGTCGCCGCGGCGGACTGTGCGTGAACGGCGCGTGCGGCCGTCGTCGTTGACACCAGCATCAGCACAGGGATGGTGCTGCTGGCGGCCAGGCGACGAACGACGAGAGGAAGCACGACAAGAAGGCGTCGGAACTGACGCGTGCGGGAATGCATGAGCGCGGAAAGAATGGGGGGAGTCGGCATGGCGGCCGTGGCTTGCGATGCTGAATCGCATGAGCAGAGCACGTGCGCTCCGGTGGCCGATCGAGCCGTTACCGACGCGCGCCCCTTACATGTAGTGTCAATCGACCACTATCGTCTCATCCCTTCGTCACACGTTTGTTGCACTTCGGCAACGAACAGTGCTCCATTCGGATCGGCCTACGTCTTCACCTCGAGAACGGCCATCGGGCCATTTCTGAGAACACGCCCTTCATAAAGCCGCTCGCGACGGGATTGCAGGACTCGGTCTCGCGACGCGCCTGATACGGGCATGAGTGTTCAAGGGGTCAGAGTCATTAAGCGACTCTGACCCCTTTGCCTCTATTGAATGACTCTGACCCCTTTTTGCTTGCGGAGAGTTGTCAGTGTTCCGTTCGAGTTGCCGCTAGTGTGCGTTGACCCCTGAATGCCGAGGACGCGACAGGATGCCCGCGACCTCGACGACGAACGCGGGTCTCGTGGCCGCACCGCGATTGGGAATCTTGTAACCGGCGATGAAGATGTAATCCCGCGGCAAATTGAACTGAATGGCGGGGATCGCCGCCGCCAGATCATGTCGCCCCGAATACCAGTCGGCGACAAGACTGACGCGCCGTTGAAACACACCGCCGAGCGGCTGCTCGATGCCGGCCATCATCCCCGCCTTTTCCTTGCCGAAAAGTTGCGGCGTGCCGTAGGTCGGCCCGACCGTCAGGCGCGTGGCCAGCGTCGGCAGACGCACACTAGCCGACGAAAAGACCCAGCTGCCGGCCCCCTTGCCATCGAGGGAAACGGGCACGAATACCCCGAGCGTGCCGCGCGCTTGCCACCGCTTTCCTGTCGTAGACGGAAGTTCGTAGACGGACTTGAACCCGGCGGCAATCGTACGATTCCCGGTAGACGGTCGGCCAAAGTTCACGAACGAGAGCGCAACCTCCGTGTCGATACCGCCCGGCAGCAGCCCCTTGCCGAGATGCCCCATGCCGTACGTCAGAAACTGAAAGGTGTTCCATGCACGGCGTTCCCCGGCCTCGATCTGGCTTTCGTGCGTAAAGAACCACGCGCCTTTCGGTGTCGCCTCCGCATTGGGAATACCGACGATCAACGACTGGGCAGTCGAGGGGCGCGGCGTGACGACGAGTGCGAAGACGAACGCACAAGCAAGCGTCGAGCGAAACACACGGGAAATTCTCATACACGGATAGCAGGTGGCGGATGGCGTCTGAGTGACGCGCGCGAAACACGTTCTTAAGCACCGCCCGCACCGTAAGTTCCATTCGAAAAATCACTCCGTCATGATCACAATTTGAATGGAACTACCGCCACCGATCACAAGTTCGCGGCGTGCGTGTAAACGACACACTCACCGCGCACGCCCCTCGCCCGCACGCTCGCGCTCCAGCACCAACCCCGCCGCGGTCCCACGCTTGAACCCCTTCCAGTAACTGTGTGTCGCTTGTGGCGTGCCGTTCCGGTCCATCGCGTACACGCCGTCCTTCCCGTTGGGCACCACTTGCAGATACGCGAGCTTGCTGCTGTCACCTTTCAGCCGCGCATCGAAGTGCGCGGTGATGAAGTGCGCGAGAATGTTGTTCATCCGACGCGTATCCCATATGGGGTCGGCGTAGTGCGTGAACGGAAACGACTTGAGCGTCTCAGAGTACGCGTAGCTTTGTGGGGGAGCAGGAATGGGTGCCCCGGCGTTGTGCCCCGCCCCAACAAAGGTGAGCAAATAGCGATCAGCGTTCACCGCCCCTTTGTACAGCGCGCGCGTCCCGTTCTCGTAGCCCGATACCTCGTCGGCGCTGCCAGCTACGAAGAGCGTAGGCGTGCGAATGCCGGCCAGCCCCGCCGCGTCCCAGAAGCCCGCCTGCATTCCCCACGGGCCAATCGCCACCGCGGCCTTGATTCGTGCATCACCACCGGATTGTTGATACGCGGCGTTCTCGGCGCTCCGCTCCAGCAACAGCGCGCGCGGCGGCGCGCCGGGTAGTGTGGCCGCCGCGGTGCGAAAGCCACCACCGATCACGTTCACCACCCCGTAGCCGCCCATCGAGTAGCCAACAATGCCGCTCCGACTCGCATCTACTCGACCCGCGAGGAAGCTGCGCGACGAGCGCGCGCCGAGCTCCGCGATCGACTGCAACACGAACAGCTGGTCGAGCGGACGATTGTACAGCGTGCTCGCGAACGCCTGCGCATTGTCGTACGTGCTTTCAGTGTGATCGATGGACACGACCACGTATCCCTTGCTGGCCAGGTTCTCGCCGAGGTGGCTGAGCAGGTAGCGATTGCCGGGGTAGCCGTGCGAAATGATGAGCAGCGGAAACGGAGCCTCGCCGTCGCGCGGTGCGGCATCACGCTGCGCCTGACCGTACAGCGACACGGTAACCGACGGGTCACGCATGATCACGCGGTACTCCCCGAGCCGCGACGGACTCCCGCCCGCCGCCGGGTACCACATCTCAAGCGTGAGTGCGCGATCGTATCGCGCCGAACTATCGCCGGCGATCATGCGCAGAATGTCGCGGCGGTTCCGATCGGTGAGCGTCATGGTGCGTACGCCAATCGGATACGCGCCAAAAGCGGCCAGCTCCGGCGCCAGCGGTGTCACGATATCGATGCGCTGATCGAGCGGAGGCACAGGAACGCTTTCGGCACGACGAGCCGCCGCCTGCGGCGCGCGCGAGCGCTGCGCACCGGCGTCATTCGCCAAACCCATGACGAGTGCGGCCGCGATCAGCAGGCGACGACGGTACTGCGACGTGAAGGAGTGCATGGGCGCGTGTAGGGCTGTGTGGGTGACGGTCCGGGCGCAGAGGTTGCTCTCGGATCTCCCCTAGGAAGCACGGTTAGGTAGCGCGCCCACCGATTTCGACGAGCGGTTCACCGGCCGCAAGCATGGCGGCAATCTGCGGCCACGCGTTGCGCAGAATGTCGCGAAGGAACGCATTGCTCGTGTTGCCACAGGTGAGCCAGATGATCTGCGGCGGTGGCCCGAGGCGCGCAACAAGATCGACAAAATCGCTGTCCTTCGTCAGCACCACGGCGCCCTCGACACGGGCCCCTGCGAAGACCTACGCCGCCAGCACCGGATGGCCGAGGCGCCGACTGGCAAATCGCAGACACGCTGCCACGTCTTCGCGTTCGAGATCGGGGAGTTCGTCCACGACTTGCTCAGCCGTGAGCCCAACCGCCAACAAGTCGAGCACGTCGCTCACCCGAATACGCATTCCCCTGATACACGGACGCCCCCCGCACTGATCGGGGTTCACGGTGATGCGCTCCATTAGCTCGACGGTCTGGCCCATCAGCGGCGCTCGGGGTTGAAGATATCCGAAAGATACTGATGACTCGATCAAGAGGACAGCCACGGCCCCACGCTTGAACCCCTTCCAAGTCGAAAACGTGACTGTCTCATTTCCGTATCCAACATGCCCTCACGCCCCCAATGCACCGCCGCACGCGGTAAGCTCCTCTCATGATTCGCATACTCGCTCTCGTCACCGCGGCGACGTTGTCGTCGTCTGCTCCTGCGGCCCCGTCTCGCGGCGCGTTCGCCCCGGCTGCTCGGCGCTGGGACGCTATCGGCCACCGCGCCATGGCTGCCATGGCCTACGACCGCTTGCGCCCCACGACCCGTGGGCGCGTGGATGAGCTCCTGCGTGTCCATCCGGACATTGCGTTGCTCGCCGAGAACGTCGACGTCAACACGGCCGCCGGTATTCGGGAAGTGTTCCTGCGCGCGTCTGTGTGGCCGGACCGTATTCGTGGCGACGCGCGATTCTGGCGGGAGACGGACCCCAACGCGACGGCCACGCCGCTCTTGCCCGGGTTCCCCACCATGGCCAGTCGCGACGGATGGCACTACCTCACGCGGTCGTTCTCCACCGACGGCACGCGGACGCTCACGCTCACCGAGCCCAACGTCACCACCGCGTTTCCGGCCATGGCGGAGTCGTTGCGAGACAAGGCCGTGCCGAGCAGCGTGCGCGCGTACAATCTGAGTTGGATCATTCATATCGTGGGCGATCTGCACCAACCCGTGCATGGCACCTCACGCTCGTCGGTCGCGCATCCGGAGGGCGATGCTGGCGCCAATCGCGTGTGGGTGCAGTTGCCGGGCTTCGAGCGCGACTCCATCAATCTGCACGCAGTGTGGGATGGCTGGCTCGGCCGCCCCTCTCGCACCCTGCCACTCGACGACGTCGCCGCCGCATTGGCGCGCGACCTCCCGATGGCCGACGGTCAGCCGGATGACGCCCTCACCATTCCCCAGGGCGCAGCGCTCGCCGCCACGGTTCGCAGCTGGGCCGACGAAAGTGCCGCGCTTGCGCGGTATGTGGCGTACGACATTCCGCCGCGCACGGGAAGCGCACCGCCCGTCCTCACCGACGCGTACGTGGCGCAGGGGACGCGCATCGCGCGGCAGCGGCTGGCGCTGTCGGCGTATCGATTGGCGGCGGTGATCGAGGCACAGCTCGGCTCGTAGCGAGGGGATTTATTCCACGACGCAGGCACAAAACGGCCACCCGGCAGACATGCCGAGTGGCCGTTTCGCTCGATAGGTGAGGCTACCTCACGGCAGCAACAATGATGTTGCGCAGGACCACGCCGCCAATGCAGCCGCGTCGCTGTCATGACTCGATGAATTGCCCAATGCATTTCACAGTGTTGGAATAGCACGGCGACGCAAGACGTACCAAAAGCGCACTAGTGCACAGACGCGCGCATGATGCCTATCGGGATATATATGACGCGGAACTCATGCAGTTCGTCCCGTGCTCAGCGCGCATCGTCCTGCGTGCGTCGTGCAGCCCCGAATCCCGTGTTTCGCTTCATGCCGCTTCTGAATTCCCGTCGCCGGATGCGACTGTTGGCCTTGGCCACCGCGCTCTGTGCCGTCGCCGCTCCCTCGCGCGCTGACGCGCAGCTGCCCGATCTGGTCCTCAACGTCACCGATACGCCAGATCCCGTCCCCGTTACTGGAACGGTGACCTTCGCGGCCGTCATCACGAACGTTGGCTTGGGTACGGCTACGGGGGTGACGTACCAGATGACCGTCCCGGTGAACACGCGCTACGAGGGCTTTACCGCCGGTACCGGTGCCATCTGCACCGGCATGACCGTCGGACAGCTCGGCCCGGGAACCGTCAGCTGTACGCATCCGCAGCTGGCGCCAAGTGCGACGGGATCGTTCAGCGTGTTGCTGCGGATGCTGGCGCAAGGCAATACCATCGTCGCGTCAACCGTTGGCTCCAGTCAGGCCGACGCCCTGCCCGCCGACAACAGTGTGAGCAACAGCACCACCGTTATCGCCGGCGCTGACGTGGCGGTGACGCTCACCGCCCCATCGACGCTACCGTCAGGGTCGGCGTTCAGTTACGCGCTGAGCCTCACCAATGCAGGCCCCGATGCGGCGACTGCCCTTCGGGTGCAGATCCCGCTCCAATCCGGCTTCACGCAGCAGGGCGCACTCCCCGCCGGCTGCTCGCTGAGCGGCGGTACGGTCACCTGTAACGTCGCCGGGCCGATCGCCTCGGGTAGCACGCTGAACATCGGCAACATCTCCGGCCTCATTACCGCCGCTTCGCCGAGCACCATTACCACCACCGCCAGCGTCGCGGTGCAGCCGGGCGCACCGGCGCTCACCGCGCGCGACCCGAACGACGCCAACAACACGTCGATCCGCGCCATTAGCGTGACCGCCGGCTCGGATGTGCGCCTCACCAAGACCCGCAGCGTCGGCGGTCCGTACTTCGTCGGCAACAGCTTCAACTTCGTGCTCACCGCGGCCTATGATGGCGACAGTCCCACCGGACTGACGATCACCGACAACGTGCCCGCGAACTACACCATCGGCACGGTCGCGTCGCCGCAAAATGGCTGGAGCTGCGTCGTGACCGGCCAACAGGTGCAGTGCACACGCGCCAGCGGCGGCGCGGCGGGCGCCAATCAATCGCTCGGCTCGATCACGATTCCCGTGACGATCAACGCGGCCGGCACGAATATCACGAACAGCGCCACCATTTTGGCCACCGGACCGACGGACCCCACGCCGTCCAACAACACCGCCACCGACGGCGGCGCCACGCTGCAGAATCCCACCGCCGATCTCGCGCTCTCCAAGTCGGGCCCGAACCCGGCACTTGTTGTCCAGGACGTGCCCTTCAATTGGACGCTCGCCGTGTCCAATGGCGGCCCGAGCGCATTCTTTGGCGATCTGGTCATCACCGAGAACATTCCGGCGGACATCCGGATCAACAGCATCACGCTCAATGGCTGGAACTGCGGCAGCACGCCGGTCACGGGTCCGGCCACGCTGACCTGTACGCGCACCATTCCCAGCGGCTCGCGGTTCACCGCCGGGGCGACCCCCCTCACGGTGGTGCTGAACGCCACGGCGTTGGCAGCGGGTAGCATCACCAACAGCGCCACGCTCACCACGGTCAACCCCAACGTCGCGGACGCCAACACCGGCAACAACAGCGCCACACACATCGTGACCGCCAGCACGGGTCCGGCCTCGGCCGATCTCTCGGTCATCAAGACGGTCGATCTCGCGAATGTGCCGGCCGGTGAGGTCCTCACGTACTCGCTCGAAGTCGTCAACAGCGGCACGGCCACCGCGACCAACATCACCGTGACGGATGTGCTGGGTGCGCTCATCAACAATGGCGTCGGTGCCACGGGACAAGGCTTCATCAGTGCGACCGTCACCCGACTGGGTGCGGCGCCAACGGTGACATGCACCAACGCGTCGTCGGGCGCGAATAGTCGGACGGTGTCGTGCACCATTCCGTCGTTGCCCGTGTGTACGCCGGCCTCGAACTGTCCCATCATTCAGCTGGCCATTCGTCCAGGCGGCAACGGTGGGACGCGCTCCAACAGCGCGAGCGCGGTTTCGTCGGAGGTCGCCGACCCGAACACCAGCAACAACACGGGCAGCGTGTCAAGCACCATCGATCCACGCGCCGATGTGACCGTTACGAAAACCGCGTCCGCAAACCCGGTCGCGGCCGGTCAGGCACTGACGTACGTCGTAACCGCCATCAACAACGGGCCAAGTCAGGCCCAGGGCGTGAGCATCGTCGACGATCTTCCGCTTGGCGTGTTGTTCGTGTCGGCCTCACCGTCCAGCGGGAGCTGCACCACCCCCACGGCCAACACCGTGACCACGGGCGGGAATCGCACCATTACCTGTGCGTTGGGGGCGATCGACAACGGCGCGCAACGTACGGTCACGATCATCGTCCGCCCCACGACCGCGACGCGCGGCTCCAATCTGCAGAACGACGTCACCGTCTCGACCACCACGACGGAGCCGCCTGCGGGCGCCGGCAACAACAGCGCCACGCGCATCGTGGCGGTCTCGAACCCGTCGCTCGATCTGCTGGTGAACAAGATCGACTCCGTCGATCCGCTGGCCGTGGGAAGCAATACCGTCTACACGATCACCATCAACAACAATGGCCCATCGGACGCGGAGAACGTGGTCGTCCGCGATACGATGCCGGCGGCTGGACTCAGCTACCAGTCACATACGGTTGGCAATGGGGGGAACTGTTCGCAAATCCCCAACCTCAACGACGTGGGTGGTGTGCTCACCTGTAGCATCCCGCGTATCGGCGCAGGCGCATCATCCACCCTCACGCTCACCATGGCGGGCGTGCAAAAGGGCGTGCACACCAATCGCGTGACGGTCGAATCGGACGAAACCGTTGCCGGCTTCGATATCACGCCGAGCAACAACCGCGCGGTGCAAGCGACCTCAGTGCGAACGCGTGCCGACGTGCAGGTCGTGAGCAAGGTGGCCTCCGTGCCCAGCATCGCGGTGCGACGCCCGTACAGCTGGGTGATCAAGGTCCGCAACAATGTTGGGGCCGGCCTCGCGGAAGCGGACACCGTGGTCGTCACGGATAATCTGCCCGCCGGCATGGAACTCACCGGCACACCAACAGTTGCGCTGGTCGCGGGTACTGTATCGCTGAACACATGCACCGGTGTCGCGGGCCAGACGTCGTTTACCTGCGAACTCGGCACCCTCAGCAGTGGCGGCGAAGTCGACATCACGGTTCCGGTACGCAACCTCACGGTCCCGAGTGGCGGCACCTCCACCAACAGCGCGAGCGTCACCACGTCGTCGCAAGACAATGTTCCGGGCAACAACAGTAACTCCGGTGTCATCACGATTACCGGGTCGAGCCTGAGCGGTCTGGTGTACCGCGACTTCAACAACAACGGGACGGTCGACGCCGGCGACACGGGCATCGGCACAGTCACCATGACGCTGAGCGGCACCGCCTTCGACGGGAGCGCGGTATCGCGCACCGTCACGACGGCTGCCGATGGGACGTACGCGTTCGTGAATTTGCCGGAAGGGTCGTACAGCGTACAGCGTGGCACGCCCAGCGAGTCGTTCCTCAACGTCGGCATTCAAAGCGCCGGCACCAGTGGCGGTGTGGCCACCACGCCGCCGAGCATTACGACCATCGCGCTGGCACCCAACACGGCAGCCAGCGGCTACCGTTTTGCGATGGTTCCCATTCCGCGACTCGGCTTGTCCAAGCGTGTCATCGGGACGCCTACGGCGAATGCCGATGGGACGCTCACGGCGGTGCTCCGCATCGGGGCGCGCAACTTCAGTCTTGAAACGCTCAACGCCGTCACCATCTCCGATCCGCTCAGCGGCGCCGCCCCCCTCTTCGGCAGCTTTGTGAATGGCGGTGCTGCCGCGACGCTCACCGCAGGCAGCTACACCATCAACGCTGCGCCGAGTATCGAGGGAAGCTGCGCGACCGGAACGCCCACCGCGGCGTTCGACGGAAACGGCACCTCGCAGCTGGCGACCATTGCGGCCTTGGGCGCCGGCGTGACCTGCGAGTTCAACGTCACGTTGCGCTATCGGCCGACAGATCCATTACCGGCGGGCAACTACACCAATCAGGCTTCCGGTACCGGCACGGGCGCGCTCTCCGGTCAGGTGCAGAACGACCTCTCGCAGAACGGCGCCAACGCCGACCCCGATAGCGACGGGAATCCGGGCAACAACAATGTGCCGACACCGCTCAACGCGGTCCTGGCCGCCGATGTCAGCACGTCGGTCACGCTGTCGGCGACAGTCGCTGCCGGACAACCCGTGGCCGGCACCGTGCTCTTCCAGAATCTCGGGCCGTATTCGGCGCAGACGGCGGGCTACACGCTCACACTGTCGCCCAATCTCACCAACGTCACCTTCGGCAACCTGCCCACCGGCGCGACCGCGACGTACAACGCGAGCACCGGCGCGGTGACCTTGGCCAACATGCCGGCCACGCTCACACCGGGACAGATTGCGTCGGGCAATGGAACGAGTGCCATCACGGTGGGCTACACGCAGAACGGCGCCGCCAACAGCAGCCTCACGAGTGGCATCTCCACGAGCAGCAACGAAGGCGCAAACGTTGGCCCCAACAGTGCCACGGCCACGGTCACCGGTCCGCTCATTGCCGACGTGACCACGTCGCTCGCATTTCCGGCAACGGCCAATGCCGGGGCTCCCGTCTCCGGCACGGTGATCTTCACCAACACCGGTCCCTCGACGGCCTCCGGCATGACGTATACGCTGACACTCGCCACGGGTCTGACCGGCGTGAGCTTCGGCAATCTGCCCGGTGGTGCGACCGCGACCTACAACAGCGGGACGGGCGCCGTCACGCTTTCCGGCATGCCTGCGACGCTGGCCACTGGCGCGATCGCCAGCGGCAACGGCACATCGGGGATCGTGGTCAACTACACGCAAAACGCCGTCGCGAACAGCAGCGTCAGCAGCGGTATCGGGACGAGCACAAGCCAAGGGGCGAACGTGGCGCCGGACAATGCCACGACACCGCTCACTGGCATTCTCATTGCCGATGTCACCACCAGCCTCACCTCCCCGGGCACCGTCAACGCGGGGAGTACGGTGAACACCACCGTGCTGTTCACCAACAACGGGCCGTCGGTGGCGTCGGGCGTCACCTATGGCATGACGCTCACGACGGGGCTCACCAATGTGGTCTTCGGTAACCTGCCCGCGGGAGCGACGGCCGCGTACAACTCCGGCACCGGCATCGTCACCTTCGCCGGGATGCCCGCCACGCTGAACAGCGGAGCCATCGCGTCCGGGAACACCACCAGCGGCATCACGCTCTCCTACACGCAGCCAGGCACGGCCACGAGCCCCATCACGAGCGTGATCGGGACCTCCACCAATCAGGGCGCCAACGCCGCGCCCGACAACGCCAGCACGACCACCGGTGGTGCGCTCATTGCCGACGTGCGTGCGCAGGTCAGCTTCCCCACCACCGTCGATGCCGGTCAGCCGGTGAGCGGGACCGTCCGGTTGAGCAATCTTGGCCCGTCCGTCGCGTCGGGCGTGGGCTACACCCTCACGCTCTCCGCCGGTCTCTCCAATGTGGGATTCGGCAACCTGCCCACGGGCGCCACGGCGTCGTACAACCCCACCACCGGTGTCGTGACCTTCGTGGGCATGCCCACCGTGCTCACCGTGGGCCAAGTCGCCTCCGCAGATGGCACGACGGGGATCACCGTCAGCTACACGCAGAACGGGGTCGCGAACAGCACGATCAACGCCGCGATGTCGACCACCACCAGTCAGGGAGCCAACGTCGCGCCCGACAACGCCGCGGCCACCGTGACCGGAGCGCTCGTCGTCGACGTCACGACGACGTTGACAGGGTTTGCCGGCATGGTGCCCCCTGGGGCGTCGGTCACTGGACGCGTGGAGTATCGTAACGCCGGTCCATCGACGGCCGCCGGTACGACCTTCTCGCTGCAGCTCTCACCCGGTCTGTCCGGCGTGTCGTTCGGCAATCTCCCCACCGGGGTGACCGCGACGTATAACGCGGGAACGGGCCAGGTGCAGTTCGTGGGCATGCCTACGTCGGTGTCATCGGGGACGGTCGTCTCCGGCGACGGCGTGAGCGGCATCCAGGTGACGTACGTCCAGCCCAGCACGCCCACCGTCATCAACTCGACGATCGGGACGACGACGGGGCAGGGACCCAACGCGCGACCTGATGCGGCGCGCACCGATATCACGGCGCTGTTCGGTACCGATCTTGTCGTGAGCAAAACGTTGGCGCTGTCGGAGGTTGGCCCTGGGGAAAGCGTCACCTATCGCGTCCGTGTGACGAACGCCGGCCCGCTCGATGTACCGGCCGGCTCCGTACTCGTGGATGATCCGTCTACCGGACTGCAACTCACCGCGGTCGCCTGTTCTACCGTCGCGGCCAATCGCTGTAGCGCGGCGCCGGCGCTCGCCGATGTGCGCACCGGCGTGGCACTGCCGTCGATTGCGGTGAACGGCGTCTATGAACTGCTGCTGACCGCGCTCGTTACCGCGCCGGCGGGCAACAGCGTCACGAACGCCGCCGAAGTCGGCGTGCCCTCGGGCTTCCGCGATGTGAATCCCGGCAATAACCGCGCGGTTGCCGGGCCCACGCCCGTGCTCACGTGGCCCGACCTGAGACTCACCAAGTCCGCCAGCGGCGTGTTCCGCAACGGCCTCTCGGCGAGCTACCTGTTCACCGTGACGAACGTCGGCGCGGTCGCCACCACGGCACCCATCCGGATCGTCGACGTGTTGAATACGTCGCTCACCTTCCAACGTGGCACCGGCGCCGGATGGAGCTGCTCGGCGCTGCAGCAAACGGTGACGTGCACGACGAGCGAGCCGCTGGCCCCCGGTGCATCGAGCACGCTCGCGCTCGACGTACTCATCAGCGCCGCCGCTGACGGCGCCATTCCCAACAGCGCCAACGTCACGACCGCCGGCGACCTGCGCCCGCGCAACGACACCAGCGTGATCAGCACGCCAGTCGTGCCGGGCCCCGACCTCATCGTCCTCAAGTCGCTCGACACGGACACCCTGCGGCTTGGCGCCACGGCGACGTACACGCTGGCGGTCACCAATCGCGGGCGCGGTCCCACGACTGAACCCATCACCCTCACCGATGATCTGCCGGCGGGCCTGGTGCCGCTGTCCACCAGCGGCTCCGACTTTCCGTGCACCATTACCGGCCAGCGCGTGTCGTGCACGCGGACAGCGCCCCTCACGCCAGGCGCGACGGCATCGGTCACCATTACGGTGAGCGTCGGCACCACGCTCCCGTTGCAGCCGCTCGCCAACACGGCCTGCGCCCGCACGGCCACCGATTCCAACACCGGTAACGATTGCGGCACCGTCACCACACCGGTGGCAGGACGTCGCGACGCGGAACTACGGAAGGACGCGCCCGGATCGTTCGCCGTTGGGCAGCCTGGCGTCTTCCGTCTGGTCGTGCGCAGCCGTGGCACGCTGCCGCTGACCGGTCCACTCTCCATCAGCGACACGCTCCCGCGCGGGCTGACGTTCGTGTCGGCGCAAGGTCCGGGGTGGACGTGTGGCGCTGCCGGCAACACGGTGAATTGCACGACCGCCGGCCCCATCGCCGTCGGTGACAGTGCGGTCGTTACGGTGATCGCGACGGTTGGCCCCGACGCGTTCCCGGAGTTCACGAACTGTGCCACGTTGACCGCTCCGGCAGGGACGTCACTCGTCAATGCGGGCCGTTCCTGCGTCACGCTGCGACCGCGCAATGGCCCAGACCTCCAGCTGACCAAGACGGTCAACACCGACACGCTGCGTTTGGGCGGCAACGCCACGTGGACACTCACGATTGCCAACCGCGGCGCGGCGGCGACGACACTACCGATCACGGTAACCGACACCTTGCCCGCGTCGCTCACAGCACTCGCGGCGACGGGGCCGAACTTCACCTGCACCATCGTGGGCCAAGTCGTACAGTGCACGCGCACGGCGCCGTTGGCGGTGAACGAATCGGTGTCGATTACCGTGAGCACGACGGTGCGGTCGAACGCGCCGCTGCAGCCCATTACCAACGTGGCGTGCGTGCGCACCGCCGATGACGTCGACGCCGCCAATGACTGTGGGACCGTGACGACGCCGGTAGCCGGACGGTTGGAAGCCTCGCTGCGCAAGGAAGCAACGGGGGAGTTCCTCGTGGGAGAGAAGGGGACCTTCCGGATGTGGGTGAGAAACAGCGGCACGGTGCCGCTGAGCGGCCCGCTCGTGGTGATCGATTCGCTTCCCAAGGGCATGACCTTCTCCAGCGCCAGCGGCGCTGGCTGGAGCTGTACAGACACGAGTAACGTCGTGCGCTGCACGAACGCCGGACCGCTGGCGGTTGGCGACAGCAGCGCGATCTCGCTGCAAGCGATCATCGGCGCTGACGCGGTCCCTCAAGCCACCAACTGCGCCACGGTGAGCATCGTGACCGGGGCCATTCTCACCAACGGTGGTCGCGCGTGTGTGACGGTGCGTCCGACGGCCGACTATCGTCTTGTGCTCGAGCTGACGACCCCGCGATACCTGCGCGAGATCGGTGAGTCGCCGGACTTTACCGTGCTCGTGCGGAACGTGGGGCGGAGTCCGCTTCCCAACGTCGTGATCACCAACCTCTTGCCGCGCGGCTTCAGCTACGTCCCAGGCACGAGCACGCGCGGTGGACGTCCCGATCTGGCATCACGCCAGCCCATCGCGAACCCCGCCGGTGGTGTCGGCCCCTCCATTGCCTGGCCAGTCGGTGATATGTCGCCCGGTCAGGTCATTCGACTCGACTACCGTGCGCTCATCAACGCCGGCGCAACCTTCGCGTCCGACAACATCACGCGTTCGTCGGCTGCCTCGACGGTGCCGGGGCTGCGCGTCGAATCGAATGCGGCCACAGTCCCCATCAAGTTGCAGCGTGGCCTCTTCGACAACCGCGGCATCATCTCCGGCAAAATCTCCATGCAGTGTGACTGCGACGGAGTGGTCGGCCAAGGCGAAGGAGAAGTTGGTATCCCCGGTGTGCGCGTCGTGATGGAAGACGGCACCGGCGCCATCACCGATGCCGAGGGCAAGTACAACATTCTGAACGTGCGCGCCGGGCTGCACGTCGTGAAAGTCGATCGTACGACGCTCCCCGCCGGCGCGACGCTCGTCGTGCTCAACACGCGCAACGCTGGCGATGCCAACTCGCGGTTCGTGGATCTCAAGGCCGGCGAGATGCATCGCGCCGACTTCGCCGAAGGGTCGCGCTCCATGGCCGTGCTGACGGAAGTCCTCAAGCGCCGCCGCCAAGGCGAAGTGGGCATCGCCGGTGACAGCGCTCGTATGTCTGCCGCGCTGGTGTCGCCGCTGACGTTCACACCCACGGCGGTCACGCCGCTGACATCCGCCGCGCCCACCACGTCGGTGTATACGCCGCTCGCGCTGCCGAACGCGCTACACGATGGCAATACTTCACTCCCTGCACCTCCTGCACGCGCGCACGCGCAGCTGGCGGGAATGCCCAGCGATTCCGGTACCGGACGGAGCACCGTGGAGCCCACGCTGTCTCGCACCGGGGTGGATGGACAGCGGCTCGTGCCCGCGCTGCGTCCCATGCTCGCCACGGGACTCCTGCAGGGGCGTATCGATATACGGCGACTCAGCCGTGGTGCACTCGGCTTGACCGGGGCAGGCGACAGCTTCGAGGAGACGTTGAACGATCTCGTGGCGACGCGTGACAGCGGTAATGTGCGCGCCGGCGCACGCGGCGCATTGCTGCTCAAGGGCGACGTCAAGGGCGCCGGTTTGCTGACCCTGTCGTACGACTCCGAACGCGATCGAGAACGCACGCAATTCCGCGATATCACCCCGGATAACGGCTTCCCGATTTTTGGCGATGCGTCGCTGCGCGAGTTCGACGCCCAAAGCCAACAACGCCTGTACGCACGACTCGACCGCGGCGCGTCGTACATACGGTATGGCGACTTCGCCACGCCGCGTGCCGATGACCGCCGCCTGCTGCTGGCATATGATCGCAGCATGACCGGTCTCACGTATCACGCCGAAGGCACCCGCGGCGTGTTCAACGGGTTCGCCAGCCGAAATGGCATTCGGCAAACGGTAGACGAGTTGCCGGGACGCGGCCTCTCCGGCCCCTACTACCTGGCGCAGCCCAATGCCGTGGTGAATAGCGAACGCGTCGAGATCGTTACGCGCGATCGCAATCAACCGGCGATCATTCTGCGCACGCAGCCGATGTCGCGCTTCGAGGAATACACGATCGAACCGTTCACCGGTCGTCTGCTCTTCCGCGCCCCGGTCCCCAGCATGGACGCCAATCTCAACCCGGTCACCATTCGGGTGAGCTACGAAGTGGAGCAAGGCGGTGCGCAGTTCAACACGTATGGCGGCGACGGACGTGTGCGCCTGGGTTCACGTCTCGAACTCGGCGGATTCGCCGTGCGCGACGAAAATCCGCTCGACAAACAGACGCTGTTCGGTGCCAGTGCGACCGCGCTGCTTGGCGCGTCCACCACGCTGCTCGGTGAAGTGGCTCGTACCGAAACCGGCGCGTTCGCGCTGCAGGGTGATGCATGGCGTGTCGAGCTGCGGCATCAGTCGGCACGCGTGGAAGGGCG
Organism: Gemmatimonadaceae bacterium; assembly: GCA_947457545.1. Classification (GTDB taxonomy): domain Bacteria; phylum Gemmatimonadota; class Gemmatimonadetes; order Gemmatimonadales; family Gemmatimonadaceae; genus Gemmatimonas. The sequence goes on from CANGXD010000029.1 coordinate 25,432, forward strand.
CGTGTTTGCGGTGCAGGGCGATTCGACCTTTGCCAACCGTTCGTCGACGTTCGTTGGCGGTCGCACCGAATTGGGTGCCCGGTGGAGTGCGAAGGTGCGCACCAATCTGCGACTGGTAGCCGAAGCGCTGCACACGGAAGACATGCGCACCGACGGCCAACGTGACGGTGCGTTGCTCTCCCTCGAGCAGCGACTCTCCAAGCGCCTCGTCGGTGAAATCGGCTATCGCTGGGCCAACGAGAATGGGGCATCTGTCAGTCCGACCATCGGTTCCGGCTTTGGCGCCGGCGGATTGTTCGGCGGCAGCGTGGGCGGCAATGGGGGCGGCGATATCAACCGCAACCTCACGCCGCTGTCGTTCAATGCGGCGCGTGCGCGTCTCACCGCGCGCGTCCCCGGCAGCGAGCGTTCGTCGCTCTTTGCCGAGTACGAACACGGCCTCGACAATGAGAGCGCGCGACGAGGGGCCATTGGGGGAGAGTACATGCTCCTCAAGCAGGCACGTCTCTATCTGCGACATGAGTGGCTGAGTTCCTCACAGGGGCCGTATGCCCTGAGCGAAGGCCGGAATCAGCAGAACACCGTGTTCGGCATCGATGCCGACTATCTGGGGAACAGCAAGATCTTCTCGGAGTACCGTGCCCGCGATGCCTTCAACGGACGCGATGCGGAAGCGTCGATTGGCCTTCGTAATCGCTGGCAGCTCGCGCCCGGAGTGCTTGCCAATACCACCTTCGAGCGCGTGTCACCGCTGGCCGGTGCCGAAACCGGACGCGCCTTCGCGGCAACCGGTGGGCTCGAATGGACCAAGTCGGCAACCTGGAAGGGGACGTCGAGACTCGAGTGGCGCACCACGCCCGCGGGTGACAATCTGCTGGGTTCGTTGGGCTATGCGCACAAGCTGAGCCGCGATTGGACCATGCTCGGCCGCACACTGTGGGATCAGATGACCACCGCGCAGCTGCGTGGTCGCTCGCAAGTGGGACTCGCCTGGCGTCAGACCGACCGCAATCGGATCAATGCGCTCTTCCGACTGGAAAACCGCCTCGACCGGACGAACGCACTGGGCGAACCGACATCACGTTCCATTGCGAACGTGGCAGCGGTACTTCTCAACATGCAGCCAATCCCACGCCTGACGCTGTCCACGCGATATGCCGGCAAAGTGGCAGACGATGCGCGCAACGGGGTCACCGCGCGCAGTACGGCGCAATTGCTCATGGGCCGCGCCATTCTTGATCTCTCCCGCCGTTTCGATGTGGGCCTGATAGGCAGTGCGCTGGGGAACCGGACCTTCAGCGAACGGCGCTATGGCGTGGGCGGTGAGCTTGGTGTGGTGCTCATGCGCAACATGCGTGTGGCCGGCGGCTACAACCTGTTCGGCTTCACCGATCGTGATTTCGAAGCGCTCGGGTATACGCAGCGCGGTCCCTACGTGGAGTTCGGATTCAAGTTTGACGAAGCACTGTTCAGCAAGGAGAAGCAGTGATGTCCAACGCACGGAGCATTTGGTCCGCGATCATCTCGGTCACCCTGTGGCAGCTGTCGGGCGAGACGCTTGGCGCGCAGCCCACCGCGTGGGTGACGCCGCGCGCCGCGCGTACCACGGACGCCGTCATTGCCCGGGATCTCGCCACCTTCGATTCGCTGGCCCGGGTGGCCCCGTCGCCGCGATCCGCCGCGGTGATCGGGTTGGCGCGTGACGCATACGAGCGCAATGATGCCGGCCCACTCAGCGAGCGGCTGCTGTCGTTGGCGCTGCGTCGCGATAACGATCCGCGTCTGCGTGCCGTGCGCGGAGAGCTGTGGGCACTCCTCGACTCGGTCGATACACACAACGCCCAGACCGACCAACAGCGCGAGCTGGCGGTGGCACTGGAAGTCGCATTGCTTCGTGCCGGCTCACCGGTGCTCGGCGCGCCCTCGTGTGCGGCGTGGGAACAGGAAGCGCTGCGCATCGCGACGTCACTGCGCGCGGTCCCAGCGCCGCCGATACCACCGGCGGCTCCCGTCGCGGCGCCTGTGACCATCATCGCGCCACCGGCACCGGTTCCTGCGCTTGCAGTGCCCCGAGAAATGCGCGGCGTACCGAGCCGGGTGCACTTCGCGCTCGACAAACATGCGTTGGCTCCCGCATCCCGTCGCGTACTCGACGCCTTGATCGATTCGCTGGCGAACTACGGCGATGTGCAGGTCACGCTCGAGGGACACACCGACGTGCGTGGCAGTGTGGCCTACAACCAGGCGCTATCGGCCCGACGCGTGGAGGCCGTTCGACAGTATGTGGAGTCGAAGGGTATTGCGGCTTCGCGCATCCGCCTTGTGGCGCGTGGCAAGTCACAGCTCGAGAACGACCGCTCAGGCGTCGTTGATCACGCGCGCAATCGCCGGGTACTGTTGCGGTACTTCACGCCCGACGGTCGCGAGATAGCGGCGGTGCAGCAGCTCGACGATCTGCAGCCGGAGCGTCGGTAGACCCGCATTGGGCACGTGTTCAGTCGACGGTCCGATATGGAGGAACTGCCTGGAACACCGTCGTGCCGTAACCGCGCCGCCTAGCGGCGCGGAAACCGATCGAAGAAATCGAACATCGCCACGAAGTTCGGCTCCACCACATTCGTGTGATTGCCGCCAGGCACTTCGATGTACTGCACCTCGGCACCGACGCTCTTGAGCGCCGCCACCATCACGCGTGATCCGCCCACCGGCACGGTGGGGTCGGCATCACCGTGCACTACGAACTGGGGAATGGTGCCGATCGTCTTGGCCGTCGACGCCACACCGAAGCCCGAGTACACGCCAAGCGCCGACCACCGCGTGGGCGTTTTCGCGGCGATCGCCCAGGTGCCGATGGCGCCCATCGAGTGGCCCATGAGATACACGCGGGTACTGTCCACGGCGTACTGCTTGCGCACCGCCGCCAGCACTTCCAACACGTCCTGCTCACTCAACGCGCGCGATCGAGCGGCAGCCGGGTCGTTCCCACCGCCCAGCGCCACGCCGTAGCCGCCATCTACCCGATAGCCGAGCGGCGCCGCCACGAGGTATCCGCGCTGCTCGGCCAACTTCGGCAACGTGCCGCCGTACGCTTCGAAGAACGAATCTTCGGTGGCACCGAGTCCGTGCAACGCAATGATCAGCGGCAGTGGCTTCTTCGCGGTGTATGCCTTCGGGATGTACAGCCGATACGGCATGATCTCGTCGGCGGCATCCAGTCGATAGTGCCGCTTGAGATCACCGGTGCGTCCAGCCCATGGATCCTTGCCCGCGGCGACCGACTTGAGCAGCGACTCTGCCGCCGCGAAATCACGCGCCGCGTTGAACGTGCCGAGCGCAATACGACTGGCGTTGACGTTGCGCATGCGGTCGATGGGGAAGAGCAAGTCCGACCGTTGCGGCTCCGGCGCCTTGGCGGCCGCGGCTTCGAGTGTGCGTACCGAGGCGTCGAGTCCGGTGCGCACCACGATGCCCACACTCGCCGTCCCCAGCGCGCGGGCGCTATCCGACATCTCGACGGTCACGATGTACGAGCCATCGGCAACATCATGCAGGTCAGCGTTGACGGCGTACGGCGCATCGCGCAAGTCACGCGGCACACCATCAAAGACACCAAGCTCTTTCACCAGGGCAAGCGGCGCGCGCGGATTGGCGGGGTCACGCTTGCGAAGCGCCACGCGCGCCGTGAGCGGGCGCTCCAGCGCGATGGACGGGGAGAAGCTCTGCTCGAGCCGCATGGTCCACCGGCGAGCCGGATCAACGATCAAGCGGTCGGAACGCACCAGCAGCGCACTCGCGAATTCCGCTTCCGGCGTCCACGGACGCTTCTGCAGCAGGGCGATCGAATGCGCATACAGTCGCCGCAACTCCGAGGTGCGACCGAACTTCGACGCGCTGGCAATGAGCGCATCGAGTGAGTCGACTTGCGCCTTGAGTTCGCCTGTGGGCTTGACGGTGTTCTTGAGAGTGGAGTGCGTCACGCTGATCGAAAGAATGCCGGGCTGCGCTTGCGCATACGCACGGGCGGGCGTGACACTGGCCAGCAGGGCGGCGCTGAGGCCCAGCCGCATCGAGCAGAGGAGCAATGTCTTCATGGACTGAAGCGTCACGCGTTGACGCTCGTTTGTCCAGCAGGCGTGTGGCGGTGCCGAGGGTTCAAAGGGGTCAGAGTCGTTGAACGACTCTGACCCCTTTGACTGTTAGAAGCTCAATCCCGTCGAAAGCTTGTAGAAGCCCCCGTTGCACCGTCAAGCACATTGCTGCCCATGGTCATCCGCGCGAACGCATTGGAACCGGGCAAGACAAACTGGACGTATCCACCAACCCACCGGTAGGTATCGCTCGGGCTACCGTTTGCCGCAGTGGTCCGCGAGTTGCGCAGCTGTTCCACGTGCACACCCGCCGACGCAATGCTTGCGAATTTCACGCCCGCGTTTGCCCAGTAGTGGAGGAAGTCGAGCTGCACGGGCCCGACATCGCGAGCTGCACGGTAGTAACCACCGTAGACCTCACCCTCCGCCCGCTTGTCGGCGTAGTTCACCGTCAGACTTGGCACGATACCATCGAGCACATTGGGGCTACCGCCGGTCGGTGCACCCGACAACAGCGAACCGTGTGTGATGCCAAGCTGCGGCTTGATGGCAAGGCGATCTTCGGCAACGCGGAAGCGCGCGCCAACACCAAACTCGGTCCAGAGATTCGCACCATTCGGCGTACCGCCCACATTGAAGGCAGGAATGGTCCAGAGCGTGCCGTAGAAAGCAAAGTCTACATTCTTGGATTTCTTTGGCGTGTACGTGCCCGCAAACGTCGGATAGAAACCAAAGAAGTTGTCCTGATTCAGCGCGACGGTAAACGAAGACGCGCGTTTCTGAGCGCTGCCCTGTGCGACGACGGGAGTGGCGAGCAGTACGAGGAGTGCCGCCGCGCGGCGAACGTGCGTCGAGATCGAAGTTGACATTGAATGGATGACCGTGTGGAAAGCAGACGTGTGCGTCGTTCTGACCTTCCCGGGTATCGTCACATGAACTGCGAGACATAAACCGTTCGCGGCTTTCCACGTCGCGAAATGGGGCTGCCATTTTTGGGAATCCGCGAACAGGTGACGCCGGCGCGCAGAGGAGCGCAGCGACGGCGCGCGCACGGCCACCCCCGAAGAGAGCAGCGAACGGGGTGAGCGGGAGCCAACGGGGCGTGTCGCGCGTCCCGCACGTACAGAAACGACAAACTCCCCGCCAACGGCAGGGAGTTCGAAGTGTGCAGTGAATGTTCTCAG
>CANGXD010000030.1 GCA_947457545.1 Gemmatimonadaceae bacterium
GCATTGAGCTGTCCGGCAAGCAGCTCCACGCGTGCCCGACGACGCTCGACCACGCGTTGCGCCGCAATGCTCAGCCGCTTTTGCACTTGGCTGAGCGACGCCACCGCGCGGTCCTCACGACGCTTGGCCGCCGCAGCGAGGCGCTTGCTGAGACTGTCCACCCGACCGATGAGTTCACGTCGTGACGGGACCGCCATTTCCGCCGCCGCGGACGGGGTCGCCGCACGAACGTCGGCAACCAGGTCGCAGATGCTGATGTCGACTTCGTGTCCCACAGCCGAAATGGTCGGCATGGGGCACGACGCGAGGGCGCGTGCGACGCGTTCGTCGTTGAACGCCCACAAGTCCTCGCGCGAGCCGCCACCGCGCCCGATGATGAGCAGATCGGCGTGCCCCCAGCGACAGAGCTGCTCGATGGCCGCCACCAACGATTCCGGTGCGCCATCCCCCTGCACCTTCGCGGGAATAATGACGAGCTCGACGTCGGCACTTCGGCTCCGCGACACCGTGATGATGTCGTGCATCGCCGCGCCGTCCGGGCTGGTAATGACGGCAATGCGACGAGGGAATGCCGGCAGCGTACGCTTCCGCGCCGGATCGAGCAGGCCGTCCTTTTCCAGGCGCAGTCGCGTCTGTTCGAGCGCCTTGCGCCACAACCCGTCGCCAGCCGCTTCGAGGGCTCGCACAGAAAACTGCAGGTCGCCGCGCACGGGCCAGACCGTCATCTGCCCCAACGCCAACACCTGCATCCCCTCGTCCGGTTGGGCCGGAATACGCTTGGCGGCGGAACTCCAGATAACGCAGTTCACCTGCGCTTCCGCATCGCGCAACGAGAAATACCAGTGTCCGTTGCGATGTGCCTTGAAGTTGGTGACCTCGCCGCGCACCCACAGCGGCGGAAACGCCCCTTCAATGAGATCCTTGGCCGCCGACGTCAGCGTATGTACCGCAATCGCCGCCTCAGGCGAACTGCCCGGCGACTCGTCGGTCGGCGCACTGGGGCCGTAGCCGCCCGTCCGGCGCGCGCTCAACGCGACACCATGCGCCGCAGCGCCATGCACTCCACGCTCAGCGGGCGTTCCCGGCGAGCGTGCGTTCGGCCGCGCGCACCGTGTTGCGCAGCAACATGGCAATGGTCATCGGCCCGACACCACCGGGAACAGGCGTGATCTTCGACGCCACCTCCACGGCACTCTCGAAGTGAACATCGCCGCACAACCGCGTCCCCTTGGCCTTCGTCGCGTCGGGCTTGGTGTTCATGCCGACGTCGATCACCACGGCGCCCGGCTTGATCATGTCGCCGGTGATCATTTCGGCACGACCGATCGCGGCGATGAGGATATCTGCCCGGCGCGTGTGGAACGCGAGGTCCTTCGTACGGCTGTGGCACACGGTGACCGTGGCATCGCCGCCGGCGCGTCCCTGAACCAGGAGAGCAGCCATCGGCTTCCCCACGATATTGCTACGCCCGACGATCACCGCTTCGGCGCCGCGCGTGTCGACCCCGCTACGCAGCAGCAGTTCGATCACGCCAGCCGGCGTGCACGACACGAACCCATCGGTATGGCCGATGAGCAGCTTGCCCACGTTCACCGGGTGGAATCCGTCGACGTCCTTTTCGGGCAAAATATGACGGATGACTGTATCCGGATCGATGTGCGACGGCAGCGGCATTTGCACGAGAATGCCGTGCACGGAGGCATCGACGTTCAGTCGCTCGATCAGCGTGAGCAATTCGGCCTGCGTCGTGGCGGCCGAAAGGCGGATGGTCTCCCCCTGCATTCCGGCGGCCTTCGATGCCTTCTCCTTGGCCCCCACATACGTCGCGCTCGCGGCATCGTCGCCGACCAACACCACGGTCAGCCCGGGAACCACACCGCGCGCCACGAGCGCGGCAACGTCGACCGCGACTTCGTTGCGGATGGCCTCGGCAATGGCTTTGCCGTCGATCAGTTCAGCGCGCAAAATCCACCGCCCGGCTTTCACGGATGACCACGACCTTGATCTGGCCGGGATACTGCAACTCCGACTCGATACGCCGCGCGATTTCTTCGGACATCGCCGTCATGCGCACATCGTCGACCTGCTCCGGCGTCACCACGACGCGCACTTCACGTCCGGCCTGAATGGCAAATACGCGCTCGACGCCGCGATAGCTCGACGCAATCTTCTCGAGACCTTCGAGACGCTTCACATAGGTCTCGAACGCCTCGCGCCGCGCGCCCGGGCGCGAGCCGGAAATGCTGTCACCGGCCTGCACGAGGACTGAGACCTCGCTCTCATGCGGCACGTCGTCGTGGTGCGCCGCGATGCAATTCACCACCAGCGGATTCTCGCCATACTTGGTGGCCACTTCCACGCCGAGCTGCACGTGCGTGCCCTCGTGCTCGTGGGTGAGCACCTTGCCGATGTCGTGCAGCAGCGCGCCGCGCTTGGCGAGCGCCACGTCGAGTCCCAGCTCGGCGGCCATCATGCCGGCCAGCCACGCCACTTCCTTGCTGTGCGCCAGAATGTTCTGCCCATAGCTGGTACGCCACTTCATGCGGCCGATGAGCTTGATGAGCTCCGGGTGCAGTCCGGTGACACCGACGTCGTACGCGGCCTGCTCGCCCGTTTCGACGATGGCGACTTCGACTTCCTTGCGCGCCTTGGCCACCACTTCTTCAATCCGCCCCGGATGAATGCGCCCGTCGCTGACAAGCTTCTCCAGCGCGAGACGGGCCGTTTCCCGTCGCACCGGATCGAAGCACGACACCACGACCGTGTCCGGCGTATCGTCGATGATGACATCGACACCCGTCGCAAGTTCGAAGGCGCGGATGTTCCGCCCTTCACGACCGATGATGCGCCCCTTCATTTCGTCGTTCGGCAGCGACACCGCCGACACCGTGCTCTCGGCCGTCGTTTCGGCCGCCACACGCTGCACGGCGAGCGCCACGATTTTGCGCGCTTCGCGATCGGCATTGCGCTTGGCCGACTCGCGGATCTCGCGCAGTCGACTTGCGGCATCGGCCAACGCTTCGTCTTCGAGACGACGGACAAGCTCCGCCTTGGCCTGATCGGCGCTCAAACCAGCGAGCTGCTCCAGACGACGACGCTCCTCAGCAACGAGCTTTTCAAGCTCCTGCTCGCGACCGCCCGCGGTGCGCTCGCGCGCTTCGAGCTCCTTTCCTCGACGATGCAGTTCCTGCTCGCGCCCCTCGAGTGACTCACGCGCCCGGTCGAGTTGGGATTCACGATCAGCGACGCGCTTTTCTTCGCGTTCGATATCGACGCGACGCTTGCGGACATCTGCCTCATGCGATTCGCGCAACTGGAGGACTTCTTCCTTGCCGGCGACAACAGCACCCTTACGGATGTTCTCCGCTTCACGACGTGCGTCGTCGAGGATGCGCGCCGCCGTCTCTTCCGCGGTGGCTTTGGCACGCTGCTGCGCCGACACCTCGATCGCACGCCCCGACTTTCGTCCGAGCACGAACGCAATGACAGCCGCGATTACGCCCAAGGCGCCAACGAGCGCCGCGAGGGAAATGTCTCCCATGGGGATCTATACTCCACCGCGCTGGGCGCGGGTTGGATCGTGAGCCGCAAGATCTATCGGTCGGACCGCGACGGCACGCGCAAGGGACGAAACGCGGCTGGCGCCTCACAGGCGCGCACGCTCCGTCCACTGCAGCACTACCGAAACCGTCTCCTCAGAACGTACGGATTGACCGAAGGGCCCGCAACGGGCTCAGGCCGCTCCGAGGTCCTCGCCCCGCTTCGCCGGGGGCAGGAGCGGCCGAATATCTGCCGCCAGCTGCTTGATGTCCGACGTAAGGTCGTCCATGGCGCCCCGCTCGCGGAACAGATCGTCGGTGATCTGCAACGCCGCCAGAATCGCGGCCTTGTGGGTTTCCATCGTGCCGCTGCCGTTGAGTATGGCCCGGATCGTCTTGTCGACGTGCTCCGCCACCGCTTTGGTATGCTCCGGAGACGCCTCGGTGCGGAGGGTGTAGTCGTCCCCCATGATCCGCACCTTCACCACCGTCCGTTGATCCATCATCGCTCGGCCCCTTGTCCGACCTGCTGGCGAAGAAAGCGCACCCGTTCGGTCAGTTGGGTGGTCTTCTCCCGCGCGTCCTGGAGACGGGCCCGCAGGCGCTCATTCTCCTTGGCCAACTCCTGATCCATTGCCTCGGGCGTTGCCTTCGCCGAGACCTCGGCGAACGCCGCCTGCACACGCTGGACCTCGCCCCGTGCAACCGCCAACTGCGATTCCAAGGTGCGGGCCTGCACGAGCGCGGCATCGCGGGATTGCTGCGTGTCTTCGGCTTGCTGACGCACTTCGTCGAGCTTGCCCGTCATGCCGGCCAGGATCTGTTCCAACTCGCGTGAACGCGCCTCCGCGGCGAGCGCCCGCCGGCGGAACCCCGCCAGCTGGTCGCTCAAATTGCGGACGAGCGTGTCGAGCTCGCGGAAGGCCGCGATTTCAGGACGCACGAGGACGGATACCGAGTTCCTTGTCGAGCACTTCGAGAAGACGGGCACGACGCCCGTCAATTTCCTTGTCCCGCAGGGTGCGCTCCGGATGCCGCCACGTCAACCGCCACGCCAGGCTGCGCATGCCGGCCGGAACGCCGCTGCCGCGGAATTCGTCGAACAGCTGCACGTGCTCCAGCAGTTCACCACCCGCGCTGCGCAACAGCGCCTCCACGGAGGCCGCCGGAGTGTGATCGGGGACGAGGAGTGCCATATCGATCTCTGCCGCCGGGGTCGTCGGCAGGGGGAGAACACGCACCGCGCGCGTGGCTCCTGACTCCCGCTCAGCTGGCGCGTGCGCATGATGACCCGGGGCCGCGAGATCGTGCGACGATATCTCGCCGAGCGTGATTTCGACCCCGACCGCCTCCGACGCCCACACGGGCTTATCGAGCGCAACGTTCTCCACCGTCCCCACGACGCCGAGCCCATCCACCGCAATCGTGAACAGCACCGGCGCTTCCCCTCCCGCTAGCGTGACCACGCGCCCCGGGAATGCGGCGCGGGCAATCAACTCGCCCAGCTCCTTGGCATCCCACACGTCGTACGCCGGCGGCTGCGGCTCAGTAAAGTGCGCCGGACGACGCGCGCCCATGAGCAACGCGCCGACGCGCATTTCTTCCAGCGGCAGTCGACCCGCGCGCGGCGTGAAGACATGCCCAATCTCGAACAGGCGCAGGTTGCCCTGCATGCGCGACAAGTTGTACTCGGCGCGGCGCGCCAACGTATCGAGCACCGACGCACGCAAGAACGGTTCGTCTTCCGCGAGCGGGTTGCGCACGCGCGGCGACTGCTCGTTGCCCGTGGCCGTGAACGGCATAGGACGCGCCTCGGCAAGCCCTGCCCCCACGAGTACGTCGCGCACGCGACGGGACGCGAGATGCAACGGGTGATCCGGGGCGTTGCCGGGACGGAATGGGCGCAACTCATCGGGCAGTGCATCAAACCCGACCAGGCGCGCCACTTCTTCAATGAGGTCGACTTCAAGCAGCAAGTCATGACGCCACGTAGGCGCCTGGATCGCCAAGTCATCCCCAACCGGCGACACGGTGCATCCGAGCGACGTCAGCCGGCGCACAATCTCTGCTGTGGGCACGGCCATCCCGAGCAGCTTCGCCAAGCGCGACGGGCGCAGCGTAACCGGCGCGCGTGCGGCGAGGTCGTTCCCCACGTCGAGCACTTCGACCACTTCACCACCGGCAACCTGCGTAATGAGCGCAGCCGCCAGGCGCGCCACCTGCTGAGTATTCCCGGCGTCGATGCCACGCTCGTACCGATAGCTCGCATCGGTGTTGAGCCCTGTCGCCTTGCGCACCGCGCGCACGAAACGTGTGTCGAATACCGCGACTTCGAGCAGAATGTCGCTCGTGCCCTCCGTCACTTCGGAATGCAGTCCTCCCATGACTCCGGCCAGGGCCACCGGCGCGCTGCCATCGCAGATGCACGTCGTGCCCGCGGCCAAGGTCCGCACGGTGCCATCGAGCGTAACGATCGTCTCGCCGTCACGCGTGGGACGTACCACGATCGCCGCGCCGGACAGCTTGGCGAGATCGAACGCGTGAACCGGTTGACCGAGTCCATGCAGCACGTAGTTCGTGGCGTCAACGACGTTGCTGATGCTGCGGGCCCCGATCCCATCGAGCCGCTGGCGCAGCCATTCGGGGCTGGGGCCGACGCGCACGCCCTTGATGACCACCGCGACGTATCGCGGGCAGCTGTGTACATCGGCGATCGTTACGGCAGCATGTGTGCCCTGCACCGTGGTCTCACCGCGCAGTGCCGCCACGTTGCAGGCCGGCGCGGTGATGTCCGCGCTTGTTTCGCGCAACGGCACGCCTGTCACTGCACTGATCTCGCGCCCGATGCCGACGTGCGACAAAAGGTCGGGACGATTGGGAAGCACATCGAGATCGAGGCGCGCGTCGCCAATGGGGAGCACGTCCAGAATGGGAGTGCCGGGAGCGGCGAGCGTCTCGAGCGTCAGAATACCGTTGTGCTCATCACCGAGGCCGAGTTCGCGCGCCGAACAGAGCATGCCGTTCGACGTTTCACCGCGAATCTTGCGCTTCTCGATCTTGAGCCCGCCGGGCATGACGGTCCCCGTACGGGCGAACGGATACTTGTTTCCCGCGACCACGTTCGGAGCGCCGCACACCACGTCAAGCAGCGTACCACTGCCGTCATCGACCTTGGTGACCCAGAGGTGATCGGAGTTGGGATGACGACCTGCTTCCACCACCTGTGCCACCACGAACGACGACAGATGCGCACCGAGCGCCTCGATGTTGTCGAGAGTGACGCAGTGGCGGCTGAGCAGTTCACCGATCTCCTGCGCGCTGTGCGTGTGCGGAACGAACTGCTTGAGCCATTCGTGCGAAACGATCATCGAGCGAACTGCTCCAGGAAACGGACGTCGGAATCGTAAAGAACGCGGATGTCGTTCACGCCGTAGCGTGACATGGCGATGCGCGCCGGCCCCATGCCGAACGCCCAGCCGGTGTACTTCTCGCTATCGAGGCCAGCGGCTTCGATGACGTTGGGATGGACCATGCCGCATCCGAGGATCTCGACCCACCGCAATCCTTTGCCGTCGCCAAGATCGACTTCCACGTCCATCTGTGCCCCCGGCTCGACGAACGGGAAATACGAGGGGCCGAAGCGGACGCGTCTCGACGCGCCGTAAAAGCGACGCGCGAACTCGGCGAGCGTCGCCTTGAGATCGACGAAGCTCACCCCTTCGTCGATCGCGAGTCCTTCGAGCTGCATGAAAGCAGGCGCGTGCGTCGCATCGAAGAAATCGCGGCGATACACCTGGCCGGGCGCGAGAACACGTATGGGCGGCGCGAAGCGCTGCATGGTGCGCACCTGCACGGGCGAGGTGTGCGTGCGCAGCAAGGTGTCGTCGCCGAGGTACAGCGTGTCATGCAACTCCATGGCCGGATGATCGGCCGGAAAGTTGAGCGCCCCGAAGTTGTACCACTCCGTTTCCGCCTCGGGACCGAGGGCGATGGTGAAGCCCAACTCGCGGAAGATCTCGCAGATTTCGTCGATGACGAGCGTGACCGGATGCAACGACCCGCGCCAGGTGCGGCGCGCCGGCATCGTGGCATCAAAGGCTTGCGTTCCCGACGCGGCCAGCTGTCGCGCTTCGAAGACATCGAGCGCGGATTGGATGGCCAGCTTGAGCGCATTGAACGCACCGCCGGCGGCGCGTCGGTCGTCCGCGGGAAGCGCCCGCAGCGCGCCCTGCAGCAGCGCCAGCCGGTCGTCCTTGAGGGCGTTCAGCTGCCCCTTGGCGACATCGAGACGGCTGTCGGGGTCGAGCCCGTCGAGCAGCGCCCGGCACTCCTGCGCGAGCGCATCGGCCTGGGCGAGGTAATCGGAGAGGATCACGAGGGGAATCGGAAACGGGAGCACGAAGGGCCGGCATCTTTCGATGCCGGCCCTCGCAACATAACCACTCCCGGACGCCGCGTGGCGACGCCGGAGCGGACCGACTTACGCGGCGGTCTTCGCTTCGAGGGCCTTGCGGGCCTGTTCGGCGATGGCAGCAAACGCTTCGGGCTCACGGATGGCGAGGTCGGAGAGCACCTTGCGATCGATTTCGAGTCCGGCGGCATGGAGGCCGTTGATGAAGGCGCTGTACGACATGTCGTGCAGGCGCGCGGCCGCGTTGATACGCACGATCCAGAGGCGGCGGAAATCACGCTTCTTGTTCTTGCGGTCGCGGTACGCGTAGCGCCAGCCGCGCTCCACGGTTTCCTTCGCAGCCTTCCACAGCTTGGAGCGGCCACCGAAGGCGCCCTTGGCATGCTTGAGGATCTGCTTTTTACGCTTCAGGCGAACAACGTTTGATTTTACGCGTGGCATAGTAGGAGATCCTCAGGCAAGAATGAGACGCTTGATACGCTTCGCTTCGCCGTTGGTCTCGACGATGGCCGGGCGGCGGAGATTACGCTTCCGCTTGCTGTCCTTCTTGGTCAGGATGTGGCTCTTGTAGGCCTTCAGGCGCCGAACCTTCCCCGATCCCGTCACGGAGAAGCGCTTCTTGGCGCCGCTGTGGGTCTTCATCTTCGGCATGTTTTACTCACGTCAGCGGTCAACCGCCCCGATGTGGGGCGGAGTTGCGTCCGATCACGCACCAATCACCAGCGGTGATTATTTCGGCGCGAGGATCATGGTCATCGATTTGCCTTCCATCGTCGGCGCGCTCTCGATCTTGGCCAGGTCGGCAAGCTGCTGCGAGACCCGTTCGACCACCGCACGCCCGAGTTCGGGATGGGCGATCTGTCGGCCTCGGAACATCAGCGTCACCTTGACTTTGTTGCCTTCTTCGAGGAACTGCCGCGCATGGCGGGTCTTCGTATCGAAGTCGTGATCATCGATCCCAGGGCGGTACTTGACCTCCTTGAGATGAATCACGTGCTGCTTCTTCTTCGCGAGTCGGGCTTGCTTGGCCTGTTCGAACTTGAACTTGCCAAAGTCCATGATGCGGACCACGGGAGGCCGTGCAGCCGCCGCCACTTCAACGAGATCGAGACCCAGCTCCTGCGCCATGGACAGTGCTGCGTCCACTTCGAGGATGCCAAGCTGGCTACCGTCAGCGCCGATCACGCGAACGGGACTGATCCGGATTTGCCGGTTCACCCGTGGCGGACGCTTCGTCGAATCCTGAATAGTGCGTACTCCGGTAGAAGAAACAGAAAACGCGGACCCCTGTGAGGAGCCCGCGTCGCAAACGGCATTCCGCCGCGGACACGTACCCTGAGGGTACGCGACGCGACCAGCCGATCCGATGGACTCCAGCAGCACACCTTGGGAGGACTGAACCTCGCACAAGGGCCGAAGGGTGGGTGCGGCATCGATGCCGTACCACTTCTCGATTGTAACCGGGTGCCACCGAGGCGCACCCGTACACCTGAAAATACCTACAACTCTGTAAACCTAGACCGCCAACGCCGGAGGTCAACCCCCCTCCACCGGGCAATTCGCGGCTAAGTCGTTATTCGGCCAGCCGGTACGCCTTCCCGTCGTGGGCCACGCGCCCGAAGCCGACGTGCGCATCGTGCTCGAACACCAGGAGCCAGTCCTCCCGAAGCGCATCGGCCAACAGCGCCCGCTTGGATTCGAGCGTCACGAGTGGCTCGACGTCGTAGCCCATGATCCACGGCAGCGGGAGATGATGCGTCGTCGGCACGACATCCCCCAAAAAGCAGAGGGTCTCGCCGGCCGACCGCACCAGGACACTCTGATGATGCGGCGTGTGCCCGGGCGTCGGACGCACCGAAATCCCCGGCACGATCTCCCGCGCGCCCGACACGACGTCCAGACGGTCGGCGGCGACGATCGGCGCCCAATTGGGCGGGAAGTAGCTGGCCGTCGTGCGCTCGTTCGGCTGCTCCGCGTACGCCCGTTCCCCCGCCTGTACGACGTACCGCGCGTTGGGAAACGTCGGCAGGACCTCTCCCGTGGGCGCCCGCCAGCTGTTGCCGCCCGCATGATCGAAGTGCAGGTGCGTGTTGATGACGAGCTTCACGTCGTCGGGGCTGAACCCCGCTGCGCGGATGCCGTCCTCCAGCGCCGTTCGCCCATCGGCGCCACGGTTTTCAATGGCGTAGATGTCATGAAACTTGGGCGTTTCCTTGTTCCCCGACCCGGTGTCGATGAGGACCAGACCATCTTCGTGCTCGATGAGCAGGCAGCGCATGCCCAACGGGATCCGGTTCTTCTCATCGGCCTCGATACGGCGCGACCACAGCGTCTTGGGTACCACGCCGAACATCGCCCCGCCATCGAGCTGCTGTCCCCCCGCCTGAATGGCGTGGACGCGCAAGCGTCCAACCTGCCGGCTGTCGAGCAGGGGCGCAGGGAACGGATGGACGGCAAACGTTTCGCTCACGCGATGTAATCCTCATCGGCAGGTAACGGAAAGGCGCGCCGGCGGCGATCACTCGCCGTGCGCTTGCGACGTTCGGCAGGCGTAGACACCAGCCGCTCAAGCTCAGCCCACGTCGTGGCGCCCGCGTCTTCAGCCAGCGTGAGCATGCGGCCGAGCGCGCGCGCTGTCGCGACCGCATCTCCCTCGGCCCGATGACGCGCTTCAATATCGATCCCGAAATAGCGGGTGACATGGTCCAGCGACCGCCGCGCCAGCGTGGGGATGAGCACCTTGGCCAGGCGCACGGTGCACAGGCGCGGCCCGGAGAGCTCGTGCCCCATACCGCGGCGGAGCTCCTCGCTCACAAATCGCCAATCGAAGGCGGCGTTATGTGCCACGAAGACGGCCCCCGTCAGGCGCTCGACCACGGCAGGCGCGACGTGCCGGAAACAGGGCTGGTCGCGTACCATTTCCCAGCTGATCTGCGTCAGCGCCGTGATGTACGGCGGGATTGGACGCTCGGGGTTTACGAGTTGACTGTAGACATCGACCACCTCGCCGTTCCGCACCTGCGCGATGGCGATCTCGGTGATGCGGTCCCCTGCCCCCGCGCGCGTACCGGTCGTCTCGACGTCGACTACGGCAAAGGCGATGTCCCGCAGCCGCGGGCTCGGTTCCACCGGCGGTGTTCCCGCCGTGGTTCCCGCCCTCTCGCGCACGTCCGCCGGCGTGGACGTCCCGGAGACGGTCGCTGGGGCTATGGCCAACGCCCAATGTCCGCTCGGAAGACACACGAACTCCGGGTGACTCCCCAGCAACGCCGCGGCCATCCGTTCGGCCGCGTCTTTCTGGAGCCGGTCGACCTGACAGACATCACGCATGAGCGTGACCGCGTCGAGCGGGCCGGTGGCCAGTCGACGCATGGCGCGCGCGGACAGCGTGGTGGGGCGAGGGGCGGCGGAGGCGCCGAACGGGCGCGGAGCGCCGGGAGAGGAACCGTACACGACCTCAAGATAGTAACGGGTATGACACAAGCGCTGGTATTGCTTCGCGCGTCGAGGTACCTTACCCTGCTTGTGAACAATTTCACAAGCTCTAACACGACGCCGTGAAGCGCATCGCCGACTCTACCGTACGCCGCCTGTCCATGTACCTCCGGTACCTGGAGGACCTCGACACGCGCGGACAACAGACCGCGTCCAGCGACGAACTCGCGCACCTGTGCGGCACCACGCCCGCGCAGGTGCGGAAGGATCTCTCGTTCTTCGGGTCCTTCGGCAAGCGGGGGCTGGGATACCCCGTCCACGAGCTCACCGCCCACCTCCGCGAAATCCTGGGCCTGCAGCGCGAGTGGAAAGTGCTCATCATCGGCGCCGGAAAAATCGGCGCGGCGCTCGCCAATTACCGTGGTTTCCGGCAGCGTGGGTTCACCGTGGCCGGCGTCTACGACAACGACCCGCACAAGGTTGGCCAGCCATGGGGGGAAGCAATTGTCCGCCCCATGGACGCGCTCGAGGCTGATCTCAACCGCGACGACGCGCCGATTGCCGTGCTCGCGATTCCGGCGGAAGGTGCGCAGGCGGTCGTCGACCGCCTCGTCAAAGCTGGCGTTCGCGCGATCCTGAACTTCGCGCCCACCCAGATCACCGTGCCGCCGCACGTGAATCTCAAGAGCGTCAACATGGCGATGGAGCTCGAGGGGTTGTCCTTTGCGCTCACCAATCCCGGCTACCTCGACGAAGGCGCCGCCTGATCCGTACGCGCGCGGCTACTGCAGCGCGCGTACCAGCAGGGCGAACTCCGCTGGGGAGAGCGTTTCCGGACGCGCTTCGGGGTTGAGCCCGCATGACGCCACGATGGCCTGCGCCGCCTCCGCGTCCAACGACGCGACGGTGCGAACCACCCGCACCAGTTGCTTGCGCCGCAGCCCGAACGCCGCCAGCACGAAGCTCCGGAACTTGGCCTCCAGCTCCGGCTCGATCACCGACGCCCCGCGGGGCGTGACTCGCACCACCGCGCTGTCGACGGCCGGAGGCGGATTGAACGAGCCAGGCGCCACTTTGCGGATGAATTCGACATTCACCACCGCCTGCAGATTCACGCTGAGCGCGCCGTAGGTTTTGTCACCCGGCGGTGCCGCCATACGGTCTGCGACCTCTTTCTGCACCAGATAGACCGCCGCCTCTGGACGAGGTAACTCCAAGGCATGAAAGATGATCGGCGTGGTGATGTAATACGGAACATTACCCGCCAGGACGTACGGACCACCCGCCAGCTGCGCAAGGTTGGTATTCAGGACATCCCCTTCCACGATTTCGACATGCGGTCGATCGGCGTAGCGGGCGCGCAGATACTGCACGAGGTCCCGGTCCACCTCGATCGCCACCAGTCGTTTGGCGCGAGCCGCCAGGCGGTCCGTCAGTGCCCCTCGGCCGGGACCAATTTCCACGACGGTACGATCGGACACATCCCCCAGCGCGTCGGCAATGCTGTCGAGGACGCGGGTGTCGCTCAGGAAATGCTGCCCAAAACGCTTGCGGGGACCGGGTAAACGATCGGGAGACCGCGGGGGGCGCGCACTGCTGTTCTTGCTGTTCGCACCGGTGTTGCCGACGCTGCGATTACCGCCGCGTCCGCTGCCGAATGGTCCGTGTTTCATGTCCGCGTCATGCGTGCCTCACGGGCGGTCCACCACGACCACCGTGCAATCGTCACGCAGTGGCGTGCGTCCAACGTGGGCGTCGAGCTGACGGAACAGCGCGTCCAGCATCTGCTCCGGCGTCTCGCCGTTCGTCATGGTCTTGAGCGTGTCGAGCAGCGCCGGCTCGGTGAGGCGTTCGCCAGCGGCATCGCGCGCATCCACCACGCCGTCGGTGAAGAACACGAGACGGGTGCCCGGCTTCCACGTCATCACGCACTCCTCGATCGTGTCCTCGCACCAGCCCAACGGCGGAGCGACGGCGGACAAGCGCGTGCACTGGCCGTCAGCGGTGACCGCAAAGGCATGCGGGTGACCGGCATTGGCGAAGCGCAGTTCACCCGCGCGAGTATCGATCACGGCGTAGCACATGGAGATCGACATCTCCGTACTCTCGAGTTCGTCCCGCAAACTGTGGTGCACCGCTTCCAGGGCGATGGACGGATCGAACGCCGCCTGCACGTGAATACCAGCGGCGCTGAGAGCGAGCGCCATGATCAGCGCGGACTGATACCCGTGACCGGAGACATCGCCGATCAGCACCCCCGTACGGTCCCGATCCAGACGCGCCAGGAGAAAGAAATCGCCACCAACGCTCTCGGCCGGAACGACTCGGGCCGCGGCGCGCGCTTCGGGCTGCACGACGCGCGGGCTAGGCAACAGCTTGAGCTGCAACTCGTTAGCCAGCTGCATTTCACGCGCCATCTGCTGCCGCTCGACGGCCGCGCGGACCAGACTCGCGTTGTGCATCGCCGTGCCAATCTGCGTACTCACGGCCACTGCGAGCTTGCGATCGCCAGCCGTGAACGGCTGTCCGCCATCGCGACCGCCGAGCACGAGGACTCCCAACGGCACCACACCGCCATCGCTTCGGCGGGTGGGAACGGCGAAGGTGCCGGTGATGCCAATTCCGCTGCTCGGCCGCGTGATGGCCACCGCCAGGAGTGGGGCCCCCTGTCCGGACAACACTGGGTCGCCCAACGCCGCCGCCACACCGTCTTCGGTACAGGCGCCGCCGCTGCGATACGCCCGCACGGCAATGTGCTCGGCACGATCGAGCGACACCGCCTCGTACGTCGTTTCCCTCAGACCGAGCGAGGCAATGGGCGAGAGCAGCCCCTGCGCGCGGTTGGTGTGCAGAAACACCGCCCGTTTGGCCCCGACCGTGGCAGCAAGCTCCCCGAGCAGCGTATCCGCGACATCCTCCACGGACGTCGTCCCGCCGAGGAGTTCGCCAATCGCGTACAGCAGATTGATCTCTTCATATCGCTCGACGAGTTCGCGAGTCGCGCCATCGCGCTCACGCGTGAGCCGACGGACCACCGGGACGAGACGGCCGAGTAGCCGGTCGGCATCCGGGGCGTGGCCTGCCTCGACGAAGAGCCAGCCGACACTGTCCCCAGTGGTGACGAGCTGCGCATGCAGCGCCTGCGTTCGCGCCCACGTGGCGACGTCCCACGCTATGGCCCCGGGTTCGGTGCGCTCGGCAAAGTCAGGCGTCGAGGCGCCGAGCAGCGTCGGGACTACCGATCCCTCGCGTCGCTCCCAAATGGCGGCCTCACGCCCCGTAGCCTCGAGAAACGCGGCCAGGAGGGCGGCGACCTCGGTCATGCCTTATGCAGAATGAGCCGGAGCAGATGGCCCGTGTCGAGACACTGGTTTTCCACCTGGTCCATCAGCTGGCGCATGAGAAAGACGCCGCGACCATCTTCACGTTCGAGCCAATCGGCTTCGCTCGGACACTGCTGGACACTCGCGAGATCGAACCCCTGCCCTTCGTCGGTGACCTCCACGAGCAAGCGATCTGCGTGGAGCTCGACGACGACAACGACGGACCGGCGCGCATCGCTCCCGTTGCCCCGCAGCATCGCATTTGCCAAGGCCTCGGTCAGCGCGACCGGCACGTTCAGGCGACACAGCTTTGCCGAGAAACCGGCGGCCCGGCAGAGCGATACGACATCCTCGACGACCGGGGCAATCCCGTGCACTTCCGAAGACAGCACCCACCGTCGCGAGACGTGGGTCACGACGGCATCCGCCGCAACACCCGCCAGAAAGGCGCGCGACAACGCGGTTTCGCCCCGCGCATCCCCTCGCGAGGTCGAGACACGCGGATTCCGACGCGTCGCCACAGGCTCAGGACGCCGCAAGCGCGTCGGCGCGCGTCGCGTACAACGGGAACAGTGCGTCGAGCCGCGTCAGCTCGAAGAGGGTCCGCAAATCCTCGTTGAGCCCCACCAAGCGGAGGTCTCCGCCCGTCTCTCGCAGGCGTCGGCTGAGCGACACGAGCGCTCCGAGCCCTGAGCTGTCGATATACCCCGACGTGGTGAAGTCGACGACGACCAGACGCGCCCCCTGCTCGACCGCATCGAGAATGGCCTGCTTGAACTCCTGGCGGTTCGTGACCACCAGTTGCCCATCGACCGTAACGATGGCGACATCGTCGGTGCGTTCCAGCGAAAAGCTCATGACGGACTCAGGATCGGGGATAGCGCTCAGGCGTGACCGGCAGCTTGCAAAGCCGTGATCGCCGCAACATGCACAATGTCGTCAGCGGTCGCACCGCGGGACAAGTCGCTGCAGGGCTTGGCCAACCCCTGAAGTATAGGGCCAATCGCGGTTCCGTGGGCCAGTCGTTGCGTGAGCTTGTACGCAATATTGCCGGCGTCGAGCGACGGGAACACGAGAACGTTCGCCACGCCGGCCGCCGGCTCGCCGGGGGCTTTCCGCCGCGCCAACTCGGGAATGAGCGCGGCATCGACCTGCAGCTCCCCCGACACGACCAGCGACGGCGCTTCCTGGCGAACGATGGCCACCGCTTCCCGTACCTTGCTGACCGTGGGTCCGTCGGCGCTGCCCATGGTGCTGTACGAGAGGAACGCCACGCGGGGCTCATCGCCCACGATGCGTCGACGGTCCGCCGCCGCGGCCAACGCGATATCGGCCAGCTGTCGCGCCGACGGATCGGGCACGACGGCACAGTCCGTGTAGGTCAGGACCTCGCCAGACTCCCCGCGAAACGACGGAACAATCAGGTAGAACGACGACGAGACCGTCTTCACGCCGGGCGCCGCCCCGATGGTCCAGAGTGCTGCGCGCAAGACGTCAGCCGTGGTGTGTACGGCACCGGCGACACACCCATCCGCTTCGCCCAGCGCCACCAGACTGTCGGCGAAGTAGAGCGGATCAGTCGCGAGGCGTTCGGCGTCTTCGCGGGTCAGCCCCTTGCCGCCGCGCCGCACCAACAGGTGCTCGGCGACGGCCGCGCGTCGCGGATCGGAGAGCGGATCGATGAGCAAACCGCCGGACGGAACCACGCCGGTAGGCGCATCGCCGCGCCGCACCAGTACCGGGTTGACCGAGCCCAGCTTCTGCAGACGCAACACCGCCGACACGGTTCGCGGATCGACTGCCTCGGGGAATAGAATGGTCCGCGGCGTGGCCTTCGCCCGCTCGTGCAGCGAGGTGAGGAACTCGCTGGTGGCGTCCTGCTGCGTACTCATGACGACCTCCCGGAGGCGGCTGCCGCCTGCTCGCGGTAACGCTCGACGAGCGCCTTGGCGACGACCGGATGCACGAGCCCCGATACATCGCCACCGAACTTGGCCACTTCACGCACCATGCTCGAACTGATGTACGTGGTATCGAGCGACGGGGTCATGAAGACCGTCTCCAAATCGGGATACAGGTGTCGATTCATGAGGGCGATCTGGAACTCGTACTCGAAGTCGCTCACCGCGCGCAGTCCGCGCACGTTCACGCGCGCGCCAAGGGTGCGCGCGAACTCCACGAGCAACCCTTTGAACGAGCGCACCTCGATACGCGGATCCCCGTTGGTGCACTCGCGAATGAACCCCATGCGTTCTTCCACCGAGAAGAGCGGCTGCTTGTTCATGTTGTTCGCCACGGCCACGATGAGGTGGTCCGCGAACGTCAACGTCCGCTTGATGAGGTCTTCATGCCCGTGGGTCACGGGGTCGAAGGAGCCCGCATACAAGGCGATGAGCGGGCCACTGGGCCGATTGGCAGTGGTGACAATCCCGGAAGCCGAAGCTGGCGTCACGACGAGGTGCGGAAGAAGGTCAGCGCGGTGATGCCATAGCGACGGGTATCGCCAATGGCCGGGAGTGTAACCGCAGACGAATGTTCAATGGCAAACACCGACGCGAAAGGGACCGCCAGCCACTGCTCGGCCAACTGCTGGGCAATATCCGATGCGTACGGTGGATCGGCGAAGGCGATGTCGTACGCGCCCGCCGGGAGCTTCTGCGCAAACCGCACCGCGTCGTCGCGATGGATGGTCGCGCCAGGATGTCCCCCCAGCGCCTCCAGATTTCCCTGCAACACCTTCATCACCTTGAGCGACTGCTCCACAAAATCGCACTCGGCTGCACCGCGCGACAGACTCTCCAGTCCAAGTGCGCCGCTACCGGCACAGAGGTCGAGCACGCGGGCGTCGGGAAGAATCGGGTGCACGATACTCATCCACGACTCGCGGACGCGATCGTACGTCGGTCGCACGGTATCGCCCACAGGGGCCTGAATACGCCGCCCTTTCCAGCGACCGGAGATAATGCGCATACCGTTAGTCCTCTGCGTGGCGCACGTCGGCCACCCGTAATTGCAGGCGTGACACGCCGCGATATTCATCCCGCTCGAGCTTGAACGCCAAGTCGAGGCCTCGTCCAACGTGGAGCTGCGCGGCCCGTGACGCGAGCCCCCACCCAATCGCTTCCAGATCGCCGTGCGGCGCCCCGATGGCGAGTTTGAGCCCGTCACTCCCGACCTTACGCGGTGCACACGACAGCTGGGCCCCCGACGCACGAAACATCGGTGCCGGGTTGCCGATGCCGAAGGGCTCGAAATGCCTGACCAACTTCTCGAGTGACTCGCCAACTTCGTGAATGGGCACCTCGAGGTCGACGCGCAACATGGGAACGAGATCGTCGGGCGTGAGTCGGGCATGCGCCACTTCATCGAATCGCTCGACGAACGCCGGCAGTTGTGCGGCATCCATCGTCAGTCCGGCCGCGGCGCGGTGTCCCCCGAAGCGCTGAAAGAGGTCCGCGCAGTCGCCCAGTGCGCCGTGCAAGTCGAACGCGCTGATCGAACGGCCTGACCCTTTGCCAATGCCATGATCGACGGCTACGAGGACCGCCGGTCGTGCTGTCGCCTCCACGAGGCGTGACGCAACAATACCGATGACGCCGGCATGCCACCCCTGCTGGTGCAACACGTGCGCATAGCGGTCGCGCATGTCGGGCTGATCGAGCTGACGCATCGCCTGATCGAGCACCACGCGGTCGAGCTCCTGACGAGCGCGATTCAACTCCTCGAGCTCTCGCGCAATGATATTGGCCTCGTCTTCACGTTCGGCCAACAACAGTCGAAGCCCCAGCTTCGCATCGGCGATCCGACCCGCCGCATTGAGTCGCGGTGCGAGCACGAACCCCACGCGTCCCGCCGTCAGCGGCTTGCCTTCCAACCCCGACGAACGAATGAGCGCACGCAGACCGGGGTGTGTCGTCTCCGCAAGCAGCTTGAGCCCGTAGCGCACGAGCACGCGATTTTCCCCGCGCAGCGGCGCGACATCGGCGATCGTGGCGAGTGCGACCAGATCGAGCTGGCGATGTGCCAACGTGGGCGAAACGCCGAGTGCTTCGCAGAGTCCAAGCGAGAGCTTGTACGCCACCCCGACGGCCGCCAGATCCTTGTCCGTGGACGTACACAGGGGATGCCGAGGATTGCACACGGCATACGCAGGCGGCAACGCATGTCCGGGCAAATGATGGTCCGTGACGATGACATCCACACCGGCGGCCATGAGCTCTTGTACAGGCGACAGGGCGCTCGTGCCGCAGTCACAGGTGATTACCAAGCTCGCGTTCGCAGCTCGCGCAGCCGCCACGCCGGCGGCACCCAGATCGTAGCCGTCGGTCAACCGGTTGGGCACGAACGGTACGACATTCAACGCCCCGACGCCCCGGAGCACCCGGGTGAGCAGCGCCGTGGACGACATGCCGTCGACATCGTAGTCGCCGTGTACGAAAATGACTTCCTGTGCACGCACGGCATCCGCGATGCGCGCGACCGCGCGCGATGCATCGTGCAGCTGCATGGGCGCCTCGACGTGCTCGAGACGCGGTCGCAGGAACCGCTTGGCAGCATCCGGCGTCTCGTACCCACGGGAGGCGAGCAGGCGGCACACCTCGATGGGAAGCAGCAATTCGCGCTGCAGCCGGTCGACCACGTCGGCCGGCGGCACTGCTATGGGCACCCATCGCGCCGGAGGGCGCAGCGGGGGCGAATTTACGCCGGGGCGGGGAGCGGAAAGCGTCGGGGCGGTCACACGCACAATCTAGGGCATGGGCCCAGCGCGCAGGACTCCCGTTTCGACGCGTGCGGGGTAACCGGACCGCCTATCCGGTCGACTAGTCGGCGACCGGGCGCTGGAACAGGAGGACGCCGCACCCTTCGCACGGCTCGATGACCGAGCCACTCGAGAACGCGATGCGCCGTTGCAGCGGAATGGCGGTATCGCAGGCACTGCAACAGAAATCACGCAGCTCGATGAGCGCTGCGGCCTGGCGACGCGACGCGATCCGATCGTACTTGGACAGCATCCCCGGACTCACGGCGCCGGCTACGAGCTGGCGTTTGGCGCGCGCCGTCGCGAGCTCCGCCTCGATGCCGGCGCGAACCGCCTCCATCTCCGTGCGCGCCTCACCCTGATCGGCGCTGACTTGCGCCAGCACTTCGCGATGAGCGGCCAGCGCGGTGCGCAGATCCCCCACCCGCCGCGCAATGACCAACGCTTCACTCTCCCCATCCGCGAGCGCACGCTTGGTTCCCTCGACTTGCGAAGCGGCGGCGGCCGCCTCGCGCAGACGCTCAGCGCCGTCGAGCACCGCAACATAGCGCTCGTGCAAAGCACGTGTCTCCGAGAGGCGCGCTTCGAGCAGGCGCTGACGGGTGAGCTCTCGTTCGAGGGACGCTTCCGTGCGCGACACCTCTTCGACGGCACGTTTCTGGCGCGCGTCGAGCAGCGCAAGCCGCGGCGCGAGGGCGTCGCGCCGCGCTTCGATGTCACGAATGATCGCATCGTCCGCCTGAACGGCGAGCAACGTATCGATATCAGGGTTCACCACGTTCGTTCCTATCCCTTGGGCCTTCCGCGCGGTGACCGAATTGGCACCAGTCGACGGATTTCTGCTTCGAGTTCCAGCCTTTCTCGCATCAACGCATCCTGCTCCTCGCGGGTTGCCGTGCGCATCGCTTCGCGAATCTCATCCACCCGAGTCTCCAGCTGTCGTGCGTCGAGCTTGCCTAGCGTGAGTCCGATATCGGCCGCTCCCGCTTCGTAGGCACCAGCATCGGTCAGCTCCCGAAGGACCTTCATCGTTTCCGGCGAAAGCCGCTCCGCGATCTGTTCGAGATCATCGTTGAGAGGCGCGTGCAGCAGTGTATCGAAAAGCTCGCGATAGCGGGGTTCACGAAATGCGTCTGGCGGATGACGCTCAGCCACACGCTCCGCGATGCCCCGATCGACCAGCATGGCGCGGACGAGTGCGCGCTCGAGCGGCTCATCGCGGCGCGGACGGGGCGGCACGTTCGTGGCCTGCCACTCCGGCCCCTGCTTGTAGCCCTTCTTGCGTCCCGGCGTCCATGGTCGTCGTTGCTCCGACGCCGGTGGCGGCAGCGGCGCGGGTTCGGCGTAGTCACCACCATCGAGCTGATCTGGCGGCGGCCCGTCAAAATCCGGCGGACCTTGGCCCATGTCGTACCCGGCACTCGTCCCCGACGTCCGCGTCGTTCCCCGGCGCATCCCCGGCTCGGGGAGCGACTCGGCTTCGGCGGCCAGCGTCGTCTTGTCGACATGCGTCGCCTCGGAGAGCCGCGCGAGATACATCTCTCGCGTCAGTGGCTCACGGGCGGCGCGAATGGTGGGCAGCAGTTTGTCGATCGCGTTCCGACGGTGCCGGAGATCGGCAAACCAACCGCGACGCTCGAGCAGTTGCACCTGTCGGTCGAAGAGATCGATGGCATTGCTCAACTGCTGCTCCATTGCTTGGCGTCCCTGCGACCGCACGAACGTGTCGGGATCTTCGCCATCAGGCAATGAGACCACCTGCACCGAGGCTTTTGCGCGGAGCAACTCCATCCCCGAGCGAAATGTGGCCTTCTGACCGGCCTCATCGCTGTCGTACAGCAGAAACACGTTGGTCGCATAGCGGACGAGCAGCTGCGCCTGCTCCTCCGTGAGCGCAGTCCCGAGCGGGGCCACGACTTCCTCGATTCCAGCCAGCGCGAGCCGGATGGCATCGAGATATCCCTCAACCACAATCGCCCGCGATTCGCGGCGCATCGCCTGCTTCGCGGTGTGCAACCCGTACAGGGTACGTCGCTTCTGGAAGACCGGCGACTCCGGACTGTTCAAATACTTCGGCTGCGCATCGCCCATGGCGCGCCCGCCAAAGCCGACGGTGCGCCCGAGCTCGTCGAGAATGGGAAACATCACCCGACCGCGAAAGCGCAGCCGCGGTTCAGTTTCCCCTTCGCGGAGCACGAGCAGTCCGGCTTCGAGCAACCGCGCGTCATCGTAGCCGAGCGAATGGAGATAGCGCCGGAGCGCCTGCGCGTCGGCGGGGGCAAAGCCCAGTCCGAACTTCTGCCACGCGTGCGGATCGAGGTCACGCGACGTGAGATACTCTCGCGCGGCGTTGCCAACATCGTGATCGAGCAACTGTCGCTGAAACCACTCGGCTGCCGCCGAGAGCGCCTCGTAGTTGGGCGCGTTCGGATCGGGCGCCTGCTGACGGCGCGGCGCATCGATGACTTCGATACCCACCTTCTCACCCACGAACTTCACCGCCGACGGCCAATCCATGCCCAAGCGCTTGCGCACGAACGTGAACACATCACCGCTCTCGTGGCAGACGAAGCAGTGATAGCTCCCATGCGTTGGCGAGACGGAAAAGTTGGCATTCTTGCCCTGGTGGAAGGGGCACGGCCCGCGCCACGTGGCGCCCGAGCGCTTGAGCGGCACGAACTCACTGACGATCTCCACGATATCCGCCGATTGACGGACCCGCTCGACGATTTCGTCAGGGATCATGCGAAAACCTTCCCGTGCGCGCCCAGGTCCATGCGCTAATCAACCGCGCCTACGCCAATTCGGCTACAGTGACACCAGCGCCGCCTTCATTCCATGCGCCGAGCCGGAATCCGGTCACGCGCGTATCCTTCTTGAGCATCTCGGCAACGCGAGAGCGCAGCGCCCCCGTCCCCTTGCCGTGAATGATGCGCAGTTCTCGCAGATCATTCCGCACGGCCGCGTCGAGCGCCTGCAGCACCAGATCGTCGAGCTCATCAACACGCATGCCGCGCAGATCCACTTCGCGCACCGGCTCCACCTCGGCCATATCACCCGAGAGTGTGAGCTTGAACATCGGCGGCGCCGCGGCCTTGGTACGAGTGAGTGTCTTGACCGGCACCGTCAGGGTGAGCGAACCCACGAGGACACGCGCGTCAGCTCCACGAACGCTGACGATACGACCGACCTTATCGCCGAGCGTTCCCACCAGCACGTGGTCGCCGTCCGCCAGCGGAAGGTCACGTGCCGAAGACGCCGCCGCAGCCTTCGCCGGAACCGACGGGGTAGGAACGCCCTGCTGTTTCTGCAAGACGCGCGCACGATCACGCGCGGCCCGCTGAACCACGGCATCGACCGCCTCCCCCTGTGCCGCAGCGGCTTCCTCGACGGAACGTCGGGCTGCACGCGCCGCGTCGTCGAACGCGGCCGACTGTTCGGCTGCGCGTGCACGCACGTCGGCAATGGCCGCTTCGACCTGCGCGCGAGCTTCGAGCAGATACTTCCGCGCATCCTGTCGCGCCGTGCGCTCGGCCTCCCGCTCGCGCTCACGCACTTTGACCTCGCGATCGGCCACGGTCGCCACTCGAGAGCGCAATTTATCCTGCTCGCGATCCATCAGCTGTTCGCGATCGGCCAGTGCCGCCTCGCGCGATTCGACATCGGCGAGCAGCACGGCCATGTCGCGCTCGCCCTGTGGCAAGCGTTCTTCGGCGCGCGCGATGACATCTTCCGGCAATTGCAGGCGCCGCGCGATGCTCAAGCCGTAGCTTCGGCCGGGGACGCCCTTCAGCAGTCGATAGGTCGGCGCGAGCTGGACAGCGTCGAACTGCAGTGACGCATTCACGACACCGCTCACGTCGGTCGCCAGCAGCTTCAGCTGACCAAGGTGCGTCGTGGCTAGCGTGAGGCTGCCTCGCACGGTGAGGGTTTCGAGAATCGATCCGCCAAGCGCCGCGCCTTCGGCGGGATCGGTGCCTGACCCCAGTTCGTCGATCAGCACCAGTGAACTGGCGGTAGCGGACCGGAGAATCTCCCCGAGATTCTTGAGGTGCGCACTGAAGGTCGACAAACTCGCCTCGATGCTCTGCTCGTCGCCGACGTCGGCAAACACATCATCGAACACCGGCAACGCACTCGTGGCGCCCACCGGCGCTGGCACACCGGCCTGCGCCATCATGCACAGCAATCCGATCGCCTTGAGCAGCACCGTCTTGCCGCCGGTGTTGGGTCCCGACACGAGCAACGTCCGTTCGTCGGGCGCCAACGTCAGGTCGAAGGGCACCACCTTGGTCCCCTTTGCCAGCAGCAACGGATGTCGTCCGTCGACGATGGACAAACCGTCGGCAGGCGCACAGAACATCATCGAGGCACAGTTTGCTTCGAGGCTGTACCGCGCACGTGCATAGAGGCTATCGAGTGCCACCAACGCCTCGTACGCGCCGACAATGGCATCGTGATACGGGTGCAGCAGTTCGGTGAGCGCACGCAGCACACGCTCGACCTCGCGATGCTCTTCAATTTCGAGCTCACGGACACGATTGCCGAATTCGACCGCGGCGGGTGGTTCCACAAAAATCGTGGCGCCGGTGCCGGAGCTGTCGTGCACGATCCCGCCAACGTAGCCCTTCGCCTCGCGACGCATCGGAATGACCCAGCGTCCGTTGCGCATGGTCACGGAGAGGTCACTCACCTGGTGGTGCGGCTCGAGCCTGCCCATCTCGCGCTCGAGAATGCGGACGAGCTCACCTTCGGCCTGACGCAACTCCTTTCGCACGCGTCGCAACGCCGGCGATGCGTCGTCCCGCACGCTCCCATCATCGCTGATGGCGCGGCCAATGGCCTCTTCCTGGGCGCGCAAGTCGACAAGCGACTGCGCGTAACTCACAAGAAACGCGAGCGTGATGGCTGGTCGACGCGGGTCCCGCAACGCGTCGCGCATTCGGCGGGAGGAACGGAGGAGCGTTGCGCCCTGTAGCAGCTCGACGGCGGTCCACGTGAGGCCTTCGATGCGCAGGCGCTTCAGCGGTTCGGCGAGTTCCGGAATCGGCTCGTTGGGCCACCCCAAGTCGGAGGTGACGAAGGAGCGCACCGCGTTGACGCGGGCATGTTCGGCTTCAATCCACTCGCGATCCGTCCGTGGTACGAGGGCCCGCACGGCGGCCGCTCCGGGGGCGGACGACGCCCGACCGGCGACATGGGCCAGCAGGCGTGGAAACTCGAGAATGCCGAGCGCGTGCGCGTTCATGAAGTCCGGCTTGGAAGCCGGCACGTGCCGGCGTTACGCGCGCGCGACTTCCTCGCGCGCAATGGCGTTGATGACGCTGCCGTCCACGCGTCCCTTGAACGCGGGCATGACGCGGGCCATCACGGCACCGACGTTCGTGGCACCGGCGGCGATGGCGGCTTGTACAGCAGCGCGCACTTCGGCCGGATCCACCTGGGCGGGCAAATACACTTCGAGCAGCGTGACTTCCTGCTGCTCTTTCTCCTGCAGGTCGACGCGCCCCGCCTTGGCATACATCTCGACGGATTCGCGGCGCTTCTTGATGCCTTTGCGGATGACCTCGATGACGTCGTCATCGGTCGCGTCCCGACGTAGTTCGATCTCGCGATTCTTCACCTCGGACACGATCATGCCGAGGAGCATCACGCGATCTTTCTGCTGTTCCCGTCGGGCGGATGCCTGGTCGGACTGCAACCGCGCCAGCAGCGTATTGCCGCTGGCGTCCACGGGACTGCTCACCCGTTCCGGGTGCGGCGATTCTTACGGACAGCCGCGTTCATCTTGCGCTTGCGGCGCTCCGACGGCTTCTCGTAATGACGATGCTTGCGCAGGTCGGAAAGAATTCCGGCCTTCTCGCACTTCTTCTTGAAGCGCTTGAGCGCACGCTCGAAGTTTTCGTCCTCGTGGATAATGACTTCCGACAAACTGAACCTCGGTTGTGTTCGCAACCTGACGTTGCGAAGTGTGCAGTGAAAAACGGGGAACGAACAAAACGGGCAGAAACGTGCCTACACGACCCTTGTCGGGCCAGCCTCTAATGCTAGACAACCCCGGTCCGGCGGTCAAGGACCGAGAGGGCAACTAATTGACGATCTGGGCGGCGTTTAGCCTCACCGCGGGGGCGAACCGGGCACGGGGGCGGTGCTCACCCCGGGGGCCAGGTCATTGGGCGCCCACCCAGTACGTGGAGATGCAGGTGGTGGACCGTCTGCCCGCCGTCCTCGCCGACGTTGGTCACGACCCGATAGCCCGACTCTTCGAGCCCCGCGGCCTTTGCGACCGCCGCGGCCAACGCCAAAAGGGCCCCAAGCTCGTCTGGCCGGTCGGCCGCCGCCAGCGACGCCACATGCCGCCGGGGAATCACCAGCACGTGCACCGGCGCCTGCGGATGCAAATCGCGGAACGCCAGCGCGTGGTCGTTCTCGGCCACGATCGACGCCGGGATGGTCCCGGCCGCGATCCGGCAAAAGACACAGCTGTCGCTCAAGGGAACTCCTGCCGATCATCGGCGTCGGAATCGGGGAGGGACGTCGTGCCGAAACTGGTCCGCGCCATGGACAGGGCAGCAATAGCGGCCGTTTCGAAACGCAGAATTGTCGGCCCCAGGCTTGCACGCCGAAACCCGGCGCGCTCGAGGTCAGCCAGCTCATCCCGTTCGATGCCCCCTTCGGGGCCCACAGCGATCACCAACGGCTGGCGGAGCGGCGTGGATTGCGGCCCCACGAGCGGAGCGCCCGCCGGGTCGAGCACCACGCGGTCACCGCGCGGCGCAGCGAGAATGGCGCGCTCGAGGTTCGCCTCCGGGAACGGCTGCGGGAGCCAGGCCCCTTCCGACTGCGCCAACGCCCCTTCCATCCGCGCGCGGACCTTGCCCTGGAAGTTCACCCCCTCCCCTCTGGGGGAAACGCTTCGGGAACGACGCCAAAGCACCGGACGCCAGCTGGTGGCGCCCAGTTCCGCCGCTTTCTCCGCCAGCCAGAGCATGCGGTCGCGATCGGCCACCGGCACCAGCAGGTGCACGGCGGGTAACGGCTCAACCCGGCTGACCTCGGTAATCTCGATATGCGCCTGTGATTTGGTGAGCAGGACCAGCTGACCCGCACCGATCGCCCCCTGCCCGTCGCGAATGCCGACCACAGCGCCCGCCCCAAGCCGGAGCACCCGCATGTGGCGCGCGGCGGATTCGTCGAGGACGACGGTCCCCCCCGGAGCGAAGGGTTCCGTCGTGACGAACTGCGGTCGCCCGGCCGCTACGCCTTCGCGATCGACACCGACCACCAAATGTCCTCCGCGTCTTCTTCGAGGACGGTCCACCCGTGCACCGCGAGCACTTCGAGCATCGTCTCCCGCTCCTCGAGCAGGATGCCGCTCAGAATCGCACTGCCGCCCTCGAGCAAGGCCGCACCAATCACCGGCATCAGTTCGATGAGCACCGACGAAATGATGTTCGCCAGCACGATGTCCACCGGTGCCACCAGAGGCAGCAACGCGCCCGCGTCACCCTCGAACACATGCACGAGGTGTGCGACGCCGTTGCGCTGCACGTTCTGTTCGGCGTCGGGAATGGCGTCGCCGTCGAGCTCGATGGCATACACGCGGGCGGCGCCGAGTTTTGCCGCCGCGATAGCGAGCACCGCGCTCCCGGCGCCGAGATCGGCGACGGTCTTGCCCCTAGCCAACCGGGCCGGAAGCAGCCGCACGACGCCGCGCGTGGTGGGATGCTCACCCGTTCCGAAGGCCATGCCCGGCTCGATCACAATCGTCGTGGCAGGATCCATCCCCTCCGCGAGCCACGGCGGGGTCACCGTCAAGGCGCCCAGCTGATGGGAGCCGATACGCGACTTCCACGCTTCGCTCCAGTCGATATCCGGCACCGGCGACGTTTCGATCGTCGCAAGCTCGTCGGCTTCGGTGATGACGCGGTGCACCTGTTCGAGGTCCACGCCGGGAGGAAAGTGCGTCACGAGCGAGGCACCATCTTCGTGCACCCCCTGCGCTCCCACTTCGAACAGCGCGGCCATGCAGGCCTCGCGCGCCGGTGCGCCCGCTCCCGGGAGCACGCGCACACTGATCCAGCGCTCGCTGGCGCCCGTCGCCTGCTCAGGCACCGAGCGCCTCCTTCATTTTCGACCAGAAGCCCTTTTCCCGACGCTCAGGTGCCTGCCCCTGCATGGCACCCAGACGCTCGATCAACTGCTTCTCGTCTCCGTCGACACTCTGCGGCGTCCACAATTGCACCTTGATGTGGAGGTCACCTACTCCCGAGGCGTTCACACGCGGCAACCCTTTACCACGCATGTGGAAAATGGTCCCGCTCTGCGTGCCGGCGGGCACACGCAGCGACATCTCGCTGACCAGCCCTGGCACGCGGATCTCGGCGCCGAATACGAGCTGCGGATAGGTGACCAACGCCTCGCAGAACAGATCTTCACCGTCACGGTCGAAACGCTCATCGTCTTCGACCTCGAAGACCACCAGCACGTCGCCACGCGTGCCGCCGCGCGGCCCGATGTTGCCCGTGCCGCGCAACGTCATGTACTGCCCCGTGGCGACTCCCGGCGGCACCTGAATCTTGAGCGTGCGTTCCGCGCGCGTACGGCCTTCGCCGCGACACTTCTTGCACGGCGACGAAACCACGACGCCTTCACCGGCACACGTCGGACAGGGCGCCACGGACACGAACTGCCCGAAGAACGAGCGCTGTGCGCGACGCACTTCGCCGGCGCCGCCGCAGGTGCCACAGGTTTGCGGCTTCGTCCCGGGCTCGGCGCCCGACCCGTCGCACTTGTCGCACCCCTCGAGCACCTTGAGCACAACCGTCTTCTCCAAACCCGTCGCCACTTCGGTGAGCGTCAGCGGGAGTGGCAGCTTGATGTCGGATCCGCTGCGCGGGCCCGAGCGTCGACCGCCCGCCGCACCACCGAACAGGTCGCCAAAGCCACCAAAGTCACGCATGAAGATGTTGAGCGCATCGGAGAGATCGACGTGTTCATACGCCGACTGCCCGCCGCTGCCCCGCAGGCCGGCCTCGCCATACCGGTCGAAGGCGGCGCGCTTCTGCGGATCCCTAAGCACATCGTACGCTTCGGTGATCGTCTTGAACTTTTCCTCGGCTTCCTTGGACCCACCATTGCGATCGGGGTGCCACTGCATCGCCAGGCGTCGATACGCCTTCTTGATGTCGTCTTCGGATGCGTCGCGCGGTACGCCAAGAACCGCGTAAAAGTCGGCCATAGTCGTGTGATGCGAATGCTGCAAAAATCGGCCGGACGCCACGCGCTCCCACGTTCGGGAGCGGCGGCCGGCGGAACGGATTGGTGAAAGCTAACCCAGCCGGACCCGCAGAGGGCCTCCGGCGTGGGCGATCTCAGCAGAGGAGGTCCGACACCAGTCGCGACGTATGCTCCACCAACGCGATGACCTTGTCGTAGGGCATGCGCGTCGGGCCGATCACGCCGATGACACCGCTCAGGCTTCCCACCTGGTACTCGGCGGTGACCACCGTAAACGGCTCGAGCTTGGGGTCGCCGTGCTCATTGCCGATGGTGATCGAGATCCCCGGGCCGGCAGATCTGGCGCCCAGAAGGGTCCCCAGCTGCTGCCGCGTCTCGGTGAGCTCGATGAGCTGCCGCAGCCGCTCCCCACTCGCGAACTCCGGCTGATCGGCCAACAGTGACGTCTGCCCCAGTACCACCGTGTCGAGGGGATCGGCGGCCGCGCGGCCGAAGACCTGATCCCCCTCCTGCACGAAGATATTGAGCAGTTCCGCGGCTTCCGGCGTGGTGGCCACATCGCGCAACCGCGATGAGAGCGAGGTGCGCACCTGCTCCAGCGTCAATCCGGCCAGGCGTTCGTTCAGCACGATGGTCACGCCGACAAGCGCGTCGTCAGCGATGACGCCGGGCACTTCGACGAAGATCGTTCGGACCGCGCCTCCACTCAGGCTGAGTACCATCAGCAGGCGCTCGGAGGACACGCGCACCAGTTCGACTTGGCGCAACGTTGCGCGATCGAGACGCGGTCCGAGCGCGACGCCTAGCTCCTGCGTGAGGACCCCGAGGGACTGCGCGGCACGACGGAGAATGTTTTCGATGGCCGAGCCGCTGCCGTGAATTTCGGCCTCCAGCCGGCGCCGCTCCTCACCGGAGAGAGGGTCGACGCGAATGAGCGAATCGACGTACGTGCGGTATGCCTTGTCCGTGGGAATACGGCCAGCCGACGTATGTGGGTGGAAGAGAAATCCCTTCTCTTCGAGATCGCTCATGGTGTTGCGGATGGTGGCCGGCGAAATGCCCAGGCCGAAGCGGCGTGACAGCGTACGTGAGCCGGCAGGTTCCGCCGTCGCCACGTAGCTGTGAATCACCGCTTCCAAGACCTGCCGCTCCCGCTCGGAGAGTTCGCCGCTGCTCACCATATCCCGTGCCATAAGACCAAGCCTACGAGGGGCTTCGAAACGCTGTCAAGTCGGCGGCAAGCGCATCGAGGCGCATCCACCCCTCAGCGGTGCAGACCAACCGGTTCTGCCCTTCACGTTGAATCACCTCTACCCAGCCGGCGCGCTCCCATGCCGAAACACGCTCCGTCTCCTCGGCCCCGATCAGAAGCCCGTCCACGGTTCTCAGACCAAGATACACTGTCTCCGCCGTCCTGTTCGCCGGCGTGAGGCCTTCCTCACCGCCAACGGGATCGCTGTCCGCCTCGACCGCGCGCTGCCAACCGGCAAACGCCTCGATGTTCCATCGTCGAGTAGCGCCATCAAAGCCATGTGCTGACGGGCCGAGGCCCAGATACGGAACGCCTCGCCAATACGCACTGTTGTGACGCGCTCGTCGACCCGGACGCGCGAAATTGGACACTTCGTAGTGCTCGAAACCGGC
>CANGXD010000031.1 GCA_947457545.1 Gemmatimonadaceae bacterium
GCAACGCGCATCTCGCTCACAATAAGCGTGTCGGGCCAGGAGTTCTGGGTGATCGCCGACCATCCGTCATAACCGGTTTCCATGCCGGTGGGCGCGTGGCGCACCAACCGGTTGGTGTGCACGTACGTGGCGAGATAGCGCGCTTTGTCACGCTGATGAATGGCGGCGAGATTCTCGCGAAAGGTCGCGAGCGCGTCGGCAGAATCTTTGGCCGACCCTTGCAACGTTGCACGACTGGTGCGTGGCGCCGGCGGCTGCGCTGTCGCGCCCGTGGGGAATGCGAGCACCGCGAAGAGGCACATCAGCGCGCGACGCGCGGGAGACCGTGGCAGGATAGAGGGCATGGCCTAGTCTACGGCGTCACCCGCATGAGCACAAATGCGGATTGCCGCCCCGGGCCCTAGCTTCACCGGTAGCCCCTTCCCTCAGAATTCATCAGATGACCCGTCGACATCTCGCCTTCACCCTTGCG
Organism: Gemmatimonadaceae bacterium; assembly: GCA_947457545.1. Lineage (GTDB taxonomy): Bacteria > Gemmatimonadota > Gemmatimonadetes > Gemmatimonadales > Gemmatimonadaceae > Gemmatimonas. The sequence continues at coordinate 473 of CANGXD010000031.1, forward strand.
GCATTGACCGCTTCGGTATCCACCGCCTTTGCCTTGGGCGTACAGGTTGGTCAGCAGCGCGACAGTCGCGTGTACGAGCTGCGCACCTATACCACGAACCCGGGCCGACTGCCCGCTCTCAAGAAGCGCTTTGCCGATCACACGCTCAAGCTCTTCGAGCGGCATGGCATGCGGAACGAGATGTACTGGACGCCCACCGACAGCGCGCTGCGTGACAACACGCTCATCTACGTCATCTCACACGAGAGCCGCGACGCCGCCGACCGGAGCTGGAAGGCGTTCAGCGCCGACACCATGTGGCAACGTGTCCGTGCTGCCAGTGAGGTGGACGGAACCATTCTGGCCAAGCCGCCCGAGCGTGTCTTCATGCAGCTCACCGAGTTCTCACCGAAGTCTCCGCGCTAGTCCGCCGCTTTCACACACGGAGTGTTCCTGATGGTGCGATACGCGCGACCGGTGCGACGCTTGGCGTCACTGACGCTCACGCTGCTGTTCAGTGCGACAGTGGTACGCGCACAATCCGTTTCGCTCGAGGCGGCGAGCATCCAGCAACTCGCCGCCTCGATGGATGCCGGCACCATCACCAGTGAGCGCCTGGTGGCCCTCAGCTTGGCGCGCATGGATGCGTACGACGACAAAGGCCCGCGCATCAATGCCGTCCTCGCGCGCAACCCACGCGCACTCGAGCAGGCCCGCGCACTCGATCTCGAACGGAAAACCAAGGGCAAGCGCTCGCTGTTGCACGGCATTCCCGTCGTGCTCAAGGACAACTACGACACCCGCGATCTGCCCACGACCGGCGGTTCGGTGCTGCTCGAAGGCTCTCTGCCGCCAGACGATGCGTTTCTGGTGAAGAAGCTGCGCGATGCCGGTGCCGTCATCATTGCCAAGGTGAATCTTTCGGAGTTCGCATCAGGTGGCGCTTTCAGTTCGTTGGGTGGGCAGACGCTCAATCCGCACGATCTGTTGCGTTCACCGTCCGGCTCCTCGGGCGGCACAGGCGCAGCGATCGCCGCGGTCTTTGCCACCCTCGGGCTGGGGACCGACACCGGCGGATCCATTCGCGGGCCGTCTACCGTGAACGGCATCGTCGGCCTCAAGCCCACACACGGCCTGCTCAGTCGCGATGGCATCATTCCGCTTGCGCTCAGCTTTGACACCGGCGGCCCCATGGCGCGGCACGTCAGCGACATTGCCGTGGTGCTCGGCCTACTCACGGGCGTCGACCCGGCCGATGCCGCAACGAAGAAGAGCGATGGCCGCTTCGATAGCGATTACACCAAGTATCTCGACATCAACGCACTCAAAGGCGCGCGCATCGGCATTGCCCGTGACTTTCTCGGCCAGGATGCCGAGGTCGACTGGGTGGTCGAAGCGTCACTCGCCGCCATGCGTGCCGCCGGCGCCACCATTGTCGACGTGCGCCTCCCCAAGTGGCTACTCGACGCCAAGGGCGAGTTCTACACAGCGGTGCGCTACCCCGAGTTCCCCGTGCAGCTGCAGCAGTATCTCGCGACACTGGGCCCGTCGTACCCAAAGACGCTCTCGGAGCTGAGCGAGAGAGCAGATCGCCTGGTTTCCCCGCGCCCCGACGGCAGTGGCCCCAACGCCACCCGGTGGAGCCTGTTCAAGCGCGAGCTGGCCAGCGGAACCATCACTGACGCGCGCTACACCTCCGTGCACGAATACGCGCTGCCGCTCGTCACGGCGTTGCTGGAAGGCACATTCACGGCGAATGCGCTCGACGCCATCGTGTATCCCACCGCATCGCGCCGCCCAGACCTGATCAACGCGCCACTCGATCTACCGGGAGGAGGCTCCGCGAGCGGCATGAACCTCGCCAACCTCACGGGGTTCCCCGACCTTATTGTGCCTGCAGGGTTCACCACCGATCGACTGCCGGTTGGCATTTCGTTCATCGGGCGTGCCTTCACCGAAGGCAAGCTGCTCGGACTTGGCTACGCCTTCGAACAGATCACGAAGGCGCGTCGACTTCCAGTCCACACACCGCAGCTTCCCGCCGAGTCCATTCCGCTTGCTAAAGCGTCGTCGGGCAAATCGGCGAAGGCGCCGCGAAAGGCCGTCTTCATTCTGCTCGATGGCATCCCCGCCGATGTCGTGGAACGTGTAGCCACGCCGGCGCTCGACGACATCGCTGCCGCAGGTGGCTATGCTCGTGCACACGTGGGTGGCGCGCTCGGGAAAGCGACGGAAACACCGACAATATCGGCGCCGGGTTACATGAGCTTGCTCACCAGCACGTGGGCCAACAAACACAACGTCCGCGGCAACAGCAATCAGTCGCCCAACTACGCCTTCTGGAACATCTTCCGCATCGTCGAAACGGCAGACTCCACGAAGCAGACGGCCATCTTTTCTACATGGCTCGATAATCGAACGGTGTTGTTGGGTGCAGGTCGCCCGGAGGCAGGCAACTACCGGCTCGATCACGCGTCCGATGGGTACGAGCGCGACACCGTGGCGTATCCGCATGACCCGGCGTCTCGGTACATCATGGCGATCGACGAGCGTGTCGCGACCGACGCGGCCACGTACATCGCCGCCAAGGGGCCTGATCTGTCGTGGGTGTATCTGCAACACACCGATGACGCCGCGCACGCATTCGGTGACAGCAAGGAATCTGACGCGGCGGTGCAGCAGGCCGACCAGCGCGTACAGCGCATCTGGAACGCCGTCAAGCAACGGCAGGCCCTCGGCGAAGACTGGATGATCGTCGTCACCACTGATCATGGCCGCGACCCGCGCACCGGGAAAGGGCATGGCGGACAGTCCGAGCGCGAGCGGACGACATGGATTACCACCAATCAGGCAGCGCTCAGCACTCGCTTCACGAGCGGTGGCGCGTCCATCGTCGATATCGCGCCGTCGCTGTTGCAGTTCCTGCGCGTGTCGCCGCCGGCGTCCGTCGCCAAGGAGATGGAAGGCGTGTCCTTCATGCGACTACCGTAAACCGAAAGGGGTCAGAGTCGTTTCCCCGTCCGGTGCGGAAGATCCGAAAGGGGTCAGAGTCATTTTTCCGAAGGGGGTTAGGGTCCCGAAAGGGGTCAGAGTCGAGCCTTTAGAGTCGAGCCATTATCCGGCCGGTGGCCTGCCCCCGGGGGCTCCGTACGCGCACCGGACCAAGAGGCTTACCACGGCGCGTGGCCCTGCGGATATCAAGTACGAGTGCCGAGTCTACGGGCGGCGTACACAACTCGAAATAGGCGCGTTGCCGCTCCCCTATCGTGCGTCCGAGGTTCCTGTACTCAGCATGCTCCGTGACAAGATCGTCAGGGGTGCCTAATGCGAGCCGACTAAAGCTCGACCACGGATACTCGTCCGGCGCGCGCACTATCCCGGCGCGTACGGGGTTCTGGTCGATGTAACGGCTACAAGCGAGAAAGTACCTGGCCGATCCGACAACCGAGGAGCGGAACCGTCCCTCCCAGAGGGTTCCGGTACGCCGATGACGACGATTGAAGGCCGTCACATACTTCCGTCCCATCCACTGAGTCAGCAGCGACACACCGTCGCGTGTCGCCGGCGTCAGCAGCAGGTGCGTGTGGTTCGACATGAAAACGTACGCATGTACAGGACACTCGAACCGCCGAACCCCTTCGAGGAGAAGATCGCGATAGAGTAGCCGGTCTCGATCGTCGACGAAGATCCCGGCACGGTTGTTTCCGCGCAGTACATGATGAACCGGGACACCAGCCTGAATGAAACGGGGGAGCCTGGGCATGGCCGTAAATGGGCAAAGGGAACGGGGCCGCTACACATCCGCAGGCGTGCAATCTGGCGTTTCCCCTCGCAGCACTTGCCATCGAAATGCCGCGCGCGCTACCGAAAAAACGCAGAGAACCCACCGATCCGTTCTGACTCTGACCCCTTTCCGCGGACTCTGACCCCTATCCGCGTTGACTCTGACCCCTTTCTGACTCTGACCCCTTTTCGCGCCTTTTCGCGACTACGGCACGACGACCGTACGCACCGGTGCCCGGTGCTGCTCCAACGCATCGAGCACGCCGTTGATCGCGTCGGCATCGAGTCCAACACGGTGCGTGACCACATCGCTCAAGACCAGCGCACCGCGCGCCGCCATGGCGGTGAGCTCTTCGAGCTCGCCCAACAAGTGATCGTTGGACCCGATCAACTCCGCCTCAGTGCCAATGAGATCGCGATAGCTGTCGATGGGCACCGGCACATCGTTGAGCCCGACCACCACCGCACGACCGAGCGGCGCGACACTCTTGAGGGCGAGTTGCACCGTGTCACCATGGCCCACGAGTTCAACCGCGACATCGACGCCGCGGCCATCGGTCAATGCACGCACGGCGGCGGCGCCCTCTGCCGGTGAGAGCCCCGAGACATTGAGTGGTATCGCGCCCAGCCGCGCGGCCAATGCCAGCTTTGCGTCATCGCGGTCGGCGGCAATCACGCGCGATGCGCCGAGTTCACGCGCAATCTGAATGGCCGACATCCCCAGTCCGCCAACGCCCACCACGAGCACCTGATCGCCCGGGGCGCAGCGTCCCTTGCGGAGCGCGTGAAGCGACGTGGACGACGAGCACATCATCACGGCACCATGCTCGAACGACACGCTCTCCGGCAGTCGCACCGCGTTGCGTTCGGGCACCGCGATGTATTCAGCCCATCCGCCATCGGTGAAGTGGCCGAGCATGAGCCCGGTGGTGCAGAACTGCTCGCGGCCGGCCGCGCAGTGCGCACAGTGTCCGCAGATAACGAGGTAGTGCAGACACACACGGTCACCAACTGCGCGCGACGTGACGGACGCCCCTACGGCGACGATCTCCCCCGCCACTTCGTGGCCCAGTGTGAGCGGCAGCGGCTCGACGCGCGAGCGGCCGGCGCGGTAGTGCACGTCGGAGTGGCAGATCCCGGCCGCCCGCACCTGCACGAGCACTTCGGACGGCCCAAGCGGCGGCACAGGAACGTCATGGAGCTCGACCGGCTGCCCCGGGACGACAAGTCGGACAGCGCGCATGGTAGCGGGCAGGGTGGCGTTCTCGGCCATGGGAGTACCTGGAGGGACTGTTTAGCTATTGACAGGAAACGGAGCGTTGCGTATACATAACAAATCGCTCCCTTTTGAAACACATGACCGTCCAACTCTACAACCGGATTGCCGTCCTGCGGGCGGCGCGCGGCGTCAGCCGACGTGATCTGGCCGACGCCGTAAGTGTAAACCCGCAAACCATCGGGTTCATCGAGCGGGGGGACTATGCCCCATCGCTCGAACTCGGCCTGCGCATCGCCGACTACTTCGGCGTGCCGGTCGAGGTGCTGTTCTCGCTTCACCCCTTCGAACCGCTCGAGACGGCACTCCGCCGAGCGGCGACGGACAAGCCAACCACTCCATCAGCACCCTGAGGGCTCTCGTATGTCAGTGATCTCTCCCAAGCAGGCTCCATCGCGCTCCGTCGTCGTCGATGCGATGAACAATCCGGCGCTTGATTGGACCCGTGATCCCGCGACGCGTCGCCGTTTGGTGCTGGCGAGTGTTGCCACGACGGTCGTGGTGACGGGAATGCTGTACAGCGCCGCGACGATGCTCGATGCCGAGCGACCCCAGGCAAACGCATGGACCATGGCGGCCGCAGTCGCCACGATGCTTGGGTGGATGCTTCTGACCGGGTGCCTCAACGCGTCGGTACGTGGCGCCGCCGATCCGCTCGTCGCTACGCTACCGGGCGGTCACGATGAGTGGCAGCGGCGACTCTATGACCAGACGTATCGGCGCTGCTACTGGCCCATGCTGATTCTACTCAGTCTGGCGATACTCGTGCTCTCCATTGGCGACCTCCCGGTCATCGAGGCCCTTGGGGTGTTTCTCGCGACTTTCCTCCTGGCCGTCATGGCACCGCTGTGGACCATGGCCTGGACGCTTCCCGACGACCTCCGCGAACCCGGTTCGGAGTAACTGCGGCGCACGCCGCAACTCGTGGAGGTCAGGGCGCACGCGGCGGCGGTTCGAACAGCTGACGCTCGGGGGCACGGTTTACCTGCCGTGGCTCCGGTGGCGCGGTCGCACCGCGTGCCGCCATGGGCGTCAGCCATGACGACAACCACCAACGGAATCGTTCGTCCTGATGCAGCACCAGAAAGCGCGGTCCCGATGCCGCCATGGCCGATGCCGTGAACGGCAGCATCGCGCTCTGGATGTACTCGCCCTTCTCGTTGTAGTAGTCGAGCAAGCGTCCGTAGCGGTCGGACTCCACGCCGAGTAACAACACGAAGCCCCCGTCGACAATCGCGGCATCGACCACGTAGGGCTGCACCAGCGCGCTGTCGGTGCGTGCAGCAGCGCCGACTTCCCGCTTTGTGTGCGACACGGTATCCCCCGGCGCCTTGAGCCGCGACAGCCGAGGTGGAGCACCGGAGCCGGAACTGTCCGGTGCGCTGACGATGAGCACCTCGCGCCCGGTAATCAGCAGACACCGGCGCGCGTCGCCGCTGCCGAAGCGCAAGCGCGCACCCTCGGCGCCGACAATGCGGTGCCGCCCAATGAGCGAGTCTTCCTTGGGGTCGGCCGTGAGCGTGAACGCTTCGAGCGATCGGCGTGCGCCCAGCGTACGCACATGCAGCAGCGTGGCCGGCGACACGGTGCACAAGCGACCACTCCCGCCACGCAGCAGTGGCAAGTCGCGGCGAAATACGTATCCGCCAATGGACTCGCGCATGAGCACACTGCTCGCGCTGTCGATGATGTCGACTTGCCCGTCATCGGTCACGCGCGACAGATCGGTGGGCGCCACGATGTCACGCGGTACCTCCGCATTCAACACGGCATCCACGCGCGCAGGCCGCGTCGAGAGCAGCATCCCCTTCCGATTGAGCTCGAAGAGCGAGATGCGCTGCGGGGCGTCCTGCAAGAGCGCGACGGTTGTGCCGCTGGCGCGAAACACGCGCGGCACCATCGTGCTGTCGGTGTACGACGTGATGTCGGTACGCCACTCTTCGCGTTTCGCCGGATACACGGTGCGCGCCGCGAGTGCCGCCGTGAGCTCCGGCGGGGCTTTCCCCTCGGTCTCCGATCCGAGCTCACACCCCAACAGGCCAAGCGGAAGCAGCAGCGCCACCGCGGTGCGCGCGATTACCCCGCGCACACGTTCCAACGTACCACGGTGTCATCATTGCAGCGGTAGGTGCAGAAACCGCAATTGCTGCCCCCGATGTTGCTGCACGCACCATACCCCGGCACGCGGGCATACCGCGGGCACCGGCGTGACTGGCTGCCGGAGAGTGTGGGCACGATCAGCCCGAGGGCGAACAGGACGACGAGGCGGACGCGACGCGGGGCGAGCGCCATTGAAGAGATGAACGGGATTTTCATACCCGTGAACTACGATAGCGGGCGCGAGTCGGCAAGGGCTGGAGCCCCCTCATCGGGGTGAGCGCTGGCGGGCGCCTACCGGCACGGCACATCCGGCGGGACACCACAGGCGCCTGTGGTGTGCGCCGCACGCAACCGCTCGAGCTGTCGTTGATGTGTGGCAAGATGCGCCGAGAGTAGCCCGAGCGCTTGCAGCGTATTCAACGGCCCCGCAACGGGATGTCGAAAGATGTGCCGCTGCAAACCGTTGGTGTCCAGTTCGCCGACGACGCGCCGCAGGACGTCATGTCGCTCGTCCCAGCGCGCTCGCAGTTCGTCGAATGTGCCCTGGCCCGTTGGTCGCATACTCTCAGCAGGAATGCGCACGCGAATGCCGAGGCGCAGTATGAGCCAGACCACTCGACGACGGAGGTGATGGCGAAAGGCGGGAACCGACCCAACACGAGTGGGCACCGTCGCCAGATCACCAAGAACTGCCTGCTCCGCCAACACCAGATGTTCGATGATATCCAGCGGCGACCATGCCGCGAGCAGATCGCCTACTCAGGTATTGATCATGAACGCGGCATGGCGTGTCGCGAAGAACTTCGTGTCATCCCCTGAGAAACAAACCGCCAAGGCCGATGACGCGTTTCGTCGCTCGGTCCGCATGCAGGGGATAGCACAAATGGTGGGCGCTGTCGTACGATACCGCAGGAAGCATCGCGCACCGACGCAGCAGAAGAGAATCTTTCAGCTCCTTTCCCGTCAGGGGACCAGGTGTTATCCCATGCAGACTGCCCCACCACCGGCCGTCGTCGCGACGGCGCCAGCCGTGCTCGTTGTCACGGCATCCCATGACAACTGGCGATACACGCTCGGCGAGCGGGCAAGCTTCACGGTGCGCGTCACGCGAGACGGGCGCGACATCCCGGGCGTCCCCGTCATCGTGACGTCCGGGCCCGAGCGCCTCACCCCGACGCGCGTCGACACCATCGTCTCAGCGGCGGGCGGTACTCGCGTTGACGCGGGTAGCCTCGCGCGCCCAGGCTTTCTTCGCCTGACGGCGGTCGCCAACGTCGACGGAGGGCGGCTGAATGAGATGGTGACCGTGGGCTACGACGTGGATCGCATTGATGCCTCGGTCGCATTACCTGCCGACTTCCTCCCGTTCTGGCGCAACGCCGCTGCGGATGCGCGTCGCACACCGCTCGCGCCGCAACTGACGCTGCGCGATGATCTCTCGACGCCCGCGGTGAACGTGTATCACGTGTCGTTCCAGAACCACCGGGAAGGCAGTCGCATATACGGCATGCTGTCCGTGCCCAAGGCACCGGGAAAGTATCCGGCCATGTTGGTCGTACCAGGCGCCGGCGTGCGTCCATACTTCCCCGACACCCGGACCGCGGCGCGAGGGGTCGTACACCTGACCATCGGGATTCACGGCATCCCGGTCGATCGTGATTCGCTGCTCTACAACGAACTGCGCGCGACCGCCCTGAGCGGATACTGGGCATTTGGCATCGAGGACCGCGACAAGTATTACTACAAGCGGGTCATCGTGGGCGCGGTACGCGCCGGTGATTTTCTCATGTCTCTGCCACAGGTAGACAGCGCGCGCTACGTGGTACGCGGCGGAAGCCAAGGCGGTATGCTCGCCATGGCCACCGCCGTACTCGACCCGCGCGTAAAGGCAGTCGCCGTAGCGCACCCCGCCATGGGCGATCACTTTGGCTATCGACAGGGACGCGCTGGTGGATGGCCGCACATTTTCTCCGATACGGCGCGCATGCAGGCGAAGACCGAGATCAGCGCGACGCTTCCGTACTACGACACCGACAACTTCGCTCGCCTGCTCACGGTGCCGGGCTTCTACACGTGGGGGTACAACGACATCACCGTTCCGCCTACGACATCGTACGCGGTGTACAACCTGATCACCGCGCCGAAGGAGCTCTTCATCGCGAAAGAAACGGGGCACACCGTAAATGCCGAGCAGAACACGAAGGCGATGACCTTCCTGTTGCAGCATCTCGGCGTGCGCTGAACGCGGCGCGGTCACAGAGCATGAACGAGTAGTCGGCGAAACCCCATTCGGCCCGCCGCGTAGGTGGGCGTATGACACCCGTCCTGTCGCTCACCCGCCCTCACTACGTGGGCGCGCTCGTGCAACCGCCGCATTTTCACGACGCGCTGCAGATCTCGATGCTGCTTACCGGCTGCGTTGACGAAACGGTGGCCGGCACGACGCACGAAGCCGCACCGCTGCACCTCTCAGTGAAAGACGCGGGGCTTGAACACGCCAACCGCTGGGCCCCCAAGGGCGCGACGCTCCTGCGCCTGGAAGCGCCTGGGGAAAGCTTGGCTTCGCTCACCGGGCACACGGCCGCGCCCGCGTGGCGCTGGCGATTCGACCCGCTCGCCATCCGGGCCTTCGTGCGTCTCGCGCGCGAGACGACGCGCACGTACGTGCCGGTCGGTGATAGTGACGCCAACGACCTGCTCGCCGCGCTCGTGGCGGAGCCACACCGACTGGATCGCGGTGTCCCACCACGCTGGCTGACCGACGTCATCGAGCGCCTCGTGGCCGAGTGGACACCGACACTCGACAGCAGAGGCATCGCCGCGTGGGCGCATGTGCACCCCGTATATCTCGCACGCTGTGTGCGCCGATGGTATGGCGTGTCCGTTGGAGATCTGCTCCGCCGCGAACGGCTGCGCACCACGGTGCGGCGCCTCGCCAACAGTACAGAGCGTATCTCGATGATTGCCCTGGCGAGTGGCTTTGCCGATGAAGCGCATTGCACACGCGCGGTGCGCGAGGCATTTGGTGTGCCTCCTGCCGCGCTTCGGCAGCGGATGCGCGCCACGCCACACTGACCTTGGGTTGCTACGATTCAAGTGGACGACGGCAAGTCCTGATAGCATGACGGATGCCCATTCGCCTCGCTTGGCTCACGAGCTTGCTCGTATGCACGCTCCCGCTCGCAGCACAATCGTCGCCGAAGTCGACATCACAGTCGTCATCGCCCGCTGCTGATGCCACACTGGCACGCGCCGTCGACTCATTGGTACACTACGCCGTCGCTCACGACATCACTCCCGGTTTTGGGATTGCCATTGTTCGCAATGGCCACATGCTCTCGCAGCGCGCCTACGGTTACGCCAACGCATCGCGCGGCATCCGCGCGAGCCTCGACACGCGCTGGTATCTCGCGTCCACGACGAAATCGCTGACCGGTTTTGCCATGGCGCTCCTGGACATTCAGGGAACGTTGCCATTCTCGACCAGCATGCGCGACGCACTCCCCGACATTCCTTGGCGCGACGGGGTGAACATCGACTCCCTCAGTGTGGCGCGCCTGCTGTCGCACACGCATCACCTGAGCGATAACGTGATCGTCGTCTCGTCGGCATTCACCGGGGCCGTCCCGGAAACACAGTGGCCCGCGCTGCTGGCAAGCGTGCCGCTGGCGCGTCGCCCGGCGCTCATCTACAGCAACTTCGGCTACAATGTGGCCGGCATGATCCTCGATCAACGTGCCCGCGGTGGCTGGCGTGCGTTCCTCGATTCCGTGGTGTTCGTCCCTGCCGGCATGAAGCACACGACCGCTCGTCTCTCGACCCTTCCGCCTGCGCGACTCGCCGTGCCACACGAGTTTGCGCCTGTAGGCTACACCGCGGCACCGTTCGACAAACGCGACGAGACCATGCATGCGGCAGGTGGACACGTTGCCACTCTCGGAGATCTGGCCCGCTGGGTACAAGTCCAGCTCGATACCGGTGTCATTGACGGTCGCCCGGTGTTCCCCGCTGCCGCCGTGCGCCGCGCGCACACGCTGATTGCCCCGCACACCGAGAATCAGGGCAAACGCTACGCGTACTTCGATCGCGACGGCTGGGGTGCCGGGTGGGACATCGGTCGCTATGAAGGAGAGCCGATGGTCAGTCGCTTCGGTGGGTATGCCACCATGCGCTCGCACCTGTCATTTCTCCCCCACCGGCACATTGGTGTGGTGGCGATGGCAAACGGTGGACTCGGATCTTCGCTCACCGATATCGTGGCCGCTTACGCGTACGATCTCGATCGAGGGCGCGACGATGCCACGACTCGCGCATGGGCACGGGTGGACTCGCTCCGCCTGCGCCTTCCGACATCGCGACGCGCCGACCTGCTCGCAGATTCCCTTGCTCGTACGCAGGAGCAAACACCACCGGTCGTCCCCATCAGCACACTCGTCGGACGCTATAGCAGCGCGACGCTCGGCACGCTCACCATTGTTCGCCGTGGCCCGTCGATTGGCATACGGTGGGGAGTGATTGCGGCGCCGGTCCGAACGATCAACGCCGCCGAGGGCGCGTATCGTGTGGCGGCTGGTGGCACCGAGTTCTCACTCCGCTTTGAGTGGAACGGCGAGGCTGGCGGGGCGCCGGCGACCGCCGTGGTGGTAAACGGAAGTGTGCTGATGCGCGCGCGATAACCGTTCGTGCTAGAGATCCTTCACGAGTGCCCCGGAGCTACCGGGCTCCAATGCCGCGGCGATCTGCGGCTCCGGATATCGCCGTTTCAGGTTGGCGAGACCAAGCGCCAGACCAACCGGTGGTAACAGCAGGATGAGTGGGGGGACGCCCACGATAATCGCGGCACAACCGCCGGCGACCGCGGCGACGAGCGGCTCCGTGACGGTGCGCCATAGTGGCACGCGTCGAAGCTCTGACCATGTAATGAGCGGGCTCAGTACGCCTGCCATGACGGCGAAGACAGCGGCGTTCCAGAGGTAGTTGTCGAGCGTGGCCGGCGGGGCGCCCGCGGCAATCTTGCCGAGTCGCGTGAGGATCAGCCCGAACACGGCGCCGGACGCCGCGCCGGCCACGACAAGGCCGAGCTGCAGCATGCGTCGTGTAGTGAACAGCTTCTTGAGTAGTGACATTGCCGACCGTGTCGCAGTGTGGACGCGAAGAGAAAAGCGCGCGACGATTAGCGCGCCGTCGCCGTCGCCTTGAGGAACAGATAACGCGCCCGCGGTTCGGGCTCAGCGCCACTCTGGACATCGATCCGCATGCGCTGAACCGTGCCCGAGGCATCCGCCTTACCCACGGGCCACGTCGGCAACCCCGCGCCGTTCGGCGTGCCGGTCTTGATGAAGTTCTCGAAGTACGACATCATCGTCGCCGACACCGCGCGGTCCGCATCGGTCCACGCGTAGACCGGATTGCCGGACAGATTCCCCATCGCGTATTCGATTTCGGCGGAGTGGTTGGCTCCACGCGGAATACTGCTCCACGGAGTCGGCGCGCGAGGCCGCTCGGGCACTACAGGTGCAGGACGGGCACGCGCAAAGTAGTAGCGATACACCGGCGCAATGCGCGACTGCTCTTCAAGCCACTTCCAGGTACCGTAGACGATCCACTGATCGCTCGCCAAATCGGTGGCGGCTTGGGCTACTTCCAGTGTCGTCGAGCCGCCATACACCGCGCGTGCCTCGACCGCACGCGCACCGAATATCCGCTGCAACGCCGAGTCGAGTGCCGCGGCCGTCGGCTCACGCACGAGGGATTGACCGCTCATCTCTTCGGAGTTCCATCCGGCCAGCAACGGCACAGGCGCCTGCGTGCCCCGCGCAAAGATCGCGTTCGGAGACTCGGGAAGAAATGCCCCGTCGATGCAGGCGCCGAAGCGTGGCACATCGTCTCGGCTCGAAGCCGCCAAGAGCTCGTGCGCCGACAACGCGCGGAGCTGCGCGAGCGATGGGGCCCCGACGACACGTGCAAACTTTTCGCCATCCTGCCGTGCACGCTCCGCCGTGGCCACGGTGCTCCGTTCATTCAGCAACGATCCGCTTTCACCAATCGCGCCGGCAAACAACCCACGCGCCATCGGTGACGCCATCTGTGCGCTGACCGAGAACGAACCCGCGGACTCTCCGGCAATCGTGACGCGCGATGGATCACCGCCGAACCCGGAAATGTTCGCCTTGACCCAGCGCAGCGCGGCTGTCTGGTCCATGAGTCCGTAGTTGCCTGTCGCCCTTACCGAAGACTCCGCCGCCAAATCCGGGTGCGCGAACGACCCGAAGATACCGAGCCGGTAGCTGAGCGTCACCACCACAATGCCGCGGCGCGCCATCGCCTCGCCGTCGTAGCGCGGCTCCGACCCATCGCCCGCGATGAAGCCACCGCCATAGAAGTACACGAGCACGGGCATCTTTGACGTGGCGCCCGACGACGAGGTCCAGACGTTCAAGTACAGACAGTCCTCGCTGGTGCCGTCGTTGCGAAACACCATATCCGAGAACGGGCGTGCCTGCATGCACTGATCCGCGAAACGAACCGCAGGTCGGACACCAGTCCACGCCGCCGCCGGCTGCGGTGGCTTCCAGCGGCGCGTACCCACCGGCGGTGCCGCGAACGGAATGCCTGCGAATCGTGCGACACCGCTTGGCAGTGCGAGCCCCTCTACGCGGCCGGTACTTGTGCGTGCGAGTGGTGCCGCCTGCGCTCCGAGGCCGAGAGTGGCCGCACTGAGCAGACCGAGCAGAACAGCGCCGAGCGGATTGACCATCGTGCGAATTGCCACGGGATATGGAGCGGATGGTTATGGGCGGAGCACGACCTGGATACTGGAGAATAACTGCTGTGCGCTTCGGCAGCACGCAGCGTGGACTCGCAGCGCGACGGCTTACGTCCCGTGGTGCACCAGCCACGCATGTGTCAATGACATGGCATGCGCCCAGTCATTCGCTCCCAACAAATGACCGGCACCGCGAAGCACATCATGCCGACGCATGAGCGTCTCCCCATATCGTTCATCGAGGTCCGCGTGAAAGTGCACGACAGCAGCAGGTGGAACACTGACGTCGGCTTCGGCCGTGATGCTTAGTAGCGCTAGGTCCCGAAATCGCTCTGGCGAATGATGTGCACTCGTCGCGGACGGCCACGCCGGACTGCCGAGCAGCGCAATCGCAGAGCGCAGTGACAGACCGGCCGCGATGGCGCGATAGACGAGGAACGCACCCATGGAGATGCCCACGACCGACAGCGATGACAGATCGGCATCGTCGTCGGCCTCAAGTCGCTGCAGCAGCGCCGGCAGCTCGTGCACGGTCTGCTCGACTTGTTCGAGCATGAGCGGCATCGCGCCGCCATCACGGGCGATGCGGTCGGCGATAGTGGAATCCGTGCGGGCGCCGTGCCCGACGGCGTCGATCCCCACCGCCAGAAAACCAGCTCGCGCGCATCGTTCGAGCTCCGCCGCATGCGCCAACGCATCGGCGCGAAAGCCATGGAACCAGAGCACGGTTGGCAGCGGCGTCGTGATAGCCGCCGGCGGACGCGCCATCAGCACCGGCACACCCGCTACACGGTGTCCCGATGCTCGACCGTCAGTCATTCGGCCGCGTGTAGATGCTGATCATCCCGCCGCCCTGTTCGAGCGGGTCAACCCAGTCTCGAGCGCGCGGGAACGCCGGCAGCGCCGATTCGGCATGACCGAGCAGATCTTCCCACCCGGGCGCATCATCGTGCGCGGTGAAGGTCTTCCCACCACGCAAATGCAGCCGCAGCGTCACGACAAAGCCCACCCGCTCGGCCTCCGCCCGCTGCACATCATCCCATTCGCCGGCGGCGATGGGTCGCGTGCCGCGCAGCAGGCTGAAGTCCACCTCGGTGGCGACGAGCAGTTCGGGTTTCATGTGGAAGGGCTGGAGACGGATGACCAACAGGGGCTGCCCCGATTCTGCAGCCGTCGCGAAGATTGTCAACCGGCTGGCGCGCCGGTCCGACATTGGCGGACGGCGAACTGTGGAGGCATGTTCTGACGGAGTTCTTTCTGCCGGCATCACGGCCGTGCTCCACCTCCCCCAACCGCTGCCGCTGTGTCTTTCCCAAGCCTTCGCCACCGTGTCGGCGTGGTGGCCGCCCTGCTGAGTGTCGGCGCCATGGCCGCATGCACCGGAGCGCGCACGACGCGCCCTCTGACGCCGGCGCAACTCGCCGACCGCGATCATGGTATTCCACCCTACACGGCGGCAGACGTCGCCTTCATGCAGGGGATGATCGGGCACCATGCGCAGGCCATTACCATGTCGGCGATGGCCGAGCCCAACGGCGCCGGGCCTGAGGTCAAGGTGCTCGCCGGTCGCATCGCGGTGGCGCAGACCGACGAGATCGCCTTCATGCAAAGCTGGCTGCGCACGCGCAAGCAGGAAGTGCCGCAACCGGGCGATGCCCATGCCGCGCACGATGCGCACGCGGGGCACGCTGGCATGGCCATGTCAGGCACGAGCACCGGTAGCATGCCCGGTATGCTCAATGCCGCGCAGCTCGATACGCTGCGCTCGTCCAAGGGCGCCGCGTTCGACTGGTACTTCCTGACGTACATGATTCAGCACCACCGCGGCGCAATCAGCATGGTGGATGAACTCATGCAGGCCAAGGGTGCAGCACAAGACGACGATGTCTTCAAGTTCGTGTCCGATGTCGTCGCCGATCAGAGTACGGAAGTCGACCGCATGGAGCTGATGCTGCGCAAGCGCTCGCGCCCGTGATTCGTGTTCAGCCGCTGAACAACCGCTCGTCCACCACACCTCACTCCCTTCCCTCCTCCGCCATGCGCTCACCGCTTCGCCAACTCGTTGGCCGTACCGCTCTCGCAGTGGTTGGTGCCACGATCCCCACCATGCTGCTCGCGCAAGGCACGCCCGATGCGCGCGTGGGGCTCAAAGCCGGATGGTTCGACGCCGGACAAGCCGCGTGGAACATGAAACTGGTCTCCACGACTCCGCCGTCTGACCCCTTCCTCAGCAAGGTGGCGCCGGATGCACGTCTCAAGAATTCCGATCTGGCCTTCAGCGGCACGCGCGTCTTCCAGGGCAACTACAGCGGCTGGCAGGTGTGGGACATCGCCAACCCACGCAAACCCAAGTTGGCCGCCGCCGTTGTGTGTCCCGGCTCGCAGAGTGACGTGACGGTTTACGGCAACTTGCTCTTCGTATCGGCGGAAGCCGTGGCCGGACGTGTCGACTGCGGACTCGCCGGCGTGGAAGCCGAAGTCAGCAAGGAACGCGCACGCGGCATTCGCATCTTCGACATCAGCGACCTCAAGAAGCCGCGCTCCGTGAAGGTGGTACAGACCTGTCGCGGGTCGCACACCAACACGCTCGTCACCGACCCCAACGATCCGGACAACGTCTACATCTACGTGTCCGGATCAGCCGGTGTCCGCTCGAATGAAGAGCTCGACGGATGTTCGTCAAAGTCCCCCGATGTCGATCCGAACTCGGCGCTCTTTCGCATCGAAGTGATCAAGGTCCCGGTCAAGAATCCGGAAGCCGCCGCCATTGTAAGTTCGCCGCGCATTTTCGAAGGGCTCAGCGAAGCCGTGCGGCATGGCGACGCGCCGGCCGATCGCCGCGTGCGTCCAGAAGGCGCCCCCGAGCGGCCGTCGGTGGCGGGGCGCGGCCCCACGCAGTGTCACGACATCACGACCTATCCGGCCGCCGGTGTCGCCGGCGGTGCCTGCAGCGGCTACGGCATTCTGCTCGACATTCGCGACATCAAGAACCCCAAGCGCCTGTACGCTGCCGCCGATACCAACATGTCGGCCTGGCACTCGGCCACTTTCAGCAATGACGGCAGCAAGGTGCTCTTCAGCGATGAGTGGGGAGGCGGGACCGCTCCTCGCTGCCGCGCCACCGACAAGAAGGAATGGGGCGCCGATGCGATGTTCGTCCGGCAGGGCGACTCGCTCGTTTTCCAAAGCTATTTCAAGCTCCCGGCGGCCCAATCCTCGCAGGAGAACTGCGTCGCCCATAACGGCTCGCTCATCCCGGTACCGGGTCGCGAAATCATGGTGCAGTCGTGGTATCAGGGCGGCATCAATGTGTTCGACTGGACCGACCCCAACCACGCGTACGAAATCGCATACTTCGATCGTGGTCCGCTCGACTCCACCAAGTTGGTGAGCGCCGGTCACTGGTCGGCGTACTGGTACAACGGCTACATCTACGGCTCCGAGATCGCGCGCGGACTCGACGTTCTCGAACTCGCCCCGAGCGAATTCCTCACGCAGAACGAACTCGACGCGGCCAAGCTGGTGCAGTTCACCTACTTCAATCCGCAGGAGCAGCCCAAGCTCGTCTGGCCGGCGGCGTTTGTCGTCGCGCGCGCGTACACCGATCAGATCGCGCGCAACAGCAGCGTGCAGAAGCCATGGATTGCCAATGTGGTTGCCCAACTGGCGGCAGCCGAGAAGGCCAAAGGCGCGGCGCGTGCCTCACAGCTCACCGCACTCGCCGCGCAGCTCGATCGTGATGCCGCCGGTAACGCGGAATCGGCACGGGTGCGTGCCCTCAGCACGGTCGTAAAGGGACTCGCCAAGTAAACGGTACGACGCATGGCAGAACGGGCGGCGTGATCATGAAGATCACGCCGCCCGTTTTGCGTACCTGTCCTGCTTTTAGAGATTGTAAATCAGCTGCCGAGTACGTTCACGCAGCCGCGTGGCAGCGCACTCGTACGCTGGTTGCACTCGTCCACGGGAATGGGTACGAGCGGGAAGACGCGGTGCGTCGGCAGCTGCTTACGCAGATCGCCGAGGCGGTTGTAGCGACGCGAATCGACCCAACGATGCCCGTACTCGAAGAAGAGTGAGTAGCGGCGCTCGTACAGCAGCTCGGTGACCAAATCGCCACTGAAGTCTGCGGCCAACGGCGCGAGTCCGCCTGAGTTGGTGCGGACGAAGTTGATGTCCGTGATCGCCGCGGCGCGGTTGTTCAGTCCGACGTACGCCTCGGCGCGCATGAGGATCAGCTCTTCGTTTCGGATGAGCGGAATAGGCGTGACGTTGGTCGGATAGACCGTCGGACGCACATTCGAACTGATCCCCTGCGTGGCGAGCAGAACGCTGCCCACGATTGCCTTGGAGGAGGCGCGCAGGTCACGCGAGCCATCGGCGCGAAGACGTGCTTCGGTGAGGAACTCCGGAACCGCGACAATGGCACGCGGCGCCGGATCGAAGAGCGGGTTCGTGGCATCGCCCGACGCGGTGCTGTACACATGGAAGACACCGGTGTTGAGCGACGCCGCCGTGCCAGACGCGGTGTTGATGAACGATTCGTTCAGCGCCGTGAGGGCATCGGCCCACCGTCCGCGATACGTCTCGAGGCGTGCCTTGAGGGCGCGGTTTACGCGCAGGAACGTGGCCGGCGTATTGAAGCCGGCAAAGCCCGTCGTGAGCGTAAAGGGAAACGCCGTACCACCCGCCGCGAGGTCAGCGCGCGCTTCGTCGAACAACGCCGCCGTGCGAGTAAAGCCTTCGTCACGCGTGACGAACGCGCCCTGCTCCGTCGGGTTCTTCGGTACGTCGAACACGAGACCGAACGTGTCGCGGACACGCAGCTGGTTCAGATATTCGAGCGCGATGAAGGTCTTCACGAACCCCTTGACGGCACTGCGCTGAGCGGCCGTATAGTCGGGGACTTTGTCGATCACCTCGAGCACGGTGTAAGCTGTGCGGAGGTTGCGGTAGCTGTTCGTCCATCCTACGTCGACGCCGAAGCCACCGGGCTCGAGCGGACCGATGAGCAGTGCGAGAACGTTGCGCGGCTCGGCGCCGTCGAGGTTCATGATCTCGCGACCGAAGACACCCAGCGTACTGGCCCAGGTGCCGGCGCCAGCGCGTGAGCCGGCAATCACGCCCGCCACGGTGGTGTTCACCGTCGAGGCGTTTGGGCTGTCCTCGAGCTGCGAGGTGTTCGGACTGTTGAAGTTGCCGATGTCGGCAGCATTACAGGCAACGGCGGTGGCGCAGCCGGCCAGGAGCGCGATCGCGCGCATCCAGGACTTGCGATTCGCGGTCATGATCAGAAGTCCACGCTGAAGTTGAGCCAGAAGCTGCGGCTGGCGGGATAGGCGGCGAGCTCACGGTTGCGCTGAATGGCGTCGGGCACATTGCCGGCGCCGAAGTTCTGCGCTTCCGGATCGCCACCGCGGAACTTCGTCCACCACACCAGATTGCGGCCGCTCAGCGACAGCTTCGCATTGCTGGCGCCGCTCCACAGCGCTGCCGTCCACGCCTGTGGCAGATCCCACCCCAGCGTGACTTCGCGCAGCTTGATGTACGACGCGTCTTGGTAGTAGATGCGCGTGACCTGCAGGTAGCTTGTCCGACGGACTTCACCCACCTTGCGGCCCAGAGCATCGACCTCGTCGTAGTCACGCGAGTTCTGTCCAAGGTCGTAGTGACGCCACGTGCCGTTGGCGAGCATACCGCCCTTCTGCTGGTCGACGAGTGCGTAGAGCGAAATGCCCTTGTAGCGCACTTCGTTGCTGAGGCCCGCGGTCCAGAGCGGGTTACCATCGCCCATGACGACCGGCACGACCACACGTCCGCCCGACTGCGGCAGCGTGTCGTTACCAATGAGCTGCGTCGCCGACTTGCCCTGCTCGATACGCACGGCACCAACCTGCGGCGTACCCAGCAGGAACGTCGGCACCGGGAGGCTCGTCACCTTGGAGCGATTGGTGCCCCAGTTGAGTCGCGACGACCAGCTGAAGGTCGGAGTCTGTACCGGGAAAGCGTTGATCGACACCTCAGCACCAGTGACCTGCATCTCGGCGCCGTTCGACGTTTCGCTGCTGAAGCCCGTCGTCGGAGCAAGCGTGCGGGTGATGAGCAGGTCGGAGATGTTGCGGCGGAAGCCGGTCACGGCAAACGTGGCCCGGTTGCGCAGCAGGTTCAGGTCGATACCGCCTTCGAACTCACGCTGACGTTCCGGGCGGAGATCCGACGCGGCGCGCACGGAACCGACGCGGAACGCGCCCAAACCGCCGACGCTCGAGAGATCGAGGTTCGTGAACTTCTGCCCGTACAGCGGCTGGTTACCAGTTTCGCCGTACGCGACGCGCAGCTTGGCTTCGTCGATGATCCCTTCGAGAAGGTTCGGGAAACGATACGAGCTGGCGGCTTTGGGGAAGAGGAAGAACTTGCCCGGATCGCCGTTGTTGCTGCTGCGATCGGCGCGGGCGCCTACCGTGAGCAACAGCTTCTCGTTCCACAGCGCTTCCGTTTGCGCAAAGACACCGAAGTCCTGCACGCGCAGACGAGACTCATCGATGTCACGTACCGTGCCCGACGTGACCACTTCGAGACCGCCGAGCAGGTTCTGCGCCGAGGCACGCGTCTGATTGAAGTCGCGATCTTCGAACTGCGTACCTACCTGCGACGTGACCTTGAACGAGGAGTTTGGCGTCCAGCCATGCACCATGTTCAGGTTGAGGTTGCGCTGGAGGTTTGTCGTTTTGGAGTTGCCGCTGGTACCGGGCAATCCGTCGACCGGCTCGAACTGCAGCGTCGGCGGCGAGTAAATGAGATTGCTCTGATTGAGCAGGTCCACACCACCGAAGGCAATGAACTGCAACGTTTGGCGTTCACCCGTCATGAGGTCGGCGGTGAGGCGGCCGGTCGTGATGTTGCGCCAGACGTTCTCGCCGTTCTTGAACTGATCGATGGTTTGCAGCGGGTTGGACGGATAGAACTGATTCACCGGCCACGTTCCGTCGGCGTTGCGACGGAGATCGAGGAAGCTTGGAATCTTGGTGAGCGAGTACGCGATGGAGTTGCCGGCGTTGTCGTTGCCGAACAGACCAC
This sequence comes from Gemmatimonadaceae bacterium, assembly GCA_947457545.1. Lineage (GTDB taxonomy): Bacteria > Gemmatimonadota > Gemmatimonadetes > Gemmatimonadales > Gemmatimonadaceae > Gemmatimonas. The sequence continues at coordinate 21,454 of CANGXD010000031.1, forward strand.
GATCATTCGCGTTGTTCAGGATTTCGTTACCGACCTGCAAGTTGAGACGCTTCGAGATGCGCTGATCGAGGTTCACCCGCACGTTGGTCTTGCGGGAGAAGGTGTTGTCCACGATGCCCTCTTCGTTGCGGCGGCTCGCCGACACGAAGTACTTGGTAGCATCGGTTCCGCCGCTCACGCTGAGCGAGAGGTCGGAGTTGACGGGCGTATTGCCGTAGGCCAGCGATTCGTAATCGAGGAAGCGATTCGGGTCGTAGAACGGTGTAATGCCGGCACCGAACACACGCACCGCGTCGTCGAGTGTCTGAAAGCGGCGCGAGCCGTTGCGATAGGCCAACTCGGAGGTGCCGGCGCCCATGCGCAACGCGAAGCGCGGCTTGCCCGCCTTGCCACGCTTCGTCGTGATGATGATGACACCACCCGACGCCTTGGATCCGTAAATGGCCGCCGCCGCCGATCCCTTGAGGACGTCGACATTCTCGATGTCATTCGGATTGAGGTCGGCGATGCGATTGACCGGCGCTTCCTGGTTACCGACAGAAATGCCGGTGCCCGCCGCACGTGTCACCTTGTTCGTGCCCGAACCGATGGACACGTCGGTGACGATGACACCGTCAATGACGTACAGCGGCTGCGCCGACCCGAGAATCGAGGAGATACCGCGAATGCGAATACGATTGCCGCCGCCCGGGGCACCGGTAGACTGTGCGATCTGCGCGCCCGCGATCTTGCCTTGCATGGCGTTTTCGATGGACTGCGCCGACACCTTGTTCATGTCGGCGCCGCTCACGCTGGCCACGTCGTTGGCCAGGTTCCGCCGCGAAATGCCGCTGGCCTGACCGGTCACGACCACCTGATCGAGATTGAGCACATCCTTCTTGAGCACGATCTCGAGCGTGTTGCGATTCGCCTCGAGCGTAATGCGCGTGAGCGGATAGCCGATGCGACGCACCACAAGCACGATCTCGCGGGATGGCACCCCGACAATCGAGAACGCGCCGTCGTCGCGCGTCAGCGTGCCGATGTTGGTGCCTTGCACCTGCAGCTGCGCCGCGGCAATCGGCGCGCGGGACCCTTCTTCGAGCACCTTGCCGGTGATCGTGCGCGTTTGCGCGAGCAGTGTACTGGCGGACAGCGCGAGGCCTGCCATAAGCAGCCCTGCGCGCTTGAGAACTCCGGTCATGAAGCGTCTCCTGTGAGGGAAGGAGGGATCGAGCAGCGAGTGGTGTGCGGGACAGCGGCGATACGCGGGGTGCCGGGTTATGGGGTGAGAATGGGAAGCATGAGGTGAGACGGACGGGCCGTTGAGCGGAAGACCGTCATGGTGGCCCGTTGGAAGTCGGCGTCGGTGGCCTTGTAGATGTTGGGCACGAACCGTTGCGGATTGCGATCGACCGCGGGGTACCACGTGCTCTGCACATGGACCACGATGCGATGTCCTTTGCGAAAGGTGTGAAACACATCGTCGAGCGGCACACGCATGGTGTCCGCAACGCCCGCTGAGAGCGGCACACTGCGGTCATAGCCACGGCGCCAGCGCGCACGCGCCACACCCGGACGGACCAGACGCTCGTAGCTATCGAGACGCGGACCGCCGTCGAACTCCGGCGCGGCATTGTCGGGGTACTGATCGATGATCTTCACCACGAAATCGGCATCGGTACCGGTGCTGGCCACGTGCAGCAGCGCCGACACCGGTCCTGCGACGGTGACGTCTTCCGTAAGCACATCCGATCGATAGACCAGCACGTCCGGACGACGCGACGCAAAGCGCTGATCTTCGGTCGGGTACATGGCATTGAAGCCGAACGTATTGCCCATGGTATAGGGCACTGGCTTCGCGGGATCACTCACGTACTGGTCAGCCGCTGCGTTGCCTGCCACGGCTGGCGCACGAAACTCGGCGCGTCCGTTCTCCCGCAAATACAGCGCACGCGTTTGCGCCGACTTCGGCGGCCACGCGTCGAACTTTCGCCAGCGGTTCGTGCCGGCTTCGAACACCAGCGCGCCTCCGAAGCTGCCGCCACGGCAATCGTCCTTGAGCAGACAGCGGAACGTGGGCTTGCCAATCGAGTCGCGGAAGAACGCGCCCGTCGGGCCGCCGTTGGAGAACGCACCGAAGGTGGGAAAGTCCGCGCGATTCCATCCGCCGTGCGACCACGGCCCCACCACGAACATCTGTCGCGTGCCCGCACTCTGTTCCCGCAGACTTTTGTTGAGGCGCAGCATGCCATAGGGATCTTCGACGTCGTACCAGCCACCCACGAGGAGTACGGCCGGCGAGACGTTCTTCACATGCTTCCACAGCGCGCGAGACTGCCAGAACGCGTCGTAGTCCGGATGCACGGTAATGGAGTCCCAGAACGCCACCCGCCCCTGCAACGGCCCCGGTCCGTACTTGGACATCGCACCAACGCCGAGGTGCCACGCATAGCCGTCGGTGGTACCGGCATCGGGGCCGGCCGGATAGCTGGTGAGCGGACCGGTACGCGGCTGATCGAAGTTCTTCATGAAGTTGTACGTCTGCGACAACTTGAAGAGCCCGTTCATGTGCCGGTCGTCGCCCATCCACCAGTCGATCATCGGCGCGGACGGATACGCCAGCTTGAGCGCCGGATGCGCGTCGAGCATGCCGGCCGCGACAAAGAAGCCGGGCGCGGAATTGCCCCACGTGCCCACGCGGCCATTGTGGTGCGAGACGTTCTTGAGGATCCACTCGATCGTATCGTACGTGTCGGTGGATTCATCGACCACGCCACTGGCGCGCTGCGGCCCCCGGTGTGGCGTCATGAACGAGTAGTGCCCCTCGCTCATGTAGCGGCCGCGCACATCTTGATTGACGAAGATCCACCCTTCGCTGTCGAGCTCGGGAAACGGCCCCAGCTGTACGGGATATGCATCGGCGCCGTACGGGGCAATGCCGTACGGCGTACGCATGAGCAGAATGGGCACCCGCGCGCCCGTATCCCGGGGCGTGAAGATCGTCGTGAACAGCTTCGTGCCGTCGCGCATGGGGATGTACAACTCCCGCTTCACATACTGCGCCCGGACCCGCGCGACCGCCGACGGATTGGGCGCCGCCCGGCGGTCCTGCGCCGACAACACGGTCGAACTCCACGCAAGCGTCAACGACGCCCACGCCACGCACGCACGACGGCCGAACATGGTCTCTCCTGGGGAGGGGTGAGGGACCGGCAAGGCGCTGCCGAGTAGCTGAACTGACGCGGTGACGTCCGCGCTGCGAAACTACCGTTCGCAGACGTCCACGGTCAGTACTACGGCCACCCGGGTGCGAATCGTTGACGTGCCACTTCGGACCATGATGGAGCGGTCCGGCATCGTCGGGCCGCCGTCAGCGCATAAGGCGAAACTGCACGCCGGCAATCCGGAACGGCGCGACGGGCTCGAACGACATCAGCATCGTGAGTTCGCCCTGGTGCACCGAATTGACCTGCATGGCGAAGGAGTTGTCCGGCGCGATGCGCACGCCGACAAATGTCAGCGTCCCCATGTCCGCGAAAATCTGTTCATAGCGACTGACCCGCTCGTCGAGGCTGCGGCCGTCCTTCGTGATCTGGGTGTCGATGAACGCGCGCATGGTGGGCACATCGCCGCTGGAGAAGGCGCGGAGATAGGCGGCAGCCGCACGTCCCTGTGGCGTCTCCGGCAGCGTCGTCTGCAGCGGGCCTTCCGGCAGTGGCGGCATGTCGCCGCCTTGGCCGGGAGCACGCATGATGATACGCGGTCCACCAACACGCTCTTCACCAGGGGCGCCGGGGCCGCCAGGGCCGCGACCGCCGCCAAGCCAGGACTCCACCGAATCGACGATCATGCCGGCCGTTGGCGGATCGAGGTTCGCCAGCACGATGACGTCGTAGCCACCAGGAAGCCCCTCGGCGATCAACGCATTCGAACCGGGGCTCCCGCCGGCTGCCATCTCCTGCCCACGGCGCGCGGGGACACCTAGAGTGCCTTCACGACGCGCGACGAGGAACCGGAGCAGATCGTGCACGTTGGCGTAGGCCCCGCCGGCAGCGCTCCCACGCCGCGGCTGCATGGACGCGCTACGACGCAGCGGCGGTAGCACGGCCGGAGGTGGTGCGTTGGGGGGCACCCCCCACGTGTATCCATTGGCGGCGTTTGCCGGCAACGAGTCGATGGCAGGAAACGCACTGGCCGTCATGCCGGCGGCAGCGAAGACGTGCCGACGGATGTACTCGTGATACACCTCTCCCGACACACGCTCCACGATTTCGCCGAGCACCACATAGCCCGCGTTGGAGTATTCCTGATCCGTGCCGGGTTCGAACGCCAGCGGCTTGCTCGTGGCGGCCGGTATGTTGTCGCGGTTGCTGCGCAGCGTGAGCGGGTTGGCAAAAATGTCGCCTTCGATGCCGGAGCGATGCGAGAGCAGGTGACGGATGGTGACCTTGCGCGCCGCGACACGATCAGGGTAGTCGGGCCAGTAGGTGGCAATGCTGCTGTCGAGCGACAACTTGCCCGCCGCCGCCAACTGACCGACGGCAATCTGCGTGAACAGCTTGCCAATCGAACTCACATTCATGATGGTGCCGATCGTCATCGGGCGCTGCGCTTCGCGATCGGCAAAACCGTAAGCGCCTTCGAACACGAGCTTTCCTTCTTGCGCCAGCAGGATCGTACCGGAGAAGCGACCCTCTTTGGTCCGTGACTCGACAAGGGTCTTCACCTTCTCGCGAAGGTCCGCCTGAGAGATCGGCGGCGGTCCCATCTCGCGTCTCACCATGGCCGGCGGCGCGCCAGCCTGTGCGCCGGCCGGCGGCGACAGGACGACACTCGCCCCGGTCGCGACAATGGCGCATTGAAGGATGAGCGCGCGGCGCGGGCGCGGCCAGACGTGCATAACGGGCATACAGGGATCTCCGAATTGATGCGGAAGGGATACGCGTTCTGCTGACAACTAACCACGTGGTCGTGAAGACCGTATGAAGATCGCAAGGTGCACTGTGTTCGTTTGCTCTTCACACGGTGTTAACATCTGCGTGCTATGAATATCAGATGACGGTTTCTGACTCCCCTGAACCACGACGGGCCACCGTGCTCGTGGTGGAAGATGATGCCAAGACGGCCGACCTGGTGGCGCTGTACCTGACGCACGCGGGGTATCGCGTGTCGACGGAGCGCTCCGGTCGGCAGGCGTTGGAGCGCCTGGAGGGGGAAACGTTCGATTTGCTGGTGCTCGATATCATGCTGCCCGGAGTGAGCGGCCTGCAAATCGCGCAGCAGGTCCGCGCCACGGCGTCGACGCCCATCATTTTTCTCACCGCGCGCACCATGGAGGAAGACCGGCTGCAGGGGTTCTCCATGGGGGCCGACGACTATGTCACCAAGCCGTTCAGCCCGCGGGAACTGGTCGCACGCGTGGAAGCAGTGCTACGACGTTCACCGCCGGTGGAGTCCGCGCCGGTACGATACGCCGATCTGGTGCTTGACCACGCCCGCCGCGACCTCCGGGTCGCCGATGTGCCGGTAGATCTGACCCCCAGCGAGTACGCGGTGCTCGCCGCCCTGCTGGCGCGTCCCGGACTCGTGTTCTCACGTGCGGAGCTGCTGACCCGGTTACCCACGGACGGTGGCCATCAGCTCGATCGGACTGTGGATGTACACGTGAGCAGCATTCGCAAGAAGCTGGCACACGGTGAACTTGGCGCGGGCTATATCGAGACAGTCTTTGGCGTGGGATATCGGATGCCGCAACGCCGTACCGGAGACCGGCGCTGATGCGCAGTCTGCGTGCACGCATTTTCCTGTCGGTATGGCCGCTGTTCGTGGTGGCCATCCTTGTGGTCGGCGCCCTCTCGAGTCGATCCGCCCGTCTCGAGCTGGCGCAGTTCGAAGCGCGATTGCCGTCGCCGGGTGCCGGCGCCACGCAGCAGCGTCTCGCGGACAGTCTCGTCGCCGCGTGGCCCGTGCTGCGTACGCCAGAGAGCAGTGCCAGACTGCGACGGCTGTCGGTGCAAACGGGTGACTCGCTTGAACTGCTCGTGCTCGATACCGCGGGCACGTTCGTCGCATCATCGGTGCCCTCGTTACGGGAGGCAGATATCAGGATGACCCCGAACGGCGATATCGATCTCACGCGCACGATCGAACACGACGGGGAACGACAGCTGCAGCGCCTCATGGTGAGCGGTGTACCGCTGATTTCGTCAGCGCAAACACGCGTGGGCGTTGTGTATCAACTTCCGGGTAGCTTGCCTCGGCCCTCCGGCGCACAGCGCATGGTGGCCGGCATTCAGCGCTCGGTGTGGCTGGCGGTGCTGGTGGCGTGTACAC
>CANGXD010000032.1 GCA_947457545.1 Gemmatimonadaceae bacterium
ACGCTCGCGAACGTGAGCGTGCGCACGGCGTCGGCGTACCTCGCCGTGGCGCCGGGAACGTACCAGGTGCGTGTCGTGCCGGCGGGGACGGCGGCGGCGGCACGGGCAGGGGCGGTGGCGATCAACGTGGCGTCGCTCGCGTTGGTGGCGAACACGGTGCGCACGATTGTCGCGGCGGACAACAACGTGGGAGGCGCGCCGCTTCGCGCCTTCGTGTTGCTGGACCGCTAACGCTCGTCTGGGTCGGGGTCTTGGGTGTGGTCGTGGTACAGCCACTACGGTCGGGGCACTGCCACGACAGTCGGGGTACTGCCACCACAGTCGGGGTCTACAAACAGTCGGGGGACGGGCTCGGGTCGGGCGCGGCGCTTTGCTGGCGCGTCGTGGTCGGGGACCCTCCGTCGCGGTCGCGGTCGCGGTCGGGGTTCGGGAAAACCTGTCGGGGCTGCCCCAGACCCATGCCCCGACAGTGTGACCCCGACCCCGACCGCCGAGCGAAGCAAGGCCCCAAGACCGCCCCTCCGACTGTAGTGAGACCCCGACCCGGCCCAGACCCCGACCGCCGGTAGACCCCGACCGTGGTGGCAGTACCCCGACCGTGGTGGCTGTGCCCCGACCGTAGTGGCTGTGCCCCGACCATACCCCCGACCAAGACCACGACATGCGCGTGATCGCGAGCCCGTATCCCGACGTCGACATTCCCGACACGACGCTCGTGCCGTTCGTGTTGCGTCGCGCCGCGCAGCACCCCGACAAGACGGCCATCGTTTGCGCGGCTAGCGGCCGATCGCTCACCTACGCTGAACTCGAACGCAGCGTCCGTGCGGTCGCCGCCGGCCTCCACGCCAAGGGCATTCGCAAAGGCGATGTCGTCGGCCTCGTGAGCCCGAACATCCCCGACTTCGCCGTCGTCTTCTACGCCGTCACACTCATCGGCGCCGTCTGCAGCACCGTCAATCCCATCGCGACGGCCGAAGAAATCGGGGCGCAGTTCGCCGACAGCAAAGCGGTCATGCTCGTCACCATCCCCGATCTCTACGAGAAGTGCAGCACGGCCGCAAAGATCGCCGGCACCGTGCGCGACATCGTGGTCTTCGGTGAAGCCGCCGGCGCCACGCCCTACGCCGCGCTCTTTGCGCATGGCGACACACCACCGCGTGTCGACATCGACCCCGCCACCGACGTGTGTGCGCTGCCGTACTCCAGCGGCACGTCGGGCGTGCCCAAAGGTGTCATGCTCACGCACCGCAACCTCGTCGCCAACCTCGTGCAGTGCGACGCGGCCGGAATGGGCATGACCGCCAACGACACCGTCATTGGCGTGCTGCCGTTCTTTCACATCTACGGCATGGTCGTCGTGCTCGGCGGTGCGCTCTCACAGGGCGCGACGATCGTCAGCATGCCGCGCTTCGATCTCGAACAGTTTCTCGGCACCATCACGAAGCATCGCATCAGCTACATGAATCTGGTGCCGCCCATCATTCTGGCGCTGGCGAAGCACCCTATCGTGGCGAGCTTCGACGTGAGCAGCGTGCGCGTCATCATGAGTGGCGCCGCCCCACTCGGTGCCGACCTCGCCGACGCCTGTGCCGCGCGACTCGGATGCCTGGTGCGACAAGGGTATGGGCTCACCGAAACCAGCCCTGTCACGCACTTCCATCCCTTCACCACCACGTCGGCCGATACCGGGTCGGTGGGGCCGAGCATTCCGGGCACGGACTGTCGTCTCGTCGATCCCGACACTGGTGCGGACGTCGCGTCGGGCGAGCGCGGCGAGCTCTGGATTCGCGGGCCGCAGGTCATGAAGGGATACTTCAACAAGCCCGAGGCCACCGCAGCGTGCCTGACGCCAGACGGCTGGTTCAAGACCGGTGATGTCGCCGTGGAGAAAGACGGCTGGTACCACGTGGTCGATCGTGTGAAGGAGCTCATCAAGTACAAGGGGCTGCAGGTGGCCCCCGCGGAGCTCGAAGCCTTGCTCCTTGCCAACCCGCTCATCGCCGACGCCGCCGTCATCCCCGTCCCCGACGCCGACGCCGGCGAAATTCCCAAGGCGTTCATCGTGCGCCGTAGCGACATCGACGAGGCGCAGGTCATGGCCTACGTGGCGGAACACGTGTCGCCGTACAAGAAGGTGCGGCTGGTGGAGTTCGTCGAAAGCATCCCCAAATCCCCCTCGGGAAAGATTCTTCGGCGCCTCCTGGTTGAACGGGAGCGGGCCAACGCCGCGTCGTCGCCGTCCCACTAGCCCCGAGAGACTGTACGCCGTTCCATACGGCGTGGTAATTTCGTGCAGGTCCCCCGGTTTTCAGTAACGCACTCCCCCCGAACCACCATCGACGAATGTCTGGCCAGCGCCTCGGTATCGGATTCATCGGATCCGGCTTCAACGCCCGCTTTCACATGCAGGGCTTCCGCTACGTTCGCGACGCCGACGTGCTCGGCGTATGGAGCCCCAACGCCAAGAACGCCGCATCGGCGGCCAAGTACGCGCGTGATCTCGATGTCGGCGACGCCAAGGCGTACAAGACCATCACCGACATGGTTGCCGATCCGCGGATCGACGCGATCTGGCTCAACGGCCCCAATCACGCGCGCATCGAAAACGTCGAAGAAATCGTCGACGCGGTGACGAGCGGGAAGGGCACGCTCAAGGGCATCGCGTGCGAGAAGCCGCTCGGGCGCACCGTTGCCGAAGCGAAGCACATTCTCAAGCTCGTCGAGAAGGCCGGCATCATGCACGGCTATCTTGAAAATCAGTTCTTCTCGCCACAGGTGGCCGTGGGCCACAACCTCATCTGGAAGCGCGGCGCCGCCAACTCGGGTCGTCCGTATCTCGCGCGCGCCGCCGAAGAGCACAGCGGTCCGCACGGCCCGTGGTTCTGGAACGGCATTCAGCAGGGCGGCGGCGTACTCAACGACATGATGTGCCACTCGGCGCTCGTCGTGCGCCAGTTGCTCTCCGAGCCCGGCAAGCCGCTCTCCGACCTCAAGGTCAAGCGCGTTACCGGTCACATCGCGTCGCTCAAGTGGACGCAGAAGCAGTACGCCGCGCAGCTCAAGCGCGACATGAAAGTCGATTTCCTCAAGGCGCCGTCGGAAGACTTCGCCAGCGTGAACATCGAATTCGAAACGCCCGAAGGCCGCATGGCCATTGGTGAAGCCACCACGTCGTGGAGCTTCGTCGGACCTGGCCTCCGGCTCAGCGCTGAGTTGCTCGGCCCCGAATACTCGATGAAGTGGAACACGCTCGAATCGGGACTCGATCTCTTCTTCTCACGCGCCGTGAAGGGCAAGACCGGCGAAGATATCGTCGAGAAGCAGATGGCCGAGCAGGGGCAGATGCCGGTGGTGGTGAACGAAGCGATTGCTTACGGCTACGAAGCCGAAGACAACCACTTCGTGCGCGCCTTCCTGGGCAAGGAGAAGCCGCTGCTCACGTGGCACGATGGCCTCGATGTCGTGCGCATTCTCATGCACGCGTATAAGAGCGCCGAGTTGGGCAAGACGCTCGAGTACAAGGAGAATGGCGTCGACAAGTTCGTGCCGCAGGTCGGGCAGGGGACCTGGAAGCCGTAACTACGGCGTAACCTTCGCCCGGTCGAGCTTTCGATAATTCACGTCCAGTGCATCCAACCGCTTGAGGTGCACTGGCAGGCGGGTCATGAAGTCGCCGTAGTCGCGCCGGTCTTTGCGGCTCCACAACGCTTCGCACAGCGCGACCAATCGCGGGTACGCCATGTACTCGAGCTTCCGCGGGTCGGGGATGTACTCCGTCCACAGCTGCGCTTGCGCGCCCAGAATGTGCTTGGCCTCGTCGGCAGTGAGCGACGGCGGCACCGGCTCGAAGCTGTACACCTTCTCGATGTTGGTAAAGCCGCCAATCGCCAGCGGCTCGCTCTTCTTGTCCTGCGACTGGTAATGATCGAAGTACGTATGGCTCCCCGGCGCCATCACGACATCGTGACCTTCTTTCGCGGCGGCAATGCCACCGTCCATACCACGCCAGCTCATCACGGTGGCGTTGGGGGCGAGGCCGCCTTCGAGAATTTCATCCCAGCCGATCAATCGACGTCCACGCGCGGTGAGAAAGGTGTCCATCTGCTTGATGAACCAGCTCTGCATCTCGTGCTCGTCCTTGAGGCCGAGTGACTTGATGCGCGCCTGAATCTGCGGGTTGGCCTTCCACTGATCCTTCACGGCTTCGTCGCCGCCAATGTGAATCCACGGCGACGGGAAGAGCGTGAGCACTTCGCTCAGCACGTCCTGCATGAACGCGACGCTGCTGTCCGACGGATTCAGGATGTACTTGCTCACACCCCAGATGGTGCGCAGTCCCGGAATGGAATCGGTGGTACTGGCCAGAAACGGGTATGCATACACCGCAGCCTGCACGTGCCCCGGCATCTCGATTTCCGGCACGACCGTAATCATGCGTTCCGCAGCATACGCCACCACTTCGCGCACATCATCCTGCGTGTAGAAGCCGCAGTGCGGCGTGCCGTCGAACACCTGCTTGGCCGGATCGTCGGTGTGCGAGCCCACGAGCGTCTGCGGGCGGCACGAGCCCACTTCGGTGAGGCGTGGGTACTTCTTGATTTCAATGCGCCAGCCCTGGTCTTCGGTGAGATGCCAGTGAAAGCGATTGAGCTTGTGGCGCGCGAGCAAGTCGATGTATTTCTTGACGAACGCCTTCGGCATGAAGTGCCGCGATACATCGAGGTGCGACCCACGCCAGGTAAAGCGCGGCGCGTCTTCGATATGCACCGCGGGGACCGACCACACGGTGCCCGGAATCGGCGCATCGCGATAGATGGCCGGGGGCAGCAGCTGCTTGACCGTCTCGAGCGCGTAGAATGCGCCTGCCGGCGTGCTGGCCTCGGCGATGATGCCGTTGCTCGTCACGTCCAGCCGGTACGCTTCGTCGCCCAACCCTGTCACCTTCCGCAATACGATGCCCTGCGCGGCGGCCGTGGCGGGACGCACCACAAGATCGAAACCCGTGGGGTTCGCCACATCGCGCACGAAGCGGCGCGCTACCGACGCAAACGCCGGACTGGCAGCAATGGTCGTGCTGCGCGTGATGGTGTAGGCGCCGCTTTGTGGCGTGAGCACACCTGGGCGCGGAATGACGGCGTACCGATCGCCGAGGGCGCCTTGCGCGGAGAGTTCAACGGCAGCGACGGAGAACGTCAGCGCCGCCAGGAGGCGTACAGCAACGGTCGTCATGGGAACGGTTACGTGAGTTGCAGCGCGCGAACGACATCGCGCACAATGGTCGGATCGGTGGCCCGCGCATGCACCTGTCGCAGCTCGGTGCGTTGCACCAGCTCGCGCACCGTCGTGCCACGCACATTGCCGCCGGCGAGAATCGTGAGCCGGTCACCGGCGCGCTGACGGAGGGCGTTGAGCGTCGCGGCACCGTCGAGCGCGGTTGGTGCTTGCCCGCTGGTCAGAATCATGTCGACGCCTGCGTGCATGAGTACATGCAGCGAGGCAAAGGCGTCGGGCGTCCGGTCGAAGGCGCGGTGAAACACCACCTTCATGGGACGCGCCAACGCCGCGAGTTGTGTGAGCTGCAGCGCGTGCACCGTGTCGTCCTGCTGCAGCGGCCCCAACACGATGCCATCGACGCCAAGAGTACGCGCCGTCACGATGTCGTTGGCCATCACGTCGACATCGTCGTCGCGATAGCGAAAGTCCCGCGTGTGCGGGCGGATCATGATGTGCAGCGGAATCGTGATCAGGTCACGACATCGCGCAATGAGACCGAGCGATGGCGTGGTGCCACCATCGCCCGGTCCGCACAACTCGATTCGGCCGACCCCCGCGTCCTGCGCCGCGAGTGCCGTGTACACCGAATCGCAACACGCCTCGACCAGCACGCCACCCGCCAGCGGCGCGACGGGTACAGGCGCTTCCAAGGCGCGTAAAGGTGTCACTTCAGTGCGCTGCGGCGGCGCGATTAACCGTCGCCGATGGACGGAAGAGGACCAGGAACACGGCAAAGACGACGAGCGCGCCGATGCCTGCCATCTGCCACACCTGCAACCAGTCGTGCGACGGGGCGCCAGCGGCCGAGGTCGTCGCATAGCGGTTCACGACACTGCCGGACACGGACGCGCCAACGAAGTAGCCGACACCGTTCGTGACGAGGTTGAGGAAGCCCTGTGCGGCCGCGCGAATCTTCGGACCAGCCACTTCGTCGGTGTAGATCTGGCCAGCGACGAAGAAGAAGTCGTAGCAGATGCCGTGCAACAGAATGCCGGCATAAATGAGCGCCATGCCACCACCCGCATCACCACGGCTGAACGCGAAGTAGCGGAGTCCCCACGCCAGCATGCCAACCAGCATGATCCACTTGATGCCGAGGCGGCGGAGCGCAAAGGGCAGCATCAGCATGAAGCCGACTTCCGACGCCTGACCGAAGGACATGATGCCCGCGGCGTTCGGCACGCCGATTTCATTCATGAACGGATTCGCGAAGGCGTAGTAGAACTGCAGCGGAATGCACAGCAGGAACGACCCCAGCACGAAGATGACGAAGTCGGGGCGCTTGAGGAGCTGCAACGCATCGAGCCCCAACGCGTCACGCGCGCTGAACGGAGCGCCGGCCGCACGCGGCGGCGTGTGTGGCAGCAGCAACGCAAAGAGGCCGAGCGCCACCGATCCCGCGGCCGAGATCTGCATGGGAATGGCGAGTTTGTCGGCCTTCAGCACGAAGCCCACGAGGACGCCGGAGGCCACGATCCACCCGATCGTGCCGAATACCCGGATGATCGGGAAATCGCGCGTCGAGTCGGTCACGTTGTGCAACGAAATGGAATTCGTGAGCGACAGCGTGGGCATGTAGCAGAACGCGTACGCGAGCAGCAACGGATAGAACGCACTCCACTCCGTCTGCTGCGACATGAGGAACATCAGCGCCGCACCAACGAGATGCAGAACGGCCAACAGCTTTTCCGAGGCAAAGAAGCGGTCGGCCACGATGCCCATGAAAAACGGCGACACGATGGCGGCAATGGCCGTGGCTCCGTACGCGCTACCGATCTGGGTGTCGGTGAACCCGCGCGTCGCGCCCAGATACGTGCCCATCGTCACGAACCATGATCCCCACACGAAGTACTGCAGGAACATCATGATCGACAGTCTGGTCTTCGTGCTCATTACGGCAACTCCCTGATGCGAACGTTACGGAAATACACCCGATCTCCATGATCTTGCAGCGCGATATGCCCACGCGTCGCGCGTCCGTACTTCTCGGCGGTGGCGAACTTGCTCGCCTTGCGCCGCGTGTCCCAGTCGGCAGAGCCGAGTTCGTACTCGGCCATTTTGGTGTTGTTGAGCCAGTGCTCGACGTGCGTGCCGTTCACCACCAGCCGCGCGCTGTTCCACTCGCCCGCGGCCTTCACCACGCCGCGCGGCGCCGGATGCAGCGCGTAATTGGCGCCCGCCGACGTGAGCGGGTTCTTGCCGTCGCGATGCACGGCATCGTCGAGAATCTGCATTTCGGGACCGCTGAGGTAGCTCTTCTCGCCGGCGTGATCGATGCGATAGATCACACCACTGTTGCCACCCTTCTCCACCTTCCATTCGAGCTCGAGCTCGAAATTGCCGTATTGCTTGTCGGTCGTGAGGTCGCCGCCGTCACCGGTACGAATGAGTACGCCGTTCTCCATCGTCCAGCCGGTCACCGGCTTGCCGGGCGTGTCGTAGTTGTGCCACCCGGCGACCGTCTTGCCGTCGAACAGGGGGGACCACTTCGCCGGCTTGGCTTGGGCCGCGACATCGCGACTCGGGAAGCTTAGGGCGGCGGCAGCGACCAGGAACGTGACGAGCACGCGTCGGCGGGACCGGGCGCGGGGGAGGGGGCGCCCGGAGAAGAGCGACAGCATGGTGCGGAGCTCCAGCAGCGGAGTGAGCAAGGCAGGATTGACAGGGCAATGCTATGCCCCGTCACCGCCGCACGGAAGGCGTCGCCGCAACATGGTGCAACATGGGGCAACATGGTGCGCCAGGTATCGTGGGTCGTGGCACCGTACGTGCTTCCTTGGGGTGAGCGGCGTGCGTCCGAACGTGACGTACGCCTCGTTCCCACCAACGGAGTTTATCATGTCACTTTTGTGGACTGCCCTTATCGGCCTCATCGCCGGCGCGCTCGCGAAGGCGATCATGCCCGGCCGTGATCCGGGCGGCATCATCATCACCATGTTGCTCGGCGTGGCCGGCGCGATGCTCGGCACCTTCCTCGGTCGCGCGGTCGGCTGGTATCAGCCGGGCGAGGCGGCTGGACTCATCGCGGCCATCGTTGGCGCGGTGCTGCTGCTCTTCATTTACCGGTCTTTCCGCGGGCGCAGCTCAGTAGCCTGAGCCACTCGTTGCCGTCGCGCTACCGTCACCGGTGGCGCGACGGTCGGACGCGTCGTGCCGAATACGGACGGCGAGTACATTCCGGCATGACCGTCGACCAGATCGATCCCAGCTATCCCATTGGGCGCTTCGCCCGACGTGACACGTACACGGCCGCCGAACGCGCCGAGCATATTGCCCGCATCGCCGCTCAGCCGAGCCGCCTCACCGCCGTGCTCGACGGCCTCGAAGAGCCGGATTTCGACGCCCCCTACCGGCCCGGCGGATGGACCGTGCGGCAGCTGGTGCATCACATGGCCGACAGCCATCTGAACGCCTTCGTGCGCGTCAAGCTGGGGCTCACCGAAGAGCATCCCACGATCAAGCCCTACGATCAGGACGCGTGGGCCGCACTGGCGGACACGGCGCTCTCGCCGCACGTCTCGGTCGCCCTCTTCGCCGCTACGCACATCCGTCTGTACAGCGTCCTGGCGTCGATGACCCCCGAGCAGTTCTCGCGCACCATCATGCACCCCGAGAACGGCGCCATGTCGCTCGATCAGGTCGCGGCGATGTATGCGTGGCATGGGGACCATCATCTCGCGCAGCTTGAGCGCTATCTCGCTGTTTACCGATAGGGCGTAGCGCTCGGGGGTCGGGGTCGGGGTTGCGGGGGGCAGTCGGGGTACTGCCACCACGGTCGGGGCACATCTACTACAGTCGGGGTACAGCCACGACAGTCGGGGTCTCAACACAGTCGGGGTCCCGGTCGGGTCGCGCGCGGCGCTTCGCTGGCGCGTCGGGGTCGGGGCTCAAATGTCGGGGTCGTGGTCGGGGTCGGGGCAGCCCCGACACTTTATCCCCGACCCCGACGCGCCAGCGAAGCGCCGCGCGCGACCCGGCCTGGACTCCGACCGTTTGTAGACCCCGACTGCAGTGGCAGTGCCCCGACCGTCGTGGCGGTACCCCGACTGTAGTGGCAGTACCCCGACCCCACCCGCGACCCCGACCACACCGCGTTACCGCCCCACCGGCTCCGATTCGAAAATGCGTCCCGCGTCGCCCACCGCCGCCACGCCGGTGCTTCCCGGCACCCCGAACAGCGCGTAGATAATGCTGCGCCACGTCGACGGCACCGGACGCCACGCCACGCCGTCGTAGCGCACCACGGTGCCACTGTCGCCCACCGCGTAGACCTCGGTCGGCCCGCGCCCCCAGAGCGCCCGCAGATCGCGTGGCGTGGGCTTGGGGAGCGCCTGCCACGACACCCCGTCAAAGCGCAGCGCCGTGCCGCTGTCGCCCACCGCGAAGATATCGTTGCCCGCGCTCCCCCAGATGGCGCGTAGACGGCTCTGCGTCGGCGCCGGCATGGTCTGCCAGCGACCGCCGTCGAAACGCAGCACCGTACCCGAGTCGCCAACGACAAACAGGTTGGACGGGTCGGTTCCCCATGCTGCGCGCAGGAACCGAAGGGTGCCGCTCTGCTGCGGTGTCCACCCCGTGCCGTTGTTCCGCAGAATGGTCCCGCGCTCACCCACGATGACATGCTGGCCGCCGCCGCTCCACACGCTGCGAAGCACCGCGCGGGTGGGGGAGTTGTCGACGCGCCATGTGCTGCCGTTGAAGCGCAGAATGCTCCCCGTATCGCCCACCGCCACGATGTCGGTGGCCCCATTGCCGCTGATGCCGTAGAGGTCGTTCGACGACGGCACACGCTCCGGCACCCACGCGCTACCCGTACGACGCAACACCGTCCCGCCGAACCCCACGGCGAACATCGGTCCCGGGGACGCGCCATAGACCGACAGCAGTGGCGGATCGTTGTTGTCCACCGTCACCTCGGCCGCACTGCCACTGCCGCGCAGCGTGAGCACGGTCCCGTACCAGCCGGCCAGCCGGAGCGAACCATCTTGCCGCTGGGCGATGGCGCGCAGATTCGATCCGATGCCAATGGACAGCGCACGCCACGAACTGCCATCGAAGTGGTACGTCGCGCCGTTGTTGCCCACGGCATAGACATCGTTGAACGCGCGCCCGCGGAGCGCAAACAAGTTGGCGATACCCGGCGATTCCATGCGACGCCATTCGACGCCGTCGAAACGCACGATGCCGCCCTCGACGCCAACGGCGAACACGTTGCCGGCGCTGGTGCCCCAGATGTCGAAAAACGGGACCGCATTGGGGATGGTCTGCCGCGTCCACGTGCTGCCGTTCCAGCGCACGATGGTACCATTGTTTCCCGCCGCGAAGACCGTCGTACTGTTGGCCCCCCACAGCCCCCAGAGTTCGTCCGTCACGCCGCTCGTCATGGTCTGCAGGGCGACGCCGTCCCAGCGCAGGATCGTCCCGCGCTCACCGGAGATGAACACATCGGTGGCCGACAGCCCCCACACTTCGAGCAGCGTGGCGGTCGTCCCGCTGTTTACGCGGGTAAAGCTGCTGCCCGCGCCGCGGAGAATGAGTCCACCCGAACCCACCAGCCAGATATCGGCGGGCGAACTTCCCCAGATGCCGACGATGGTTTCAGTGGTGCCGAGCGGCACGATTTCCCACGGGCCGTCATTGCGCGAGCGGAGCAGCCCACCGTTCTGGCCACCGGCGTACGTCGTGCCGGCGCCGTCGTCCCACACCGCGAGAAAGGTGACATCGGACACACCACTGCGGGCCGTACGCCACTGCGTAATGCCCGCGGACGTGGCGGTCACCGAGACGGTCACCAGTGCCGAGAGCGGGCCGGCGTTGCCGGTGGCATTGGCGGTAATGCGCGCCACGCCGGGCGCCACGGCGAGCACGACGCCCTTGGCGTCCACCGTGGCGACCGCAGGGGCATCACTTCGCCACGTCAACGCCGGAGAACTGACGAGCGCACCGGTCGCGTCACGCCCCTCGGCCCGCAACGTCGTTTGCTCACCGGCGGGCAAATTCACGGAAGCCGGCGACACGGTCAGCGAGGTCAACCGCACATCCGGCGTGACTTCCACCGGCCGCTCGCTGCAGCCGGCGGCGAACAGCAACGAGACCCAGAGCAGCGATGCTCGATACATACGCGAAGGCATATCGGAGCCTAGCGATATCGGCCCTCAACTCGCAACTGACCACAAACGGAAAAGGCGCCGTGCTCACTGAGCACGGCGCCTTTTCCGTTGAGTCTGCTACGCCTTGGTGACGTTCCGGAAGCGCGGGGTGTAATCGGGGAAGATGACACCGAGGTTCGGATTGCCGAGCCGGTTCTGCACGATCTCCGAGAGGATGTCGCGGTGATCGAGCGTCACGCGCAGGTCTTGGCCAGACTCGAGCACTTCGCGCGCGAGGCCGGGCCAGCCGTTGGTGAGGACGCGGCCGCCGTTGATCTTGCGACCCATGGCGAACGCCACGTTGCCACGGCCATGATCGGTGCCACGGTCGCCGTTTTCACGCGCGTTGCGACCGAATTCCGAGATTACCACGACCGTCACGCCGTACGCGGTGGTGCCCTGAATGACGTCGGCATGGAACGCGGCGAGTGAATTGGCCAGGTCGAGCATGTTGTTGTGCATGCCCTGACCGTCCATACCCGGCACGTTCCCCTGGTTGGAGTGCGTGTCCCAGCCGCCCCGGAAGGTATGGATGGCTTCGACGCCGACGTTGGCTTTGATGAGCGCGGCAGTCGACCGCAGCACGTTGCCGAAACCCGAGGTCGGATACACCGCACCGTTTTCGGTGCGATAGCCGGCAAAGTTGATGCTCTGGAGCAGCGCGATCGTATTGGTCGAGTCGAGCGCGTTCGCGGCAACCGGATTGCTGGAGCCTTGATAGTTCTGCGCGAGCCACTGCGTGCGGGCGTTCGCCGTTGCACCGCTCCCGCCAATGGTGAACGAGTTCGGGTTGGGAATGGGGAGCGCCTTGGGACCCAACTCGAGCGTCTTGGGCAATCCGCCAGTGAAGCCGAGCGCCCGTAGTGGGGCGTCAGTGCGCAGCGGGGTGCTCGTTGCCAAGTGGCGCCCGAGCCATCCGCCGGCCACGTTCACATCACGCGGCTTGCCCACTTCGATGTATCGTTGCGCATCGAAGTGCGAACGCGAGTTGTCGACCGACCCGGTGGCATGCGCCACCAGCAGATCGCCGGTCTGATACGCCGGAAACAACGGCGCCATGCCCGGGGAGAAGCCGAAGAAGCCGTCGAGGTTCGTGGCGCGATTGGCCGTCCCCACCGCCGCGTCGGGACGCGGGATGTTGATATTGGGGCGTCCCGTGTAGTAGTCGGGATCGCCGAACGGCACCACCATCGACATACCGTCGGTGCCGCCGCTCAGAAACACCGAGACGACGATGTCGCGCGTCGAGTTCGATGATTGCGCCAGTACTACCTGCGGCAACCACGTGGGCACGAGTGCCGCGACGCCGATGCCACTCGCCATCGAGAGAAAGTCACGGCGTGCCAGCGTCTGGTATTCCTGACATCCGGTATCGAGTGTTTCGTCGCTCATGCGGGCAGTTGCCGGTGAAGTGAGCCTGTCAGCCGTGTCACGTACGGGAGCATCGGGACCATCAGTACCACTGGAACTCGTTGGCGCTCATCGCGAGCGACAACGTTTCACGCACGCGCGCATCGCTGTAGGCGGCGCCGCGCAGGTAGCTCAGCAACGACGAACGGAGTTGTGCCGGCATTTCGCCCGCGTACAGCCGCGTGTTGATCTGCTGAACGACGCCGTCGGCGTTATCGGCCGCGCGGAACAGCATCGAGTCCGTGCGATAGGTCGTGGTCGAGGTCTGCCCGGACAAATACTGCGCGTAGGTCCACCGCGAGAGCACCAGTCCGCTCCACCACGCCACACTGTCAGGGTACCCATCGGGCTGGTCCCACTTGAACAGCGGCTGCCCCATCCCGTCGTGCGTGCGGCGGGCATTGCGGATGTTCGGCGCCGTGAGCGGCGTGGTGCCGAGCGCGCGCATGGACGATACTGCCAAATGGAACGGGCGCTTGTACTTGGCCGGCGCCGCCATGAGATTCTTGCTCGTGAGAATCGTGCGGATCATCTCGCGAATGTCGCCACGGGTACGCGTGAACGTAGCCGCGGTCGCATCGATGACAGCCGCCGGCGGTGTATACGCCAGCAGCCACGCCGCCATCTTCGCGCTGATGTACCGCGCCGTGCTCGGATGATCGAGCAACATCTGGATGGCGGTGTCCCCTTCGCCCTTCATCGCCGCGTCGGTCGCGGCAGTGGTCATGGCGGGGAAGGCGCGACCCATGAACGTCTTGGCGCGAATATCATGATTGCCGCGACGCCAGACGAACGCGCCGTCGGCATTGCTGCTCCACCCGGTCAGAATGCGCGAGAGCTCCGCCACGTCCGTCTGTGTGTAGCCGCCATCCACCCCGAGGGTGTGCAGCTCCATGATCTCGCGCGCGTAGTTCTGATTGGGCGTGGGGGTCCGGCTGCTGCTCTGGTTCAGATAGTTGAGCATCGCCGCGCTCTGCGATGACGCCAAAAGCAGATCGCGGAAGTTGCCCATCGCGTGGCGGCGGATCACGTCACGGTCGTCGAGCACCTTGTTGAAGCCCACGTTCCCCACCTCAATGTCGATATTGAAGTGGTCCGTCCAGAACTCGACCATGCGCTCATACAACTGGCGTCGCGAGAACAGCGCGCGATACCACGTGGCGTCGGCCAGCTGCTCCATGACTTCGTTGCCGTCCTGCGTCCGCAGAACCGCGCCCGTCATGGCCAGCATGGGCAAACGCGTAGCGACGAGTTGGTCGACCGCGCTGTCGTCGATGGCCGACCAGTTGAGCTGGTACTCGAGGTAGCCGCTGTATCCCAGCTGACGCGCGCGGGTGACTTCTTCCGGGGAGAGCCCCATCGTGGTGCGGCGCACCAGGCGCAGCACCGGGTCACGCCACGCCAGCGAGACATCGGCGCCGGGCACCGTGCCGGTCGGCAGCGGCGCGGTGCGCCCGCCCCCCGCCCGCGGCGGTTGTGCAGAGAGGGCCTTCCCGGCGGCAAGTGCTGCTACCGCTCCGGTGCCCATGGCAAAGAACCGACGGCGACTTGGCGCCGCCTCGGACACGGTGGCCGTGCCCTCCTGCTCCCGCTCGCTCGAGATCGTCATGGAATGAATGTTTTGCGGGATAAGCCGTTCTGTCAATGAACGAAACGCAATTGTTATGTTCCAGGAGGTGCGCCCCGTCACACGGGGTGAGGCGATGTTCCCTCCGTGAAACGCTACGCCGGCGCTCCCCCTCGGGACCCGTCTCGGGGGAGACGCCGCAGCGGGCCGCCGGCAACGCCACTCTTCTATAGAGCGTCTACAAGGCCCCGGCGTTAAGACCGTAAATCGCCTGCAGCAAGGCAATCGCCACCAGCGCGACGACGCCGCCGAATCCGAGGATCATGGCCGGCTCGATCAGCGCCACCAGGCGCCCCAGCTGGCGTTCGGCGGCCTCGTCCGCCGCCTCGGCCGCCCGGGTTGCCAATGGCGCCAGCGCCCCCCCCGATTCACCGGCCTGCAACAGCTGCTGCGCCAACGGTGGCAGCGCCCCGGTCAGCGCCTCGGAGAGTGCCGCCCCATCGCGGACGCGCGCCTCAGCCGGCGTTAGCCGCGCCGCGTACGCGCGGTTATGAACCGTCCCCCGTGCCAGCGACATACCACGCAACAGCGAGACCCCCGCGTCCAGCGCCAGCGCGAGTGTACCGAGATACCGCGCGGCATCCCGCTGCCGTTCAAAGGCGCCAAACACCGGCCAGGTCAGGCGCCGGGCATCCCACGCCAGCCGCCGCTCAGGGTCCCGCAGCCGGCGCTGGAAGGCCACCAGTGCGACCACAAGGGCAGGGAAGACCAACCAGCCGCCCCGCGAAAGAAAGACGCTCAGCGCCAGCAGCACGCGGGTGGAGAGCGGGAGCGCCTGACCGGTATCGCTCAGGAGCGTCGCGAAGCGCGGAACAACGACCAACAGCATCACCAGCGTCCCCACCGTCGACGACATCGCGAGGACCAGCGGGTAGACCAACGCCCCACGCACCCGCGCGGCCACTTGAGCGCGGCGTTCCAGTACCTCCGCCAGCCGCTGAAACGTGTGCGACAACGTGCCGCTGGCCTCGGCGGCCGCGACCGATGGCGCGAACTCCGGCGGCAGCCCCGACTCCTGCGCCATCGCCTCCGACATGGGGACGCCGTTGCGCACGCGCTGCTGGACTGCGGCAAAGGACTCGCGCCACTTCCGCGACGCCACGCCCGATGCGCCGCCGTCGTTCCCCTCGCCGCTCTCGCGTGACGCAAAATCGAGCGCCCGCTCCGCCGGCACCCCCGCCGCCAGCAGGGTCGCCACCACGCGGGTGAGTACCGCGAGCGCTTCCATGTCCTGTCCGGACCATTGCGCCCACCGCGTGCCGAAGGCGGCGGTGACACGCGCCTGCCACCCCGGTCCGGCGGCGCTGGCGTCGCCCGGCGCGGTCGTCGCGGCGCCCACCGGCAGCAACTCGATGACCCACAGCGATTGCTCACGCAGCTGCGCGAGCGCCTCGGCCGCCGTCGCCGCCCGCACGTCCCCCTCGACTTCGCGGCCGGCGGCATCCGCCGCGCGATAGCGCCACGTCACCCGTCTTCTCCCGCACTCAGCACCCGCGCCAGCTCGGCGACCGTCGTACCGCCGGCGCGCACGAGGCGTAGGCCATCATCGCGTAGCGACGCCACACCTTGGGCACGGGCCATCGCACGCAGCGCGCCCGCGCTTTCCCCACGCGCAAACGCCTCGCGCAAGGCATCGGTCATGACCACCAGTTCCGTGATCGCCTGACGGCCGTCATAGCCGGTGCCCGAACAGTCGTCGCAGCCATGCCCCGCGCGCACGGTGGTCAGCACGTCACCGCCCAGCAAGGCGCGTTCGCCGTCCGTGACGGGGCGCCACTCGCCGCAGCGGTCACAGATACGTCGCACCAGGCGCTGCGCGAGCACGCCCTGCAGCGTGGCCGTGAGCAGATACGCCGGCACGCCCATGTCGCGCAGCCGCGCCAACGCACCAATGGCATCGGTGGTGTGCACCGTGCTCAGCACGAGGTGTCCCGTGAGCGCCGCGCGCACCGCGATCTCGGCGGTCTCGGCGTCGCGCATTTCGCCCACGAGAATCACATCGGGGTCGTGGCGCAGAATGGCGCGCAACGCTTCGGCAAAGCCGAACCCCGCGCGCGCATTCACCGGCAGCTGCACCACACCATCGAGCCGGTACTCCACCGGATCTTCCACTGTCACCACCTTCACGCCGGGCGCACTGCGTTCGCGCAGCGCGGCGTACAGAGTGGTGGTCTTTCCCGAGCCGGTCGGGCCCGTGACGAGTACGAGCCCGCTGCTGCGCTGCAACAGCCCGCGCAGGGCGTCGGCGACCGGTGCATCCAGACCGAGTGCATCGAGTGCCTGCGGTTGTGCCTCGTTGCCACCATCGAGCAGGCGCAGCACGATGCTCTCGCCGTGCAGGGCGGGGAGCGTGGACACACGCACATCCAGCTCGCGTTGACCGACACGAACGCGGGCACGACCGTCCTGCGGCAAACGGCGCTCGGCAATGTCGAGCCCCGCCAACACCTTGATGCGCGACACCACCGCCGCACGAAACTCGACACCGAGTTGCTGGGCGTCACGCAGCACCCCGTCGAGCCGCATGCGGATGCGCACGCCGTCGGTGGTCGACTCGACGTGCACGTCACTCGCCTTCGCGCGCATCGCCTCCGCGAGCATGGCGTTCACGACCTGCACGACGGGTTCACGGCTCGCGAGGGCGCGCAAGTCGTCGAGCGATTCCACGCTGTCGCCATCAAGCGATCGCGTAGCCGCGTGATCGGTGCTGCGTGGAGCTGCCACGAGGGCGGCACGAATGTCCCCGGCCCCCGCTGCCACCAGCTGTACCGGAGCCCCGAGCGTGCGCTCGAGTGCATCGAGGACGTGCGGGGCGGGCGTCCCATCGGCCGCGACGCGCGCCACATCGTCCGTGACGCCGAGCGGCAGCACGGCGTGCTCTTCGAGCCAGCGTGCCGGAAAGCGGCGGGCCAGCGGCTCGCTCGCCGCTGCACGGAGTTCGCGCGCGTCGCTCATGACGGACTCAGTGCGACGGCGGTCGCTTGACCGGTGTGTCGTCCAGGGCACCGGGAGACTTCTCTTCCATACGCTTGCGGATGCGCTCGCGAATGGTGTCGGCGTCCGCATCGGAGCGTACGATGTACGGCGTCACGAAGATCGCCAGTTCCGTACGCTGCCGCGTGGTGGACTGCCGGCGGAACAGCGCCCCCGCGAAGGGAATGTCCTTGAGCAGCGGAATACCCTGCTCCTGCACCTGACGCGTGTCGCCAATGAGACCCGCAATCACGACCGTCTGCCCATCGCGCAGAATGGCGCGTGTGCTGGCTTCGCGCGTAGAGATGACGGGGGCACTCAGTGCGGCCGACACGGTCTGCGGCGTGAGTGAACTCACTTCCTGGAGCAGTTGCACGGACACGTAGCCGTCGTCGTTGATCGTGGGCAGAATGGACAGCTTGGTGCCCACGTCCTGGTACTGCACGGCGCGGTCGATCGACACGTCGTTGCCGAGCCGCGTGCTGGCAATGAACGGTACCTTGTTGCCCACCAGAATCGTCGCTTCCCGGTTGTTCACCGCGACGATTTCCGGCGTGGAGAGCACCTGCACCTTGCTGGTCGACGCGATGGCGCGCAGCAACGCCCGCACGCCCGTACCGTCGAGACGTACCAGTCGCAACAGCGCCGACGTCGAGCCGGTATCGGGGATCTCGGGATTGCCGAACTGTCCCTGCACATCGCCGCCGCGGTTGACCGCCCCCCAGTCCACGCCGAATTCGAAACCCCGACCCAGCGCGATCTCGGCAATGGTGACTTCGAAGAGCACCTGTGCCGGCCGCACGTCGAGCGCGTCGATCGTTTCGCGGAGCATGGGGAAGTTGGGCGGCGCCGTTCGGATCACGAGCGCGTTGGTCGGCGCGTTGGCGACGACGGTGGTGCGCCCCACCAAGAGACCGGCGGCGGAGTCGCGCGGCGTCACGGCGGCAGCCGTGTTGTTCGCCGTGGTGCTCGCCGCGCCGGTGCTAGGCATGCCGCTGTTGCGCGTGCGGAACGTATCCGACTCTCGGGTGCGGAAGCTGTCGAGCGCGCGCGTGAGCGAGCGGTCCGCCAGCGAGCCGATGTTCGCGTTGGCCACCTGCACGCCGAACAGCTGACCGATCGCCCCGGCGAGGTCTTCGGCCGACGCGTATTTGAGATTCACGACATAGGTGCGGAGCCCCGACTCACCGGCCGGCGAACTGTCGAGCGTGCGCAGCAGTTCGAGGTAGCGGGCCATGTTGCTGCCACGATCGGTGATCAGCAGGGCATTCGATCGCGTGACCGTCTCGATGCGCGCGCCCTTCGCGGCGACGGCCTTCAACGCTTCGGCGCCTTCGTCCGCGCGGATGCTTTTCAGTGGCACGAGCTGCGTGACCAACCCGAGCGGCGCCGGATCAGGGAAGGCAAATCCGGTGCGCAGTGTGCCCGACGACGGCGACTTCTCCGTGGGCAGTACCTGCGCCACGGTGCCGCTCGGAATGAGCATCAGGCCGTGCGCCTCGAGCAACGATTCGAGGACGCGTTCCACATCGGCGTTGGTCACCGCGGCCGGCGTGGCGAACGTGACCCGCACATCGGGGATGTCGGAGAGAATGACCGTGCGCCCGAGGATCTGCGCGAGCGCGCGAATCACGTCGGCAAGGCGGGCGTTCGAAAAGTCGAGTGAGGCGGCGCGTGCGGAATCGGCTGGTCGCGCCTGCGCCGACAACAACGTGGGCACGCTCAGCAAACCGAACGCCAACAGGTGACGGGCACGCAGCCCGGTGACAGAGGGGAATTTCATCGCAGCTCGGGTTCACCGGAGTCTGACGGGACTCGACGAAGGAGGCGTACCGTACGCGTCCCCGCCGATGAAGAAAGCTCTACGCGATCGGCGCCAATGCGGCGCACGCGGTAGCCGGACACACGATCACCAACTTGTACGAGCTTCGGCACGCTGTCGGTACCGGGGAAGCGCATCAGCGCCCGCGCGACGCCATCGAGCATCATGACACCCTGCAGTGCCACGTCGTCGCTCACCACGGGCGCGGTCGGCACCGCCGCGAAATCGGGCGTGAGCTCCTGTCCGGGTAGCACGAATCGGCTGCGCGGCGCCTGCCGTGTGGCGCTGAAGAGATTGGCGCGCACCATGCGCACCGCGTTGCTATCCGCGCGACGGTTGGCGGGAAACGGCGTACTGTCAGCAGGGAGGACCGTCAGCGAGGACGGAGAGGTTTCCCTCACGGGAAGCAACAGCAGCACGGCGCCGCTCGCGACGAGCACCGCCGCCAGCACATACAGCACGCGTGGCGTTACGCCGGTCTTGGCAGGAGGCGTCGGCGTGTTCATCGAAGGGCCCCGTCGATCAACACCGGCGCGCGAACGCCGATCGTCACTTGCAGCACGTCGGGCGCGCCGCGCAAGGCGCTGTTCTGCTGCACGCTGAAGCGTTCCACCACCACCACGCGCGGTCCCGCTTCCAGCGTGCGCAGCAACGCCGAAACGCCGTGAATGTCGCCGTAGGCCGAAATCGAACCGCGCAGCTGCGCGACGGTACCGCTTGTCGACGTGCTGTCGGTGTCCGGATTGACTTCCACACGATTCACGGCCATCCCGGCGCCTTCGGCCGCATCCTGTAACAACGATTGCAGCGCACTCGCGGCGATCGGTTCGGACGTGGCATGCAGCACTCGGCGTGCGGTGGTGGCCAGCCAGGCTTCATCCTGTGCGGCGGCCTGTTCGAGTCGTGGCGCTGCAGCGGCGTAGCCCCCGAGCAGTGCGGCGCGAGAGCGCGCGGCGTCAATCTGCACTTCGCGCGCGCTCACCCGCCGCGCCACCGGCAACACGCCGTAGACGAGCAGCGACGACACCGCCAGCACGATGAGCGCGCCAATGACGACGCGCTGCTCCCGCTGCTTCTCGGCGGAGCGCGCGCTCATGGTGTCACCGGCGTCGCTGACGCCATGCGAAAGCCGATGGAGAAGGAACTGCGCTGTTGGCCACCGTCGAGGAACCGCGTGGATGGGGCCAGCGCCCGTACATTGCTGATGCCGGCGATGGACGACAGCAACGGCACCAGCGTCGCGGCGTTGCGTGCACTGCCATCGATGCGCCACTCCGTACCATCCCACTCGGCGCGCTGGACGAACACGTCGGCCGGAAGTCGATCGCCAAGCGCGGCGAGGACGTCGCTCGTGCGCACGCCGGTGTCGGCGCTCACGAATTGCCGTTCGGCGAGCGCCTGCTGTCGTCGCGCTTCGGCGTCGAGCGCTGGGCGTGCCGACGTTTCGCGCGCGCCCCGCTCCCGCTGGGCACGCACGAGCGTCCGCTCGCGCCATTGATCGACGCCCCAAAGACAGAAGCCGAGGGCGGCGGCGCACACGGCGCCCGCGCGCCACCACTCGGCGCGGCGTCGGTTCCGGAACTGCCGTTCGAGCGTGGTGTCGAGCAACTGCACATCGAGCGGGACGGTGTCACCCCGCAACACCGCGTGGGCGCACGCCGCCAGATCGAGCGGCGCCAGGTTGGCGGCAGGCGCGGCCCGCATGCGGCGCATGCTGCGCACGCCGTCCGGGCCGAGCTCCACCACACCGGTTTCCCCGTCGATGGCTGACGCCGCAAAACTGCCCGTGAGTCCCGCCATGGCGGCCGCTTGCGGAAGCGTGACCGCGCCATCGACCGGTGCCAATGCGCTGAAGTCGCGCACCCACGCCGCAAGCTGCGCCGCAGGCATGGCCAAGGCGACGCGTGCTGCGATGGCCACGGCAACGGTGTTCGTGCCGGCCGACTGCTCCGAGACGATCGGAAACCAGCGGTCCGCGTCGAGTTGCACCATGCGACGCTGCAGCGAGACCGCCACGGGAGGCAGCGCAATCGGCGCCGCTTCCAGCCACGCGAGGCCCGCAACGAGGACGACGCGCGACGGCGGCGACGGCAGCGCGGCCAATGCGCTGACCACGGTAGTCGCCGAGTCGGCGTGCCACGGCAGCTCGGCCACCGGCGTTGTACTACCTGTGCTAAACACGCGTACATGATGCTGCTCGAGTACAACGGCCCACGCGCGACTCATCGCGACTGCTCCCGCCAGCGGACCAGTCGCAACTCACGATCCTGAATGGCGTAGACCGCCTGGATTTCCTGCGTCACCGCCGATCCACGCTGCCACCCGCGGGCGACGATGAGCACGCGCGTCGGTCGGTCCACCAATGAACCGGATGCCGCGGCGCGCACGGCGGGCGACGCACGACGGCGATCAATGCGGCCGTCGCCGTCGACCGTAAGTGCTTCGGCCACGGCGCCGAGCCAGGGCGCATCGGCGCCGACCAAGGCTTCGACCTCGTCGAGCGAATCGAAGGGACGCATGGCCCGCGGCGTGGCGGACTGGCCAAGCAGTGCGGCGAAGAGCGAGTCACGACGCACGAGAGAGTCGCGAGCCGCCGCCGGCGTGTCGGTGCCGCGCACGTAGGCGTCCAGACGCGCGGCAATGCGCGCCGCTTCGTCGCGCGGCGCGACGGTGCGGAACAATGTCGTCAACCCTTCCACGCCGGCGTTGTTCACGTCGAGTCGCGCACTCACGTTCACGAGCGTGGCGGCAAAGGCGCCATCACCAACGCTGTCGGTGACGAAGGGGGTGCGCAGGGCCGGATCGAACAGGGCGTCGTACACGGTGTCGAGCGCACTCGTGTCGGCCGGCGCCGCGCCCGGTTGCGGCGCGCCCAGTCGTGTTTCGATGGCCACGCGAGCAGCAAGCACGGCGCTCTCCGCCATCGCCCGGGCCACCAGCGTGGCGCGCGTGTTCGCCGTCAGGTTCGCCGAGTTACGCGCCGCTCGGCCAACCACAGCCGTGAGGCTCACCAATACCGCGATCGTCATGAGTGCGGTGAGGAGCGCCACGCCGCGCCGGGCCCGCGGAATGCGCCGACCGGCGCGCGACAGGTGCGTCGTCATGGCCCTGCCTGGCCCGCACCAAGCGGATCGAGGACCGCCACGAGCGGCGCCGCCGTTTCGGTGGCACGCTGCCAACGCAGGGCAATCGCGGCCGGTCGGCTCTGGGCCAACGGCCAATCCGACCGCCATTGTGCCAGCTCGCCTGCACGCGCCGCCTCGAGTACGTCCACGTCGAGGGTGCGAATGCCGGTGAGCTGCATGGTGATGGGGATGCCGCGGGCGCTGCCAGCCACCGGCTCGGCGTCGAGTCGCAGTCCGCTGCTGTCGACCATGAGCGTGGCTCGCCAGACGGGACCCGTGCCAAGTGGCAGCTGGACGCCGGTGGTGAGGAACGTCAGGACGGTGCCCGACTCGTTGCGCTGCAGTTGCAGCAGGGGTTCACTCGTTCGGTCGGCGGCCGGAGCATGACGCAGCATGTCGGTCAACACGGCGCGCAGACGGGCCTCGGCTTCGCCGTCGGCCTTATGCGCATCGACACGTTCGCCGGTGCGGCGCGCCGCCACGATACTTGCCCCCGCGACACTGGCGGCGATGGCCGTCAGCGTGAGGGCGAGCATGAGCTCGAGGAGCGTAAAGCCGCGACGAACGCGCACCAGCTGAGCGGCGGTCATCAGCGCGCGCGCAGCGGCGCGCGTTCCACGAGACGCGCGAGTTGCACACGTTCGCCGGCGGTTCCAGTCACGGTGATCTGCACCATGTCGAGACGATTGCCGGCGCCATAGGGAACGCGCTGCACCGACACGTCGTCGCCAACGGGAAGTCCGAGCACGGCACGGGACATTTCGCTTTCGGCGCGCATGGTGGTCGTGCTGATCTCTTCGACGCGGCGCTGCAACCGCGCGGCGCCGCGCGTGCCCTCGAGGCATCCGATCGCGACGACCGAGAGAATGACGGTGGCGAGTAGCGCTTCGAGCAGGCTCATGAGCGCGGGCCCGGCTCAGTCACCCAACGGCACTTCCCGGCATCGAAGGCCGCCCGAAGCTCTTCACGGGGAATCCATCCGGCGGACGGACGGCAAATGCCGCGGGCATCGACGGACAAATCCAGTGGGGCGGGGGGCGCGGTCATCGTACCTGCCGCAATCGGCTCCGGGAGGTCGGGGGCGACGACACTCCACAATCCGTCGTCATACACCCGCAGGCGCATCGTCTGTTGGCGCTGGACCGCCAGCCGGCGTGCGCTATCCACGACGGCGGTCATGTCGCCCGCGGATTGCGCGCGCTGGGTACCGGTGCGGCTCACCTGGCGCGAAAGCAGCAAGGCGCCCGCGATGGCGATGATCGCGAGCACGACCACCACTTCCATCAGCGTGAGGCCGGCCCGCGGGCGACGCGGTGAGTGCGAGGGAATCAATGGGCAAGACACACGGGACAATCTCGGTCCATGGCCGGGGATGTCAACAAAGGCACGTCACATCCCCGGCAACCCGCCCGCCGGTTACTTCTTGATCAGCGGGGCAATCGCGGCCGGCACCGTTACCGTCACCGCGGCATTCGGCTCCACGCTCTTGATCGTCATGATCATGGTCTGCGGGCCCATGGTGGACTGGGCCTTGGTGGCGAACTTGACGCCGCCGAACTCCTTGTAATCAGAGAGCACGGTCGTCGACTGAATGGTGCCCATCTCGGTCGTGGTGCTGCTTTCCGTGCCAATTTCGAGTCCCGAGGCCACGGAGAAGTAGCGGGTGGTGATCGACCCCGACCCCTTCCGCACGAACTTCAGCTTCCACGTCTTCTCGCCACCGAAATCCGCGGCGCCTTCGTTCGTGATCTCGGAAAACAGCTCGGCGGGGAAGAGCATGCTGGCGTAGAAATCGGCCTGCTCGATCGCCTGCTCCTTTTCCTTGCCATCGAGCACGCGCGGGCCCTGCATGGGATTCATCGACCACGCGTTCTGGCCGTCGGTCCCAGAGATCATGTCGCCAATGCCGGGCAACGTGGCTTTGGTCGTCATCTTGTTGGGGGCCACCACCTGCACTTCGACTTCGGCGGTCAGGCCAGCCGACGGCAGCTCCATATTCGCCACCTGCTTGTACGACGTCACCTTGCGGATGGCGTCCTTGCCCCCGATAGCGGCGACGTGCTTGGCAATGACGTCGGCTGCCGACGGAACGGCCTGCGCGACTGCGGACTGCGCCGACAGCAACAGGGCGGCGGACGCCACGAGGGCAGTGCGAACAGACTTCTTGACGAACATGTGGAGCATCTCCCGGTGTGAGGACACGTCAGGGGGTGATTGGGCGCGCGGCGCGACGCGCCGCCCAGCGAATCGCCGCGTCGAGCGCGGGATCCTGTCCGTCCAGTAACGCGCGACGGAGCAGAGGGGTCACGACATCGGGGATGACCCCGTCCCCTTCAACCGGTTTTCCGGTGGGGCCGAGGAAGTCCGCGATGGCGTGGTAGAGGATGTCGCCGTTGGGGAGCCGCTCGGGGACCGAGGGGAGCGCCTGTCCGGCGGACTGGGTACCAAACACCGTGGCCCGCTGAATGGACTGCAGTCCACCGGCAAAAATTTCGGTCGTACTCGCCGATAGCGGGTCGACGACCAGCGCGAGCGGGCCGGCAAACGGCTGCACCGGGCGATTCCGGGTGTCGCTGCGGCGGGGATTCGCGAGGAACTTCATGGTGCCGCTGCGCTGGTGCATTTCCCCGAGCGCATAGCTGCTGTCGAGGAAATGCCCGGCAAAGCCCATGGACATACCGCCCACGCCGCCGAAGTTGCCACGAATGTCCAGAACAATGGCATCGGCGCTGCGCAGCGAATCCACGGCTGCGTCGAAGCGCGCGGCGAGGACCGGCATCCAGATGTTGAAGCGGATGATGCCAATGGTGCGTCCGTCGCGCCGGACGCGCTCCCAGGTGAGATGGGCTTCGGTGGGCGGGAGGTTGCCGAACTTGACCACCGTCCCCTGAACCGGGCCGTAGACCAGCGGCAGGGTCTGGTCGCGATTGCCCGCGTCGCGGAAGCCGACCAGTACGGTATCCCGTTCGAGTCCACCAAGGGCACCGGCGGCGATCTGATACGCCATGAACGCACGGCGACGCGGTTCAAGCGACTCCGGCAGGCGCGCCACCCGCGGTGCGACGGGGCAACCGCGCACGGTCGACACGATCCACCCCGTGCGGACCCCCGCCTGCCAGGCCGGTCCGCCGGTATCGACGGCGGACACGACGATCTGCCCCTCGACCAGCCGGACGTCGAACCCGAGCGCTCCCGAGGCGGCGCCAGACGACTCGCGCCGATCAGGGCTTCCGGTCGCGTCCGAGACCTCCTGCGGAATGATCGAGAAATGCGACTGCCGCAGGCGGCCCACCATCTCGGAGAGCACTACCCGCAGTTCGCCCCGGGTCTTGGCGGCGGCGGCCCGCGGACGGAGTTCGTCGCGTACCGCGCGCCAGTTCACGCCGTTGTACGTCGTGTCCCAGTGCGTGCGGGCAATGATGCTCCAGGCGGTATCGAAGGTGACGAGCGGGTCGGTGACCGGCGCCGACGCCAGCGAGGCCGTGGGGGCGGCTGGGGTGCCGCATGAGGCCGGGACCACCGTCGCGACCACCCCTCCAGCGGTAGGGGCCGGGCCGCGGGACGCGCAGGCGGTCACGCTGAATATCATGAGCAGCGCCGCCACCGGGCGGGCCGCCTGCAGAGATCGGGCGGTCGGGAAAGCCATCGGGAAGGGCATAGAGGCGAGGGGGCCGGGCGACAGAAGGTAGATTAATGGGGATTAACGTTGTCGGGAAAGCCCGATGTTTTCAGAAACAAATTGCCACTGCTCTCCCCGCGGTCGTGTGCAGCACATTACCATGCACTGCTATACCACACTTCCACGTGTTTT
Organism: Gemmatimonadaceae bacterium; assembly: GCA_947457545.1. Classification (GTDB taxonomy): domain Bacteria; phylum Gemmatimonadota; class Gemmatimonadetes; order Gemmatimonadales; family Gemmatimonadaceae; genus Gemmatimonas. Next base: position 26,192 of record CANGXD010000032.1, read on the forward strand.
CTCCGGATCCCATGTCCGCTCGTCTGCACGCGCTTCACGCTGCCGGTCAGTCCCTCTGGCTGGACTATATCGATCGCACCATGCTCTCCAACGGAGACCTGGCGCGTCGCATCGCCGAGGATGCCCTCACGGGCATGACCTCGAATCCGACCATTTTCGAAAAGGCGTTGGCAGAAGGAGCGGCCTACGACGCACAGCTGGCCACGATCGATCCGGCGCTGTCCGATCGCGAGGCCTTTTTCACGGTAGCCGCGACCGACGTGCGCAACGCGTGTGATGCGTTCCGCGGCGTCTACGACCGCACACAGGGTGTAGACGGCTACGTCTCGCTCGAAGTTTCGCCCGATCTCGCAAAGGATGCGGCCGGCACGGTGGCGGAAGCACGTCGCCTCTGGGCGATCGTCGACCGCCCGAATCTCATGATCAAGGTGCCGGGCACCGTCGAGGGCGCCGCGGCCATTCGCGAGCTCATCGCTGACGGCATCAACGTCAACGTCACGCTGCTCTTTGCCGTCGACGCACACGCGCGCGTGATCGAAGCGTACATCGCCGGCCTCGAACAGCGCGCCGCCGCCGGCCAGCCCATCGATCGCATCAGCTCCGTGGCGAGTTTCTTCGTCAGCCGCGTCGATTCTGCCATCGACAAGCAGCTGGCCACGCTCGCAGCCGCGACGCCGGCGCACGCCGACCTGTTGCTCGGACTGCAAGGCAAGGCGGCCATCGCCAACGCCAAGCTCGCGTATCGCCTGTTCACGGCGTCGTTCTCCGGTCCGCGCTGGGCCGCGCTCGCCGCACATGGCGCGCGCGTACAGCGTCCGCTCTGGGCGTCCACGAGCACCAAGAACCCGGCGTACCGCGACGTGATCTACGTCGAGGAGCTCATTGGCACCGACACCGTGAACACGTTGCCGCCGGCCACCCTCGAGGCGTTCCGTGATCACGGCGAAGTTCGTGCATCGGTCACCGAGCAGGTGGCCGAGGCCGATCGCGCCCTGGCCGCGTTGGAAGCGCAGGGCGTCTCGCTGCAGGCGGTAACCGACACGTTGCTTGCCGAAGGACTCGCCTCATTCGAGCAGTCGTTCGTGACGCTGCTCGCCGGCCTTGCGCGCAAGCGCGCCGCGCTCGCCCCCTCTGTCGCCTGATTGCAGCACAATTCCCCTTTGGCCACCACCACCCGCGTCATGACCATCCCCCGTACTGGTCCCGAACGTGCTGCGTCCCCCGCAGCCGACTCCGACTCCATGACCACCCCCTTCAAGCGCGCGCATATCCCCCGGACGAAGATCGTCGGGACCCTCGGTCCGTCGAGCAACACGGCGGAGTCCATCCGGGCGCTCGTCGATGCCGGGCTCGACGTGGCCCGCATCAACTTCTCGCATGGCACCCACGAGCAGCATGCGCGGACCATCGCGACGGTGCGCGCCGTGTC
>CANGXD010000033.1 GCA_947457545.1 Gemmatimonadaceae bacterium
ATGTTCTTGAGGTCCGACTTCATGGCCGTGAGGTAGGCCTTCTTCTTCGTGTCCGCGAACTTCGGGATCGCGATCGCGGCCAGGATGCCGATGATCACGACGACGATGAGGAGTTCGATGAGGGTAAAGCCCTTGCGCGTCTTGTTCATTGTGTTTCTCCAAAGTGGGGGGATGTTCAGGAGGTCGACGTTGTTGGCGAGCTTCCCGACACCATGGCATAAGGCAACGGCCTTGCCACGACGGAGACCTCAATAAAAGTCATTGCGCTGCAACGAGTTACATCATTCCTACGCGCGCCGTGTCTTTTTCGCACCACCGCGTCTTGCACGACATCGTGCAGCACGCGGCACTGTCGGATTTCGCGATGCAGAGCGTCGTGCCAGCGGTGTGACGGCTCGGCGGGTTTTGTAACGGCGACCGTGCGCGCCGCCGACAGACATTACCCCGCAAACACAAACCGCCGTGCCATTACTGGCACAGCGGTTCGGCGTTCACTCCGCCACCGGAGCTGATAACACAGGTAAAGTTTGGCAGCGCGCTGTGCGTTGCGGCCGCGGTCCATCCACTCAGCGTGCCGTTGAAGGTCAATGTGACCCCGGCAGATCCCTGAGGTGGAGTGATATTGACGTACGTCATCTCCGAGCTGTAGCGGGTCTCTGCAATCAGCGCGAGGTTGTGCAGATCCGACTTCATCGCTGCGATGTAGGCGCGGCGCTTCGAGTCACCGAATTTCGAGATGGCCAGCGTCGCGAGTACGGCAATAATGACGACGACAGCGAGGAGCTCGATCATCGTGAAGCCGCGACGGGGGCTTGGACGACCATTCAACACGATTCAGACGTCTCCATAGCGCGCCAACTTCCGGTAAAGGGTGGAGGGATCGATCCCGAGCATGTCGGCGGCGCGGCTCTTGTTGCCACCTTCATTTTGCAGGACCCACTGAATATACGCCCGCTCGATGGCTTCCAAGGTGGGCGTGACCGGCGCACGCTCGCTGACCAGCGGCTCGGCACGACGCGCCGTGACCCGCTCGGGAAGCGCGTCCACCTTGATGGTGTCGCCCGGCGAAAGAATGACCGCGCGCTCGAGAGCGTTTTCGAGTTCGCGCACGTTGCCCGGCCAGCTGTAGGCCATCAGCGCATCGAGCGCATCGTCCGACAGGACCTTGGCCCGCTCCTGACGCGCCAGCCCCGAACGGTGCAGGAAGCTTTCAGCGAGCAACGGGATGTCGTCGGTACGCTGACGAAGTGGCGGCAGATGCACCGCAATGACGTTGAGGCGGTAGAACAAGTCGGCGCGAAAAGCCCCGCGCTTGATCTCCTCCTCGAGGTCCCGGTTGGTCGCGGCCAAAACGCGGGTGTTCACATTGATCGACTCCGTGGCACCGACGGGAATCACCTCGCGCTGCTGCAGCACGCGCAGAAGCTTGACCTGCGTCGACGGTGTCGTTTCGCCGATTTCGTCGAGAAAGAAGGTGCCGTTATCCGCCGCGGCGAACAGACCCATCTTGTCCTTCACGGCGCCGGTGAATGACCCCTTCACGTGACCGAACAGTTCACTCTCCAGCAGCGACTCCGGCAGTGCGCCGCAGTTGATGGAGCGAAAACTGTGGTCCACACGTGCGCTGAGATCGTGGATATAGCGCGCGATGACTTCCTTACCCGTTCCCGACTCACCGGTGATGAGCACCGTCGAATCGGTCGGGGCCACCGTCTCCGCAAGCCGCAAGACCTCGAGCCAGCTCTTGCTGCGACCAATCGGCCGGCTACTGTCGCTCTTGTCGCGACGACGGATCTCCTGCTTGAGCGAGTGATTCTCGACGCGCAGCTTGCGATGTTCGGCTGCGCGCTTGAGAATCGCGACCAGTTCATCGTTGCGAAACGGCTTCTGGATGTAGTAGAATGCCCCTTCGTTCACGGCCTGCATCGCCGACTGCAACGTGGCCTGTGCCGTCATGAGAATGACCGGCAGATCGCTGTCGACCTGTCGCGCGTGGCTCAACACCTGCACCCCGGTAATGTCGGGCATGCGCACGTCGGTGAGTACGATATCGGGACGCAGGTCATCGATTTTCTCGATGCCCTGACGCCCCCCGTGCGCCGTGAAGGGCTGAAAGCCTTCGGTCTTGAGCAGGATGCGCAACGAATCGAGGATTCCCGATTCATCATCGACAATGAGGACGCGCGGTGCACCTTCGGACAAAGCAGGACCAGTCACGCCGAAACTCCGGACGGGTTGAGTTGGAACGTTGAGACAGGAGGCACGGTCGGGGTCACCGGCAGCACAATACAGAAGCGCGTTCCCTTGGGGAGGCGATCAACAAGCACCACACCTCGGTGCGCTTCGACCGCGCGGTGCACGACCGGCAAACCCAAACCGGTACCGCCCACCTTCCCACTCACGAAGGGTTCGAAGACACGATCCTTGAGGTCGAGTGGGATGCCCGGCCCGTCATCGGTGACGGAGATGGCGATCAGCTCGCCGGTCACCGCGACGGACGATCCGTCCACCCCGTCGGGAGGACGACGGTCGACCTCGACGAAGACATGGCCATCGGCACCGACCGCCTGGATGGCATTGAGGACGAGATTGAAAATCGCGCGATGCAGCAAGTCCTCGTCGCCGGCCAGACGCGGAAGGTCTTGTGCGATATCGACTTGCACCTGTACATCCGGCCCACGATCGGGATGCGCCGCCGCGAGCATGGCGGCCGTATGCGACAGCGCACCGACGTCGAGCGCGTCGAGTCGCGTGACCCGCGTACGGGCGAAATCGAGGAAGTCGGCCAATAGGCGGCTCAGCCGGTCCGCTTCGCGCACGACGAGCCCGTGCAGGATGCCTTCGTCGTCATCGTCGCTGCCGGCACGTACCACCCGGCGACGCGACAGCTGCTCCGTGGCGCTCCGGATCGACGCCAGCGGGTTGCGAATTTCGTGAGCGAGGGACGCGCTCAATTCGGCGACGGCCTGCAGTCGCTCCGCCCGAATGTGCAGTGCCTGAATCCGCTTGCTATCGGAGATGTCCTGAAAGATGGCGGTGGCCGTAACGCTGCCATCGGGCCGGGTGCCGTCGGCCACCGTCGTCGTCACGCCAATCTCGAACTCTTCGCCGTTACGGCGAATGATCCCTTCGGCGCGCGTCGTGCGCACACCATCGCGCGCACCGCGTTCAAGCAAGTCGGCCAGCTGCGGCGAGACGCCAAGCAGCGAGGGGAGCAGCGGCCGTCCGGTAAAGGCGCGAAGGTCGAGCCCCAGCAGTTCCGACGCAGCCGGGTTGGCATACAGCAGCCGCCCCTGCGAGTCGACCGTGACGATGCCGGAGCGAATGGTGCGCAGAATTTCCGCCGCTTCCAGCTGGACCTTTACCAGCTGGGCCGCGAGCGCCTCACGTCCGGAACCCGCCTGCCGAAGCCGCAGCGCCACATACCCGGACCCGATCGCGACGACCGCAAAGACCGCCAGCTGGACCCCGACCCCCAAGAAGGGAGTCCCCGCCCCGGGCCGAAGCCAGAGCACATCCAGGGTGTACAACAGGCTGGCCGAGGCCGCGACGGCCAGCCCGCCGCGAAAGGGGAGCAGCAGCGCCCCGCTCGCGATCACCAGGATGTAGAGCGCGGCGAACTGGGAGCTCCAGCCGCCCGTGATGTGCACGACCGCCGTGACCAGGAGCAGATCGAGGGCGCATTGCCCTACATAGAACGATAGCCCTAACGGGCGCTGCCGTTCGATCTCGACGTACACGGCCGACCCGACCGTCGCCAGAGTCGCCATCGCGAAGGCCAGCGTCGCGATGAGGGTATCCGACGGGGCCGCTTCATTCCAGACGAACACCGCCGCCACGAGGATGGCACAGGCCAGGACGACACGCGCAAGCCAGACCCACCGGAGCATCCGCCGGGGCTCGAGTATCTCCTGAATGGGATCCTGCGGAAAAGCGGGGGTGTAGCGCACGCGGCGAGAGGGACCGGAGTCGTGCAGATTGCAACAGGGCCATGCGCCCTTTAGGTATTGCAGAATGCACTACCCTGACGAACAAGCCGCCAGCCCGTTTCCTTTGGGTCATGCTAGTTGACGCTGCGTTGTCCTCCGAACCCGAGCTGTCCGCAGGGACCATCTCGGTCCGGCTGCTGTTCGTGCTGCTGCTGGTGCTCCTTAACGCCTTCTTCGTGGCCGCCGAGTTTGCGCTGGTGGCGGTCCGCCGGAGCAAAATCGATCAGATGGCGGCCGAGGGTGACAAAAGCGCCGTCGTCGTCCAGCGCGCCCTGTCGCAGCTGGACCGCTACATCTCGGGGACCCAGCTGGGGATCACCCTGGCCTCGCTCGCGCTGGGGTGGATTGGCGAGCCGGCGGTCGCGGTGGTCGTGGACCGGGCGCTGGCCCTTGTGGGGATCGCACCTCCGCCCGGGGCGGTCCATACCGGCGCCGGCATCGCCGTGGCGTTCCTCGTCATCACCTTTTTGCACATCGTCCTCGGCGAACTGGCCCCGAAGTCGATCGCGTTGGCCAAGCCGGAGTCCGTGAGCCGGTGGGTGGTCCGCCCGCTGATGCTGTTTTCGCGCGTCATGTCGCCGTTCATCGTGATGCTCAACGGCACCGCCAACCGGATGCTGAGCTGGGTGGGGGTGCAGCCCGTGTCCGAAGGGGAACACGTGCACAGCCCCGAAGAACTGCGCCTGCTCGTTATGCAGGCGCGCGCACACGGCACCCTCGACGAGTCCGACTCGGCGATGCTCGCCGGCGTTTTCGACTTTCACAACAAGCGCGCCGTCGACGTCATGCGCCCACGTACCGACATGGTGGCGATCGCCGAAGACGTGGAGCTCGACGAGCTCATCGACACGTTGCGGAGAGAGCGTTATTCGCGCTATCCGGTGTACCGCGAGACGGCGGATGACATCGTCGGCGTGTTCCTCGCCAAGGACTTCTGGCTGTCGGACGCCCCCGAGACGTTTTCGTTGCGCGAACATTTGCGTGAGCCGTTGTTCGTCCCCGCCACGCGCGCGGCCGAGCGGGTGCTCGACGATCTGCGCAAAACGCGCGCGCACCTGGCCGTCGTGCTCGACGAATACGGCGGCACCGCGGGGATCGTGACGATGGAAGATCTCGTTGAAGAAGTTGTGGGCGACATCGCCGATGAATACGATCCGCTGTCGCGCGATGCGCTGCTGTTCGACGGGGTGCTGGAGTTGGCCGGATCGATGTCGCTGGTCGATGTGCGATCGGACCACCGGCTCCCGATTCCCGAGGGAGACTGGAGCACCTTGGGAGGCTACGCCTTTGCCGCCTTGGGCCGCCTGCCGAAAGTGGGCGATCGCGTCACCTATCCTGACGGTGAACTGGAAGTGGTGGCCATGGACGGACGTCGCGTAGCGGCCCTGCGCGTTCATCGCCGCGCCGATGCGGCACCAGAGGCAAAGAAATGACTATGTGGATACCGATGATGCGATGGCCCGCGCGGGCGACTGGCAGTGCGATCCTCCTGGCCGGGTTTGCCTGCGGTGCCTCCGGCGAACGGATCGAGACACGCGATGGCCAACCGGCCGTCGCGGTGGGGCGCGATACCATTGGACCGGCGGCGCCTCCCGGCGCACCGGCACGCGAGTTTCCCGCGCCGCAGCGTGACGTCGCGTCGATTGTGGCGCCGCGTTGGACCGACGAGGATTCGCGCGACGACGCTGGAGAGTTTCGAACCGTTGTCCGGCTGGCGGGAATCCGCGCGGGCCAGACGGTCGCCGACATCGGCGCCGGTGATGGCTACTATGTCGCGCGACTGTCGCCGCTCGTTGGCACACGCGGTACCGTGTTCGGCCAGGACATCATTCCCGATTATCTGGGGCTGCTGCAGCGCCGTGTGCAGCGGGACCGGCTGACGAATGCGCGCGTGGTGCTGGGCGATGAGCACGATCCGCGACTTCCCGCGCGCAGTGTCGATGTCGCGCTCATGATTCACATGTACCACGAGATCTCACAGCCGTTCGCGCTGCTCTGGAATCTCGCCACCGCCATGCGTCCGGGCGGCACGCTCGTCATTCTCGATCTCGACCGGCCCACGTACGGGCACGGGACGCCACCATCGTTGCTGACGTGCGAGCTGTCACGCGTGGGCTACACCCGCCGCTCGTTCACCAAAACGGGAGACGAAGAGTACGTCGCCGTGTACGTGGCGCCGGACAGCGCATCACGTCCGTCCCCTCAGCAGGTACGAGCATCGCTGGCCGCCAAGCCCTGTCGCGCGTCGTGAGTGGCACCCGCTGGATGCCAAGGAGCACGCGATGAACACGAATGACGATGCACTGATCGTCGCGCCCGGTGTGCAGATCCCGCTCGCGGAGTTGCAGATCACGGCAATTTCTGGCGGCGGCCCCGGTGGCCAGCACGTGAACAAAAGCGCCACCCGCATCGCGGTGCAGTGGAATGCGCGAACGAGCCGTGCGCTGCGCGACGAGCAACGCGAGCGGGTGTTGGAGAAGCTGGCGTCGCGACTCGATACCGACGGGGCGCTGCGAATCGTCGCGGGCGAGTTTCGCAGCCAGCAGCAAAACCGCCGGGCGGCGCTCGAGCGGCTGCAGCAGCTGATCGCGCGTGCGCTGGTCGTCCCGCGGACGCGCCGCGCCACCAAACCGACGCGCGGGTCGGTGCTCGACCGGTTGTCCGAGAAAAAGCAGCGCTCAGCCACCAAACAACAGCGCCGGCGACCCGCGGACGACTGATCGTCGACAGACTACCGGCGCAAGACGGTGCGAACGCGATATGAAATCGCTCAGAACGCGATGATGTTCGCGCCGACGTAGTAGGTGACGAAATCGGCGCGCCCGCGCACCGGAACCGGCGTGGCGCTACTCTCGAATGCCGTCCTGACCCGGTCGGCTGTCAGGTACCGCACGTCGTCGTGCCGCAAGAAGCGAGCGCCGAGATCGAGACGCACCGGATGTGTCCCCTTGGTGAGTCGGATGTAGCTCCCCACCGCGCCCCCGTATGCCCACACGGCATCACTGGCGTTGGTCGAGCTCGCGAACGGTGCCTGATTCTGCGAACCCTCGACCGAACTTTCCGTCCAGAAGACCGAGAAGCCCCCGAGCGCCGTCGCATAGGGGGTAAACGTGCCGGATGGGCCGAGGAGCTGCGGGCCGACCACCAGCGATGCGATGTTGCTCGACGTCCGCAGATCCAGCTGAATGAGCCCGCCCGTCCCCGCGAGCGGGATACGGCGGCGGCTATTGGCGTATGAGATGAAAGAAAAGTCGGCGCGCAGATTGACGATCTTGTTCTCGTCGAGCGCCCCGAGGACGTAGGCGCCGACGCCGAAGCCGTTGTTGGTGTTGGCCCCAAAGTCACCTCTGGGCTCAGTCACCTGCAGGTGAATGCCAACCGAGCCCCGCCCGGACGGTGCGGAGGCGGCGCGAGGATCTCTTTGGGCACTGAGTGCCAGCGGTGCCGCGCACAGAAAGGCGGCGGAAAGAAGGGCGATACGCATGCTCTTCTATACGCCGAGGCGTCGCAAAGGTGTCACAATGCGCCTGGACAGGGGAGGCGGAGCACTCTTTAACGCCTCGACACCTTGAATCCCGATACAAGTTTTCGCAATTGTTCGGGTTATGTCGCAGATGGTCCCACGCCCGCGGTCGATATGGCTCGCGCTCCTGATTGGAGTGCTGGTCGCGGCGTGGCATCCGGCGATGGCCATGCCCCGAGCCGGCGCCGTGCCGCTGTTGCGCCCGGCCGAGCAGATGGGGTCGTCCGTGAGTATCCCGGCGACCGTTGCCGATGGGCGTGCCGAAGCCAGCGCAGCCCCTGCCCCGCTGCCGACGCTCGAGTGGTCCGGCCGTAGGGGGCCGCATCTCCAGGATCGGATCCCGCTGGAGCGACGTCACCCGTCGTGGCATCGCGGGGTGTCCCGTCGTCTCCCCCGGGGAATGAGCGGCCAGCTCTCGCTGCCCTCCGATTCGGGAAGCATTCCGGCGCCGTTTCTGTTGTATTCGCAGCGGCTGGAGTGGCATGTTCTGCCGTTGCCGCTGGTGCATGGCGTGGGAGGCCGTTCGGCTCCCCCGCGCGCGCCGCCGCGCTGACCTGAAGAACTGCTGGATCCCATACCGGTGAGCGGGGCCTTGAGCCTCGGCCGCCGGAGCACGCGCGCCTTCGTTCCGATGGCGCGTGCCCTGCCCTTCCTCGGTCCATTGACTCGCACGTATGTCGGCACAGGCCACCCGCGTTAATCAACTCGTTACTGCTTCGCTCGGCCTCGATGTCGAGCAGTCCCGCTGGCGCGCCCTGACGCGACAGATCTCTCAACAGGATCCGCTCGCCGGTCGCCTCCGCTCCGTCGGCGGCGCCGTCGATGTCGGCTATCTCGATCGCGAGCTGTCGCTGGAAGACATCCGGCGGGCAATCACGCAGGGGGAGCTCCCCCTCGTGCTGCTGTCGCACGACGACGAGGACGTGATTGTCCTCCTCCGAAAGGAGGCGGGAGACCAGACGCAGGCAAGCCTGGTTACCCGTGACGGCACCACCACGCCGGTGGAAGCGACACCGGATCAGCTGCCCGACACGGTCTGGAAACGGCTCGGAGCTCGTGAGACGGTGCGCGCGTTGGCCCCTATGGCGCTTCGGTCCTCGACCGCGGCGGTAGGGGACTCGGCACCGCACAGTCCTGTGGGTCATGGGCATCCGGCCGGCGAAGAGGAACACCGCACGCCGGTCCAGCGCACCTTCGCGCTGATGGCGCGCGAGCGGCGCGAGATCATGACGGTGTTCTTCTACGCGACGCTGGCTGGCGGCTTGAGCCTCATTCTGCCGCTGGCGGTCGGCGGCATTGTGCAACTGGTCCAGGGACGGTTGTTCCTGCAGCCGGTCATCGTGCTCATTTCGTTCGTCATCCTCGGCACCATCGTCGCCGGCGTTCTGCAGATCGGCATCTTGAAGGTGGTGGAGCGCATTCAGCAACGCGTCTTCGCGCGCATGGCGCTGGAATTTGCCTTCCGTGTGCCGCGCATGAAGTACAGCGCGTCGATGGAACAGAACCTTCCCGAACAGATGAACCGGCTGTTCGAAGCGGTGGCTATTCAGAAGGGCGTGCAGAAGCTGCTCATCGATGTGCCCACCGCCGTGCTGACGGTGATGTTCGGCCTCATTCTGCTCACCGTTTACAGCCCGTGGTTCTCGCTGTTTGCGGTAGTGGTGCTGTTCATTCTGTACCTCATCATCAAGTGGACTGGGCCGGAAGGACTCGCCACGTCCATCGTGGAGTCGAAGTACAAGTACAAGGCCGTCCACTGGCTGGAAGAAATCGCCCGCGCCGTACACGCGTTCAAGTATGCCGGCGATTCGACGCTGCCGGTCGAACGCATGGACGACGTCATCACGGGCTACCTCAAGTATCGCAAGAAGCATTTTGCGGTGCTGGTGAAGCAGACGATCGCCCTGATCGGATTCAAGACGTTCATCACCGCCGCGGTCCTCATTCTCGGGGCCACGCTGGTGCAGACCAACCGTCTGCTGCTTGGCCAGTTCGTCGCGGCCGAGGTGGTGATTGTCACGGTGCTTGCCGGCATCGAAAAGTTGATCACGAGCCTTGCCACCGTGTACGACGTGCTCACGTCCGTCGACAAGTCCGGTCACGTGGCAGACCTGCCGCTCGAAAGCCGCGGTGGTCTCGCCCCCATTCATACACCGGGCGTCGGTATCGCCATCGAGACCCGCGAACTCGCGTATCGGTATCCCGGCGCGCCACTGCCGTCCGTCTCGGGAGTCACCCTGCGTATTGCGCCGGGTGAACGCGTGGGCATCATGGGCGTCGACGGTTCGGGACGTAGTACTCTACTCAAGCTCCTGGCCAGCCTCATCGACGACTACGACGGGACGATCCGCTATGACGGCATGACGCTGCGCGATCTCGATCGCCCGGCGTTGCGCTCGCGTATCGGGCAGATGCTGTCGTGGACCGATCTCTTCGACGGGACCGTAGAGGAGAACGTGAGCGTGGGACGCGCGCACATCACGCCACTCGACGTGCGCAACGCGCTCGACGATCTGCAACTCAGCGACGAAATCCAGCAGTTGCCGCAAGGCCTTCAGACCGAGCTCACCAACGGCGCGCGCAACCTGCCGACGCACCTCGCCAACAAGCTGCTCATCGCGCAGGGTATTGTCGGCAATCCGCGGCTGGTGGTCTTCGACGACTTCTTCCAGAACCTCGACGCGTCGTCGCGCTCGCTCATCATCCGCTTGCTCACCGACCGCTCGCGTCCGTGGACGGTGCTGGCGGTCTCGAACGATCCGCTGCTGCTCGCCGAATTCGATCGGGTCGTCGTCGTGCACGGTGGTCGGATCGTGCGCGAGGGACCGTTCCAGGAGCTTCGGAACGATCCCATCTGCCGCACCCTACTGCACGAAACTCTCACGCTCAACGGAGACTGACACATGGCCGCCTCCGATCTCAATATCGAGCGCGAACTCAAGAACCTGCCACTCGAAACCACGACGCTGCTCGGGCGCGCCGACAGTGGGCGTATTGTTTCGCGCTGGCTTCTCGGTATTCTCGCCACGCTGGTGCTCATCATGTTCCTGCCGTGGCAGCAGAACGTGCAGGGCACGGGTACGATCACCGCGCTCAGCCCCTCTGACCGACCGCAACAGCTGCCAACCCGCATCGATGGTCGCATCGAGGCGTGGTACGTGTCCGAAGGGCAGTTCGTGAAGAAGGGCGACTCGATCGTGCTCATCTCGGAAATCAAAGAGGAGTACCTCAATCCCAACGTGCTGCCGCTGACCAAGCAGCAACAGTCGGCCAAGGAAAGCGCGATTGGGGAGAAGCTCAACAAGGCGGCGGCGCTCGAGATGCTCATTGGGCAGCTCGAGCAACAACGCGAGTTCAAGCTTCAGCAAACCCAGAACAAGGTCCTGCAGTATCAGGCCGAAGTTCGTCAGGCCACGCTCGAAGATTCCGTGGCGCGCGACCAACTCCGCCGCCGTGAGCGCCTGTTCCGCGATACGCTCGGCCTCGTCTCGGTCAACGATCTGCAGACGTTTCAGATCCGCGTGCAGTCGGCGGCGGCGAAGTTGGTGGAGAAGCAGCAGATGCTTTCCATCACCCAAACCGACCTGGTCAGCATCCCGGCCGAGTACGGCGAGAAAATCTCGAAGGCCCGTTCGGATCGCGCGGCGACGCTCTCCGAAGTCAGTGAAGGCCGCTCGGATGTCGCCAAGCTCAAGGACAAGGTCGGATCGCTGACGGTGCGTAACGGCTTCTACGTGATCGAGGCACCGCAGGACGGTTACGTCGTGCGTGCGACGCGGGCCGGCCAGGGCGAAATTGTGAAGGCGGGCGAACCGATCGTCACGGTGCAGCCGGCCAACCCGAGCAAAGCCGTTGAGATGTACGTGAAGCCGATGGACGTGGCGCTGCTCAAGCCCGGCCGCCATGTACGTGTGTTCTTCGATGGGTGGCCGGCCCTGCAGATCTCCGGTTGGCCGCAGGTGGCCGTGGGTACATTCGGTGCACAGGTGGCGGTCATCGATCAGTTCCCGAGCTCCGACGGGCGCTTCCGCGTGTTGCTCGTGCCGGACACCACGCACGACGAACCGTGGCCCGCGCAGTTGCGCCTCGGGACCGGCGCCGAAGGGTGGGCGATGCTCGACAACGTCACCGTGGGCTGGGAAATCTGGCGTCAGCTGAACGGCTTCCCGCTTTCCATCAAACCAGGTGATGCCTTGTCGGGCGACGCGGTCGCCGGCGATAAGAGCAAAGGCGGCGGAGGCAAGAAGTGACGTCGCTGCGCAGAAGTGCGTTCGCACTGCTGGTGACGTTGACGATTCCGTGGGCACGCGCGCAGTCGCAGGGTACCCCCCCGCGTGACAGCGCGCGACTGCGCACGAGCATGCTGGTGGGAACGATCGTGGACACGGCGGGCACGCCGTTCCCGTTCCCGGCCTTCGTCGATGTCGTCCTAGCCAACCATCCGGTATCGCAGCAGGCGCGTCTCGTCGCGGAGCAAGCACGCGCCGAGTTGCGCCAGGCGTGGGGCGCCTTCGACCCCAAGCTGGTTGCGTCGTGGGATCAGAAGCGCTTTGGCGGCACCGAGTACTTCAAGTACTTCGACGCCGAGATGAAGATTCCGCTTCCCATTGGCGCCGATGTGACGCTGGCGTTCGACCGCACGATGGGGCGGTACTTCAACCCCGACCGGCGTACGACTGGCGCCGGGACGTTTTCGGCTGGTATCTCGCTGCCACTCGGGCAGCGCATCATCACCGACGAGCGCCGGACCGCGTTGCAGCAGGCACGGGCGGCGCGCGACGCGGGTGACGCCGAGCGGGTGGGGCTGCTGAACAAGCTGCTGTTTTCGGCCGCCAAGGACTACGGCACGTGGTACGAGATGTGGCGCCGACGGGCGATCGCTCAGGAAGGCGAGGCCCTTGCCGACTTCCGGTTGCAGGCCGTGCGTCAACGCGTGGCCAACGGCGAAAGCGCCCCCATCGACACCATCGAGGCGCTGCTCGAACTGCAACGCCGTCAGGTCACCCGGTACGAGACCGAAGCGTCGTTCTTTGTCGCGACACTCAACCTCACGGCCTACCTGTGGGACAGCGAAGGGCGCCCGGTGGCGCTCCCGGGAGATGCCAAACCCGTGCTTGACGGTGTGGAACGGGGCGGTATCGATTCCACGCGGCTGGCGGGGCTGATCGATCAGGCTACGCGGCGGAACCCGGACCTGCTCAAGGTGCAGGCCAAGGTGAAGCAGGCCGAAGCGGAGCGACTGCTGGCGACGCAGGGGCTCATTCCGCTGGCCGAAGCCAAGCTGGCCGGGTTGGCCCAGCGTGGAGCCGACGAAGCGTTTTTCAGTCGTGACCGTCTCGACAACAACTACAAGGCGGCACTCTCCGTCAGCTCACCGGTGCTCTTTCTCAAGGAGCGAGGCAAGTTCGGGGCGACCGGCGCCAAGCTGGAATTCCAGGAGTACGAGCGGGACCGCTTGCAGCGGGATGTCGAGTTCGACGTGCGGGCGGCGATGTTCGACCTGACCAACCTCGAGCGGCTGCTCGACCGCCAAACCGCCAACGTGCGTAATGCGCGTTTGCTTCGGGACGCCGAACAGGCCCGTTTCGAAAACGGCGAGAGCACGCTGCTCATTCTGAATCTCCGGGAACGCCTCGTACTGGACGAAGCCGCCAAGCTGGCGTCGCTTCAGGGGAAGGTCGCCGCGGCGCGCGGTGCCTTGGCGCTGGCGACGGGTGACCGGACGCTGCTCATCATCTCGCGCTAAGTTACTTCCATGGCTGAACGTTTCTTTGAAGACGATCCCGAGTTCATGAACGAGCTCGACAAGGATTTTGACGATTCGCTGCTCGATGACGGCGACGAGGACGACGACGAGGAGAGCGACGGTGTCGCCGACCTCTCGGGGCTCGTGCATTGCCCCTATTGCGGCGAATCCGTGGAGATCGCGCTCGATCCGGGGTCAGGTGCCAATCAGCAGTACATCGAGGATTGTCAGGTGTGCTGCCGTCCGTGGCTCGTCTCGGTGAGTTACGACGAAGACGGGACCGCGCATGTGTTCGTGGACGCCAGCGACGATCACGACAGCGATGACTGATCCGCGTACTCCGACAGCCGACGACGTTCGTCGGCTGTTGTCGGAGGCGCTGCGGCGCCCCGCGCAGGAAGGGGCGCGCCTCATGGCGTTGCATTGGCTGCACCAGCTGGCCGCGGCGCGCGCGACCTGGCAGGCGCTGCAGGAAGCGCAGGACGGCCCGGGGCGCGGCCGTGACGTGGAACGCGCGGACGCCTCCAGCGATGCGCTGCACAAGGCGCGGGTGGCGCTCCGCCGCCTGCGCGCCACGGTGCGCGAGAACGAGCGCGTGCTCGACGGCGCCATCGACAAGAAGCTGGCGCGCGCGCTGAGTGCATTAGGCCAGGCCACCAACGCCGTACGGGACGCCGACGTGCAGCGCGCGTGGCTCGAGACGGAAGAAGAGCGCCTTCCCGACGGCGCGCGCGGTGAGGCGCAGCGCCTCCGCGAGTGGCTCGATGGACGCACGTCGCATTCGACCGATGCGGTGAACGATGCCTTCGCCCGTTACTTCGATCCCTTCGAAGACCAGCTCTTTGCGCGGCTGGGTAGCTATCGCCTCCACCGCCGTGTCGGGAGCGACAGCACGCCCATGCCGTTTGCCCGGCATCTGGCCACACGCATTGCCCGGGCGGAGAACCGGCTGCGACGCGACATCGAACAGGTCATCGATGTGTCCTCGCAGGACGCCATGCACGAAGTGCGCATTCGCCTCAAGCGGCAACGTGCGCTGCTCTCGCCGTTCGCCCGCACGCGGCCGGCCATAGGGGCGTGGTTCGACCTGGCCACGCGCGGGCAGGATCTGCTCGGCGCCATTCGCGACGCGGATCTGCTGGCGCGACGCGCGCGCAAGGCCGGGCTCCAGGTGCTCGAAGTCGCGCTCCGCGATATCGTGCTGGCGCACTTCGCAGTATTTCAGCAGAACTGGTGCGACCGACTCGACGAAGTGCTGCGCACCATGGAGGCGGCCGTGAACGCGCTGCGCGCCGAGGGGATGCCCATGTCGGCGAACGGGCTTCCCATGGAAATCGAGCGGAAGTATTTGCTGCGCGCGTGCCCGCCCGCCGCGCGGACCGTACCGCCGCTGCGTATCGAACAGGGGTGGATCCCCGGACAGGCGCTCCGCGAGCGGCTGCGGCGGCGCACCGCTCCTGATGGCAGCGTGACCTGCTGGCGCACCGTCAAGCTCGGGCCCGCCGAAGCGCGCGTGGAAGTCGAGGAAATCACGCCGCCCGAGATCTTCGACGCGATGTGGCCACTCACGCGGAGTGCGCGCGTCCGCAAGGACCGCTATGTCGTGCCGCACGGTGCCCACACGTGGGAGATCGACGTCTTTCTCGATCGCCCGCTGGTTCTGGCGGAAGTCGAGCTCGGCGACATCCACGAGGCGATCACGTTGCCGCCATGGCTCGCTCCGTATCTCGAGCGCGACGTGACCGGCGAGCCGGCGTATTTCAACGCCGTGCTCGCCCGCGCAGAAGGGTAGCGATGTCGATGCTTGCCTCCCTCTCGCCGCTACGCGACCGCCGTGATCGGGTGGTCGGGTACGCCGTGAGTGCGCACCCGGACGATGTGCGCGGCGGGGCCATCGGCCCCGATGAGGAAGCTCGGCAAGTCGTCGACCTGGTCCCGCAGCTGAGCCGTCTGGCGGCGCGAAGCATCGTCGTCCCGGTGACCCCCGCCGTGGTGCGCGAAGGAGCCATCGCGCGCTTCGCCTCGGTTGATGCCGTGTGGCTGATCGCCACGGAGGCGCTCGACGATCCGGCCACGCGCCGAGCGGTCGATCGGCTCATTGGCGCCGGCTTTCATTTTGCGCTGCAGGGCTTCCCGGAGGGCGACCCGCTGCCCCTCTCGCTCACGGGGAGTACCATGGTGCTCGATGCGGCGCGGACCTCGCACGCCGCACTCGAGAACCGCGTGCGCACCCTTTCCGAGGCCGGGTTGCGCCCACTGGTGCGCGGGGTCGATGATCGCGCCACCCGCCAGCGCGTGCTCGCCGCTGGCGTGCCGCTGTACACCGGCCGGCAATTGACGCGTGGCGCCGCCGTCGCGCCGGATCGGACAACGGAAGACAGCATCCTGCGCGCCATCACCATGCTGGCGGCCTTCAGTGACGGCCGTCCACCCGATGCCGCGTTCGATGCGTTCGTGCGCGACGATCCGCACGTCGCCGCGTCGCTCCTCAAGGCGATGTCATCGGCAGCGCTTGGGGTTCGCGGCCCTCGCAGCGTCTCGCATGCGCTGACGATGCTCGGACGCGATGCCATCATCGAGCGGTTGGTGGCGGTCACCGCACGACTCATTGGCGATGCGGCGCATGATCCTGAACTCGGCTTCGCCGCACTGCGACGGGCGCGGCTCTGCGAACGTATAGGCGTCGCGCTCGATACGGCGCCGCACCCACGTGCGCGTGTCGTCGCGGGCCTCCTGTCGATGCTGGAATTCGCGCTCGCGTCGCCGGCGCCGGTGCTCGCGCAACGACTCACGCTGCCGTCGCAGCTGCGCGATGTCCTCGATGCACGCGAGAAGCCGCTGGGGCAATTGCTCGACGTCGTCGATGCTATGGAGTACGGCTGGTGGGAGGATATGACGGCGCGTTGCCAGCGCCTCAGCATCCGGCCGCGCGTCGTGGCCGATGCGTGGTTCGAGACGTGGAAGAGCGCGCGCAACGAGCTCGGATTGTCTCGCGCCGATTTCAACTGACGACTGGGTAGATTCCGTCATGCCACACACTGCCCGCGAATATCTCGTGCACCGCTTTCGCGGTGACGCCCAGGTACTCACCGATCGCGTTGCGGCCTTGCAGCGCGGTACCAAGATCCCCGGCCCCGACGCCGCCACGTCTCGCCGGATGGCAGAGGCGTGTGAGGCGGTGGCCTCCATGGTGGAGTCGATAGCGCCGCACGAGCACGCGGCCGATGAGTTGGACGCGATCGTCGCGCTCATTCCGCTGCTCGAGCAGCGCGCGCGCGACGCCGGGATGCTCCCACCGGTACGGGCAGTCTATACAGGCGCGGCCACACGCATCCGCGAGGTGCAGACCGCAGAAGCCGCGGCCGCGAGTGGCTCGTCACTGCCCGGAGCGCAAGCGAACGACGAGGCGACCGTCGACATGATCGACGATGCGCTCGACATCGACATGGATGACGATATCGACGACGACGATGACATCGATGATGACGATCTCGATGCATCGACTGACGACCACGACAACGGAGCCACACAGCCATGAGCCGGGGGCGTGCCGCGGCGCATGACGACACGGACGACGATGAGCCGTCGACGCCGGGCAAAGTCCGGCTGGACAAGTGGCTGTGGGCGGCGCGCTTCTACAAAACGCGGGCGCTCGCGGCCGAAGCGGTCGATGGTGGCAAGGTCGACGTGAACGGCGACCGCGCCAAACGCGCCAAGCAATTGCAGGTCGGCGATGAGGTGCGCCTACGGCAGGGACCAGTGGAGTGGGTGTTGACGGTCCGGGATGTCGCAGGGCGCCGAGGATCGGCGGAGATTGCGCGCGGCCTCTACGACGAAACGGACGAAGGGCGACGAAAGCGTGAACTCGTGACGGAGCAACTGCGGAACATGCCGTCTGCGTTCTCCTACGGTGACAGCAAGCCGGGCAAACGGGATCGCCGCGCCCTTCGCCGTCTGAAGGGAGACTGATTCGTTGCCCCACTCGCGCCGCGGCGCTTCATGAACGTTGTTTCACAGTAGGCACGGTGCCGCATTTTCACGTTAGTATGGCACTGCATGAACTTCCGCGGGTGGAGGGCAGTGTTCACGCCCCGCCACGTGGAATCTGATTTCGTTTCTTCCCTCCCCTGTTTCTCCCATGCGGATCCTCGTCATCGAAGATGATCGGCTCGTCGCCGATCTGATGCGTCAAGTCCTGATGGACGACGGATACGCGGTGGATGTAGCCCCGGCGGCCGAAGATGGCCGCAAGCTCGCCCTCGCGAATCCCTACGACGCGATTGTCCTCGATCTGGAGCTGCCCGATCGCAACGGACTGTCGGTGTTACAAGACCTGCGGCGTGAGGGCGCGACCACGCCCATCGTCGTCGCCACCGCGCACGACACCACCGCGGATATCGTGCGTGCCCTCGACGCCGGCGCTGATGACTACTTGCAGAAGCCGTTCGCCAATGAAGTCCTGGCGGCTCGCGTTCGCGCGGCCATCCGCCGCGGCGGTGCGCGCTCCATGGAGAAGGTGCAGATCGGCGATCTGACCCTGCACCGAGTGAATCACGAAGTGCAGTGTCACGGAAAGTCGGTGAACCTCACGGCGCGGCAGTATGCGCTGCTCGAATTCCTGGCGATGCGCGCAGGCGAAACGGTAACGCGCCCCGTGCTGCTCGAGCACGTGTGGCAATTGCAGTTCGACCCGGGCTCGAACGTCGTCGACGTGCACGTGGCCCAGCTACGCAAGCGCTTGCGCGAAGCGGAGAGCACCGTCGACATCCGCACCGTCCGGGGCGAAGGCTACGCGATGGAAATCGGCTGACGCGTCAGCGCGCCAGCAGGGCCTGCGCCCGGCGAACGATCTCGGCGATCGTTTCGTCGGGCGTTGTGGTATCGACCCGATTGCCCGTCAGTAAATGCGCGGCCAGCGACGAGACAGTCGCGCGCGCCACGGTCTCATCCTCGCGTGTCGGCCCGACGATGACCAACTCGACCGCCGTGCCGGCACCCGTCAGACACTTCGCCAATTCGGCCTGCCGGCTCGCCGTTCGCACGGCGATCCCGACGGTGCGTAGCGCCGCGTCCAGCGCCAGGCGCCAGGCGCGGTCGCTGCCGTAAAGAACAATCACGTGGTCAGCGCGCCGAGGACACCGCAGCGACGGCGGAGATTTCCACCTGAATGCCCCGCAGCTGCGCGCCCACCACGGCGCGGGTGGGAAACGGGGCGCTGAAGACGGTGCGATAGACCGCGTCGAATGCCCCCCAGTCCTTTTCGTCCGCCAGATACACCGTGACACTGACGACATCGGCCACCGTGGCCCCGCCCGCGTGCAGAATGCGCACGAGGTTCGCCAGGGTGATCTGGGTCTGTTCTTCGATGGTCGTCCCCACGATCTGCCCGGTGGCCGGGTCGCGCGGCGTCTGCCCCGAGACAAAGAGCAGCTGCGAATTATTTGCGGTGCGTACGCCCGGCGAGTAGGCTCCCGCAGGCGGCGGAAGGTCCGGCAATATCACGGGCGTCCACTGACGGGACACCGGGGCGTTCGATTCGTCGTGTGACATTCTCAGGCAGGCGGAGGTGAGGCAGTGGCAACGTATCTCGAACAGCTCGAGACACCGGTTCCGATTGTGGACCTCGATCGGCTTGCCCACAATCTGGACCGGATGGCCGCATACGCCACCCTCCACGGCCTGCGACTTCGTCCGCACGTGAAGACGCACAAGTCACCACGGATCGCCGCCGAACAGCTCCGGCTTGGCGCGGTGGGACTCACCTGCGCCACGTTGCGCGAAGCCGAAGTCATGTCCGAAGTGTGCAACGATATCTACGTGGCGTACCCGCCCGTGGGCGCCGCACGCCTCGAGCGACTGGCTCGGTTGCCCGCCGACGTTCGCCTCACGGTCGCGGCCGATGATATTCAGTCGCTGGATGCGCTCGGCGTGGCCGCCATGCTGGGCGGGCGCGTCATCGATGTCATGATCGAAGCGGACCTTGGCATGCATCGTGTTGGCGTCACCTCACCGCAGAAAGCGGCGGCCATGGCACTGCATCTCGACCGTTCATCGTCGCTGCGGTTTGCCGGACTGCAGTTCTATCCCGGCCACATTCGCAGTCATGTCCACGAGCAGGCCGATGCGCTGGCGCAGTTAGGGCGCGACATCAGCGAGTACGTCGACGCGTTGACCGATGTGGGCTGTCCCCCCCGCATCGTCAGTGGTGGATCGACGCCGGCGGCGTGGCGCATGCACGAGGTACCTGGCGTGAACGAAGTCCGTCCCGGTACTTACGTGTACAACGATCGCACCACCGCGCAGATCGGCGCGTGTGATTGGGAAGACTGCGCACTGACGGTGCTGGCGACGGTCGTCAGCGTGTCGGTGAAGGGACAAGCGGTGATCGATGCCGGCACCAAGGCCTTGGGGCGCGAACCGCTTCGTGCGGAGGGCGACGGCTATGGTGCGTTGCTCGACCACCCGGAGGTGATCGTGTCACGCATGTCGGAGGAGCACGGGATCCTCGACTTGTCGAAGTCGTCGTGGCGTCCCCGGCTTGGCGATCAGGTCCGCGTGGTGCCGAATCATGTCTGCATTGCGGTGCATCTGTTCGACGAGGTGTTCGGTGTGCGCGGCGAAGCGGTCGAAACGCGATGGCCCGTGGCGGCACGTGGTCGCGCGTCGAACCTCGAACTCGAGACCGCGCCGAACCGACCGCGGGCCGTGTAGCAGTTACCCTCGCGCGATGGCGGCGAGCGTTCCATGCGTCAGCCGCAGGAGATCATCAGCGGCGAGCGAAATCTCGAGGCCGCGACGCCCCGCACTCACGTGAATGCGGTCGAAAAGAATCGCCGTTTCGTCGAGCACGAGCGGCAGCGGTTTCTTCTGCGCCAGCGGGCTGATCCCGCCCACGATGTACCCGGTCGCCCGCTCGGCGGCGTGGACATCGGCCATCGTGGCGCGACGCCCGTGCAGGGCGTCAGCCACGGCCTTGAGGTCGAGCATGCGACTCACCGGTACGACGGCGCAGGCGAGACCCACGCCCTCCACGTCGACGACCAGCGTTTTGAAGACGCTGTCGGGATCGAGCTGCAGGGCGTCGGCCGCCTCGAGCCCGTACGACTCGGCACGCGGGTCGTGGTGGTAGCTGAGGACGTCGTGCGCGATGCCGGCCTTTTTCGCGAGCAGAATGGCAGGGGTCACGCCTGAACGTTGTCACGGGGCACTAACTTTCCGCCATGACTCCGCCGCGCCGCATTCTGCTGGTCGACGCTGACGCGTTTTTCGTCGCGGTGGCACGTCAGGAAGACCCGGAAGGCGCGGGGCGGGCCGCACTGCTCATTGTGGGCGGTCGACCGGGCTCTCGCGGCGTGGTGTGCAGTGCCTCGTACGAATGCCGCACCTTCGGCGTGCGCTCGGCGATGCCTATTTCGCGGGCGCTCAAGCTGTGCCCTGAGGCGATGTGCGTCCCGGTGCCGCGACAGGCGTGCAGCATGCGCAGCAAAGAAATCCAGGCCGTGCTGGCGCGCTTTGCCCCTGTAGTCCAGGCGTCGAGCATCGATGAGTGGTACTGCGACCTAGGAGGCACGGAGGCGCTGTACGGCCACGAGCCGCTACGCGACACGGCCCATCGCATCCGTCGGGCGGTCTTCGAGGCCACGGGGCTCAACGTGTCCATTGGTGGGGGCACGTCGCGGCTCGTGGCCAAAATGGCCGTGGAGGTGGCCAAGCCCAAACCCGGGACCGGGGCCGACGGTGTGCACTGTGTGGCGCCGGGCCAGGAGGCCGGCTTTCTCTCCACGTTTAAGCTGGCCGATCTGCCGATGGTGGGGCCCAAGCTGGCGGAAAAGCTAGAGCGCATGGGGCTGATCCGCGTGCACGAGGCGCAGGGCTGGACGGAGGAGGCACTGGTGAGCCGCCTCGGCGACCGGGCTGGCCCTTGGCTGTACCGGCGGGTTCGCGGACTCGACGACAGCATCGTGTCCCCCCGCGACCGCCAGAAGCAGGTGAGCCGGGAGGACACGTTCGCCCGCGACCTCGACGACGATACGGTCATCGAGCGGGAACTGCTCCGGCTGGCCGTCCGCGTAAGCAGCGATCTCCGGCGGCAGGCGCTGCGGGCCCGAACGGTTACGGTCAAGATCAAGGACACGGACTTCCGCACCCGGTCGGCCCAGCGCACCCTGTCGGCGTACATCGAGTCGGAAAAATCGGTGCTCACGGCCGCCCGTCCGCTTCTACGCCAGCTCCGCGGCAAGCGGCGCGTTCCGGTTCGGCTGCTGGGAATTGCCCTCTCCCACTTCGACGACGAGCCGGAGGCACTCCCGCTTCCCGCGACGCAGCTGGGGCTCTTTGCGGCGCCGCCGACAGCTCCGGCGGCCGCGGCGGCCGCCGACCCGGAGGAGTCTCCCCGCGACCGCGCCCTCACCCGGGCACTGGATCGCATCCGAGATCGTTATGGATCTGGAGCCATTCTTCCGGCCGACCTGGTGGACCCGACACACGATACGGGCCCAAGGGTGGAAGAATGACCCCGGTCCCACTAGGTTCCCCCGCGGTGCGGCAGACGCGGCGCCGAATCGTGGTGTCGGCCGAATCGACGACCGTTTTCTCTTCCTGCTCAGGGTGTCTTCATGAGTGCTCAGCAGTACGATCCGAACAAGTTGGGCTGGGGTGCCGCCATCATCACCTGTGTGATGACCGCCGCTCTCGGCTTTGGTGCGTACACGATCCACAACAACACGTACCGGCACCCGCGCGATCCCATGATGCAGCAGGTGTACTACGAGCGCGATCAGGCCAAGCACGCTGCCGCAGGCGAGCATGGCGCTGCAGCCGGTGGTGAGCATGGTGCCGCTGCTGGTGACCATGGTGCCAAGGGCACCGAAGAACACAAAGACGCTGCGCCGGCCGCTGAGAAGCACTAAGCGACCGCTTGCTGCCGCTACGAAAAACGCCGCAATCGTGATTGCGGCGTTTTTTCTTACCTTATGCAGTCCATAGGTTTTCTCAATGCTTTTGTTCCGGACATTCAATTTGCGTAACTATCAGGAAATATCGATGTTGCGTCCATGATCGAGACCCTCAAAGCCAATTTGCTCTCGCCGATCCCGCTCGCCTTCGCGCTCGGCATCGCGACGCGCCTCATGCGCAGTGAGTTTTCGCTTCCCAAAGACATCTACAGCGCGCTCTCCATTTACTTGCTCTTCGCGCTTGGCCTCAAGGGTGGTGTGGAGCTCGCCCACGCGTCGTTCGACACGATTATCGCGCCGGCCGGAGTGACGCTGCTGCTCGGTTGCATCACGCCGCTCAGCACGTACGCCGTCATGCGCTACGTGGGACGATTCGGCACGTCGGACGCCGCGGGTATGGCCGCACACTATGGCTCCGTCAGTGCCGTCACCTTCATTGCGGCGCAGCAGTTCATGCAGCGCGTTGGCGCGCCGGCGGAAGGCTTCATGCCCACGCTGCTCACACTGCTCGAAAGCCCCGGCATTCACATCGCGCTGGCGCTTGGTGCCATTCAGCGTAACAAGCAGCTGCTCGCCAGCGGTGGCGACACCGGCGCGCATGGCTCCATCAAGGAAGTACTGCACGAAGTCCTGACTGGGCGGACGATGATCCTGCTCGTCGGTGGTCTGATCGTGGGCTACTTCATGGGTGAGTCGGGATGGAAGGCGGTGTCACCCTTCTTCGACAGCGGCTTCAAGGGCGCCCTCATGCTCTTCCTCCTGGAGATGGGCATCGTCGCCGGTGATCGTCTCGGAGACCTCAAGAAAGTGGGTCCCTTCCTGCTGGCGTTCGGCATCATCATGCCGCTCATTCACGGCGCGATTGGCGTGGTGCTTGGCGAATGGGCAGGCCTCTCGCCCAGTGGCGCCGCAGTCCTTGGCACCATGGCCGCCAGTGCGAGTTACATCGCCGCGCCGCCTGCCGTGCGCCTCACGCTCCCGGAAGCGAACCCGACGTACTCGCTGACGGCGGCACTCGCGATCACGTTCCCGTTCAACATCCTCGCCGGTATCCCGATCTACTACAGCATCGCGCAAGCGATCGCATCGTAACCCTTCACGAACTCACCATCATGCTGACGCATTCGTTCAAGCTGGTTACGATCATCGCCGAGCCGGTGCTCGAGCCCCGCATCACCACGGAACTTCGCCGTCTCGGCGCCACTGGCTTCACGGTGGTCGAAGGGCGCGGTCAGGGATCGCGCGCGCTGCACGCGGCGGAGATTCCCGGCATCAATGTGCGCATCGAAACGATCGTCCCGCCCGATGTCGCCGACCGTATCGTGGAATACATCTCCAAGCAGTATTTCGCCGACTACGAAGTAATCGCCTATCTCTCCGATGTGCAGGTCGTCCGTGGAGAGAAGTACCGCGCCCCGAACACCGGAGCCTGACATGTGTACCACGCCGCATTCGACAATGGTATCCCCGTCGCGTCGCCAGCTGCTGCAGCGCACGGCTGCGATTGGCGCTGGCGCTCTGTTCGGAACCGCAATGAACACGCTGCTTCCCACCGAGGCTGCCGCCATGTCACGCATGCCGGACGTATACGCAGACCCGGCCGCCGCTCTCGCCGCGCTCTACGAAGGCAATTCCCGTTTCGTGAAGGGCGAAGTCATGGCGCCCAACCGCAACATGGCACGCCTCAAGGAAGTGGCGGCCGGCCAGAAGCCGTTTGCGGCGTTCCTGGGCTGCGCCGACTCGCGCGTGCCGGTGGAGATCGTCTTCGATCAGGGATTCGGCGATGTCTTCGTGACGCGCATTGCGGGTAACGTCGCCGACCCAGCCATCATCGGCTCTCTGGAGTTCGGCACCGAAGTCCTCGGCGCTCAGGTGCTGTATGTGCTGGGGCACACCAAGTGTGGCGCCGTGTCAGCCACCATGACCGGCAACGATGTGCCGGGGCAGATCTCGACACTGTATCAGCACCTTCGTCGCGCGGCCAAGGAAAGCAACGGCGACTTGAACAAGGCCATCATGCGCAACGTCGAGCTGCAGGCGGAGATCCTCAAGGAAGCGTCGCCCGTGATTGCGAAGCGGGTGAAGGCCGGCACGCTCGTCATCGCGGGCGGCGTGTACGACCTGGACACGGGCCGCGTCATGCCGGTCAACGTATGAGTCCGCTCTCCCTCAACACGCTCAACTATCAGCACCTGCTGTACTTCTGGGTTGTCGCGCGCGAGGGGAGTATCGCCAAAGCCACGGCGGTGTTGAATCTCACGCAACCCACCATCAGTACGCAGCTCAAGCTGCTCGAACGGTCTCTGGATGCGTCGCTCTTCGAACGACGCGGCCGCAACCTCGTGCTCACCGATACGGGGCATCTCGTCTTTCACTACGCCGACGAAATGTTCCGGACGGGACGCGAACTCACGGAGGCGCTCACGCGCGGCGACGCACGCATTCCAGCGCGACTCGTTGTGGGCATTTCCGACTCGTTGCCCAAACTCACCACGTGGCGTCTGCTACGCCCGGCTCTCGACGCGGTGCCGGGACTGCATCTCACCTGCCGGATCGACAAGACGGAACGGCTGGTGGCCGACCTGGCCGTGCACGCGCTCGACGTGGTGCTCGCCGATACGCCCGCATCGCCGTCCATTCCCATCACGCTCTACAATCACCTGCTCGGTGAGTGTGGCGTCACGGTGTTTGCCACAGAGGCACTGAGTACCAAGTACCGTCGACGTTTTCCGCAGTCGCTCGACGGCGCCCCGTTCATCATGCCGACGAACAACACGACCATGCGTCGCTCACTCGACGCGTGGTTCGTGGCCAACGACGTGCGCCCGAGTATTGTGTGCGAGGCCGAAGACGTGGCGCTGCTACAGGTGTTCGGGCAGGAAGGGATGGGACTCTTCGCCGCGCCGACGGTGGTAGAGGCACAGATCCGTCGGGCGTACCACGTGCGTGTCGTGGGTCGGTTGCCCGACGTGCGCGAACAGTTCTATGCGATTTCGGCCGAACGGAAGCTCGCCCACCCTGCCGTGGTGGCGCTCAAGGAGGCCGCGCGCGCCCGCTTGTTCGGCTAGCGGTGCGCCGCGCGGCGGGTGTTACAGCGGCAGCGTGAACCAGAACTCAGCGCCCTTCCCTACTTCCGAGTCCACGCCGATTTCGCCGTCATGCGCTTCAACGATGCCCTTGGCGATGTAGAGACCAAGGCCTGAACCTGCGCGCAGCAGGCGCGGCGCCTGCCAGTATCGCTCGAAGAGGCGCGGCACGTCTTCGGGCGCCACGCCGGGGCCGCTGTCACGCACACTGATGCGCACGACGTCTTCCAGCTGCGTCGCTGTGAGGACGATTTCTCCACCGTGCGGAGTGAAGCGCACCGCGTTGCCCAGAAGGTTGGAGAGCACTTGCGTGAGCCGGTGCTGATCGCCGAGGACAACCGGCAGATTGTCATCGAGGCGACGGATAAAGCGCAACGCCGCATCTTCCATGACCGGCTCGAACATATCGGCGCATTCCTTGAGGAAGTCACTCGCCGGCACACGCCGCCGCTCGACACGCAGTCGTCCCGCGGAAATGCGCGACACGTCCTGCAAATCCTGAATGAGGCCGTCGGCCTGACGGGCCGCCGCGCGCACCGCTTCGACTTCGTCGCGCAACATGGGCGCGATATCCTCGTCGGCCACGGTAGCAGGCGTATCGCGCTTGAGGACCGCACCGGTGAGCATCACGATGGCATTGACCGGATTACGCAGATCGTGCGACACGATGGCGAGCATTTCGTCGCGCTCCCGAACAGCGCTGCGCGACTGCTGATAGAGCCGTGCGTTTTCCAGCGCGAGCGCGGCGAGGCCGGCAAACTGGTCGGCCACCTGCTGCTCTTCGAGCGAGTGTACTGCGCCCGGACGCGTGCGGACCAGATGCAACGCCCCAATCGCCCGACCACCGGCGCGCAGCGGCACGAGCAGTACCGCACTGGCCCCAAGCGATTGCGCGCGCTGACGCGATGCGGTGTCATGAAAGTTGGCGTTGAGCCACGCGCTGATGTCGGTGAGACGCTGTGCCTCTGCTTCGTGTGCGACCCGCGCACTACTCGCCGCGGTGGGCTCGAGCTCCAGCGGATCTGCCACTTTGGAGAGCAACGCGGCCGTGTCTTCGTGGCGGTGTGGATCGAGGTGCGTGGCCGCGGCGCGACGCATCGCGCCATCGGGGGTAAGCAGCTCCAGCAAGCTCCACTCGCCGAGCAACGGTACCGGCAGTTCCGCGATGGTCGCCATGGTCGACTCGACGTCGAGCGACGCCGCGAGCACCCAGCCGGCGGTGGCGAGTAGCTTCTGCCGTTCCTCGCCCTTCACGCGTTCACTCACGTCACGCAGCGTGACCATGAACGTGCGATCACCGTCCATCGTGACTCGCGCGATGGACGCTTCGGCGGGAAACGTTTCGCCGTTCTTGCGCAGTCCCGCAATGGGCCGGCGGTACGCCATGGTCCGCGCATCACTCGCCCCTTCGGCGAAGGTGCGCATATGGCCGCGGTGCACCGCGCGCGTGGCCATGGGCAGCAAACGGTCGAGCGGCTGGCCGAGCATCTCGGCTTCCGTCCAATGGAAGATCTGCTCCGCCCCGCGATTGAAGCGGACAATGCGGAAACTGTCGTCGAGCGCGATGATCGCATCGGCCGAGATGTCGACGATCGCAGCAAGCGCGGCGTGTGAGTGCGTGTCTGGCATACTCGACCAAAGTAATCGGAAAGGTCGACGCCGGTGATATCTGACGTGACCCCAGTTGCTGATCCACCCCTGCTGTTAGCCGATGGTTGATTAAGAATGTACAGCGTGTAGCTGGTCCTGCAGGTACGCGACGTATTCGTCTGGTGTTCTTCCCCCCAATTGTCCATGCGGCCGGACCGTGTTGTAGTCGAGTCGCCATGCTTCAATCGTGGCCTTGGCATCGGCCAGGTCGAGGAACCAATGCTCGTTCAGGCACTCGTCCCGGAAGCGTCCGTTGAAGCTCTCGATGAAGGCATTCTGCACGGGACGTCCCGGTTCGATGAACGCCAGCGTGATGCCGTGGTGGTCGGCCCACTGATCCAGCGCTTCACTCCGGAACTCGGGCCCGTTGTCGCACACAATGCTGGGCGCGTAGCCGCGCGACCGCGCCACGCGATCCAGCGCCGCGATGACGCGCTCGGCCGGCAGCGAGCGCTCCACCTCGATGACGAGGCACTCCCGCGTCGCGTCGTCCACCACGGTCAGATTCCGAAACCGGCGCCCATCGGC
>CANGXD010000034.1 GCA_947457545.1 Gemmatimonadaceae bacterium
GCTCGGTGCCGGTCTCTGGTACGCCCGCGATCGTGTCGCCATAGCCGGCGAGGGGAACGTCACCCTCGCGCGCGACAGCATCAGTGCCGCGCAGTACATCGTGCGGGCCTCGCTCCTCCCAGTCGCGTGGTCGCGAACGGATATCGATCTCAGCGCGACCACCAACGGCATCGTGCTCCCCGGGAGTAATGGCAACCAGTCCGCCATGCTGCGCCAGTTCTGGCGCGTGCGTGCAGTGGAGCTGTCAGCATCCGCGGGCGCCGGGCGTACATCACGATTGCGAAATGCGAGCAGCGGGCACGCGTTCGGTGCAGGCGCCGAGTGGCTGCTCCAAAACGGCCAGTGGCGAGTGGGCACGTCGCTGCAGCGCAGCTACAGCGACGATTATCAGCTCATGGAAGCGTCGGGAATCGCGCTCGGTCGCATCGCGCCGCGTTACACACTCAATGACGTGAACGCGCAACTCTCGTGGCAACGCGGTCCGCTGTGGATCAATGCGCAGCGCGGCTGGCGTCGCGGGGTCGGGGCCACGGTGGGCAACGCCGACGGCTTCAACGTGTCGGCGGCGATCAACATGACGGCGACCACCACGCTCATAGTGCAGACCGGTGAACAGTTGGCGGATGTCGTGCGTGGTGTTCCGCAGGCACGCTATACCGGTGTGGCCATGCGCTGGAATCCCGCACGCGCGCGCGCCCTGCGCGCGGCCGTCCGCCCCTCGGGAGATACCCGCACGTCACCCGGAGTAAGCGTGGTGCTCGTCCCCGACGTGCGCGGGGACGAGGTGCTGCTGCAGCGCACCGAAGGCGTCGGTACCATCACCATTTCCATCGCCGCCCCGCCCCAGGCCGTCGTGGAGCTGGCGACCAGTCAGAATGACTGGCAACCCGTCCGGCTCGAGCAACGCGGTGCGCTGTTCGTGCATCAGCTCACCCTCCCCTCGGGCACGCACCGGATTGCCGTCCGCGTGAACGGCGGCGCGTGGCGGGCGCCCCGCGGACTCGCGCCAGTCCAAGACGACTTCGGCGGCAAAGCGGGCGTGGTCGTCATTCCCTGACCCCCGTCCCTTGACCCTCGTAGGTACCCTGGTGAGCGTTCAGGGGTGACACCCTATACTGATCTTGGTCTCCCGAACGCCCTCCCCGACCGCGACCGTGTCGTTCTGCGACGCTGGATGTTCGCGTCCATTATCGCCGTCTTCTTCGCCGTTGCCGTAGGCGGTATCACGCGCCTCACCGAAAGCGGGCTCTCCATTACCGAATGGAAACCGGTGTCGGGTGCGCTGCCCCCCTCCGGCGACGCGGCGTGGGCGCTCGAGCTCGAAAAATTCCAGCAGATCCCCCAGGCGAGTGCCACGCACGCCGGCATCACCATGGCGCAGTTCAAGTGGATCTATTGGTGGGAGTGGTTCCACCGGAACGTGGCGCGCACCGTCGGCCTGGTCTTCGCCATCCCGTGGCTGCTCCTCATGGTGCAGCGACGCATTCCGCGCCAACTCCAGCTTCGGCTCACCGCGCTCCCGCTGCTCACCCTCGGACAGGGCGCGCTCGGCTGGTACATGGTCAAGAGCGGACTCGTCGAGCGCATCAGCGTGAGCGCCTACCGACTCACCGCCCACCTCGGCCTCGCGCTCGGCATTCTCGCTGTGGCCGTGTGGACGTACAGCGAACTGCGCGAGCGCACCGCTGCCGAGCAGGACGAAGGCGTGCAGACGCCGCGCACATGGCGTGCGGCGGTGCTGAGCGCCGCCACGCTGCTCGGCATCACTGTTCTTTCCGGCGGGTTCGTCGCCGGTCTGCGCGGTGGCAAGATCTTCAACGAATTTCCGCTCATGGGCGGCCAGGTTGTGCCTCCCGGCTACGGCACGCTCACGCCGTGGTGGAGCAACGCGTTCGAAAATCCCGCGGCGGCGCAGTTCCACCATCGCCTGCTCGCCATGAGCGTGACCGCGTTCGTGCTCATCTTGGCGTGGCGCGCGCAGAAAGCTCCGTTGCCCCAGTCGGTGCGGCACGCGCTCTTCGCCTTCGGGGCGGTCGTCACCGTGCAGCTTCTGCTCGGCGTCACCACGTTGTTGCTCGCGGTGCCCATTCCGCTCGGCGTCCTGCATCAGTTCACCGGCGTCCTCGCACTCACCGCCGCACTGGTGGCCACGCAGCGCGCCACGGCCACCAGCGAAAGCGTGTCACGCCGGCAACCGTCGGCGATGAGTGCCGCAGACGAAAACGGACTACTGCCCCTGCCCCAGTGAAAAGCCGCTGACACCATCGAAGGTGTACAGATGCTCCGTTTTCACGAAGTCGTAGTGCGCGTTGCCGATGCGCATGAGCAAACTCAGCACCTGCGACAGCTGCAGCGGATGCGAGCTATCGGTCGCGAGGAAGCGGCAGCGCCAGTGATCCGTGCAGAACGTTTCGGGTAAGCCGTTCGGCCACACCTTCACGCCGCGGTTGGAAATCATCGACAGCGTCATGCCGTCGCCGTTCACCTTGGCCAGCTGATCGCCCAGCGCCGACGCGGCGCCGCGCCAATGCAGAAAGACGTCTACGCCCACCAGCTCCTTCCGGGCCGGATGCGTGGCCGTCACGCGTCCCGCCACTGCAATAGGCGGCCCGCCGGCGTACTTCACCGGGGCAAACTTGGTCGGCGTGCGCCCCAACCGCTCGATGACCGCATCGGCAAACGCCTTCGTGCCCACGCGCAGCTCCGACACCTTCTCGTGGTAGATGTCGCCGGTGTGTACGCCTTCTTCGAGCGTCGCCAGCCACGCATTGTGCACCTTCTCCGCCACGTCGCCCTGGCCGATGTGCACGAGCATCATGACGGCCGCAAGCAAGAGCCCGCTCGGGTTGGCCACGTTCTGTCCGGCAATGTCCGGCGCCGAACCATGCACGGCTTCGAACATCGCGCACTGATCACCGATATTCGACGACCCGCCAAGGCCCACCGAGCCCGTCACCTCGGCCGCAATATCCGAAATGATGTCGCCGTACAGATTGAGCGTCACCACGACATCGAAGTCTTCCGGACGCGTCGCAATGCGGGCCGCACCGATGTCGATGATCATGTGATCGGTCTTGATCTCCGGATACTCGACCTTCACCTCATCGAACACTTTGTGAAAGAGTCCGTCGGTGAGCTTCATGATGTTGTCCTTCGTCATGCACGTCACGCGCTTTCGCCCGTTGGCACGCGCATACTCGAAGGCATAGCGCACGATCTTTTCGCACCCTGGCCGCGACACGAGCTTGAGGCACTGATACACCTCGTCAGACTGCCGGTGCTCGATGCCCGCGTACAGGTCTTCTTCGTTTTCGCGCACGATGACCATGTCCACGGTCTCGTGCTTGGTGGCTACGTACGGATGAAAGCTCACGCACGGACGTACGTTGGCGTACAGGCCGAGTGTCTTGCGCACCGTCACGTTGAGCGACTTGAACCCACCGCCCTGCGGCGTGGTAATCGGCGACTTGAGAAACACCTTCGTGCGGCGCAACGAATCCCACGACGCGCTGTCAATGCCGGCGGTCTGGCCGCGCGCGTACACCTTCTCGCCGATCTCGATGACTTCCGGCGCAATGCGCGCACCGGCGGCCGTGATCACACGCAGTGTGGCCTCCATGATTTCGGGGCCAATGCCATCGCCGTAGGCAACTGTAATGGGAGTCGTCATCGCTATCTGTCAGTGCGGGGGAGTGGGTCCAGGTGGGGAAACGCACAGGAACGCGGTATTCGCGCATCAGCGCGTAGCGTCGTAAGCTTGACCGTCTGCCACGTATTGTCTATCCCACCCCGCCTATGCGCACACCTCGGTTTATCGGCGTCATCGCCGCGCTGGTCATGCTCGCCGGCTGCGACCGAGCTCCCGCCGGTCCGGCGCGCCTCCTGGTCTTCTCGAAGACCGCCGGCTATCGACATGAATCGATCGATTCGGGCAAGGTCGCCCTCATGCGGCTGGCCCAGGCCAACGGCATGCAAGCGGACACCACCGAAGACGCCTCGCGCATTACCGAAGACTCGCTCAAGCAATACGCCGCGGTCGTTTTTCTCAGCACTACGGAAAACGTGCTCAACCGCGAACAGGAAATCGATCTGCAGCGATACATCCAGGCGGGTGGCGGCTACGTCGGCATCCATGCGGCAGCAGACGCCGAGTACGACTGGGCGTGGTACGGCCGCCTCGTAGGGGCGTATTTCAAGAGCCATCCCGAGCAGCAGGAAGCGACACTGCGCGTGGCGAAGCCTGACGAGCCGTCGACGGCGCATCTTCCCGCGGAGTGGAAACGGCGCGATGAGTGGTACAACTACCGCCGCTTCGAACCGGACTTGCAGGTGCTACTCACGCTCGATGAGTCGAGCTACAAAGGCGGCGACAACAACGGCAATCACCCCATCGCGTGGCAGCATGAAGTCGATGGCGGCCGGGCATGGTACACGGGACTCGGGCACACCACCGAGTCGTATGCCGACTCGCTCTTCCTCAAGCATGTGCTGGGCGGTCTGCGCTACGCCGTTGGTACGCCGCGCAAGGCGCTCGACTACAGCAAGGCGACCGCCGAGCGTCCCCCCGCCGACTCGCTCTTCCGCAAGGTATCGCTCACCATGGGGACGCTTGCGGAACCCACGGAAATGGCGGTGCTCCCCAACGGTGACGTACTCATCGCACAGCGTGGTGGCGAGGTGATGCTGTATCACGCCACAGACAAGCGCGTCACCAGCGCCGGGGCGGTGGCGGTCTACAACAAGAGCAAGAACGGATCGAATGTCGAAGAGGGGCTGCTCGGCCTCACCATCGATCCCGACTTCGCGACCAATCGCTTCGTGTATCTGTTTTACAGCCCGGCCGATACGTCGGTAAACCGGCTGTCACGCTTCGAGTTCGATGGCGATTCGCTCAAGCGTGCGACGGAAAAGGTCGTGCTGCAATTCTATTCGCAGCGCGAGATCTGCTGCCACACCGGGGGCTCGCTCGCCTTTGGCCCCGGGCGCCTGCTTTTCGTCTCTACGGGTGACAACTCCACACCCTTCGATGAGAAGTCGGAGAAGTACCCGAGTCACGGCTTCTCGCCCACCGACGACCGTCCGGGGCACGAACCCTACGACGCGCGTCGCACCTCCGCCAACACCAACGACCTGCGCGGCAAGATTCTGCGCCTGCACGTCAAGCCCGATGGCACCTACGACATTCCCGAAGGCAATCTGTTCGCACCGGGCACGCCCAACACGAAGCCAGAAATTTTCGTCATGGGCAACCGCAACCCGTATCGCATTGCCGTCGACCAGAAGCGCGGCTGGTTGTACTGGGGCGAAGTGGGCCCCGATGCCGCTGACGATTCGCTCGCCACGCGCGGACCACGCGGTTACGACGAGATCAATCAAGCACGCGCGGCGGGCAACTTCGGGTGGCCGCTCTTCGTGGGCAACAACTACGCGTATCATCGCTGGGACTACGCCACCGGCGTGAGCGGTGCGTTGCATGACGCTGGTTCGCCGAAGAACGAATCACGCAACAACACCGGTGCGCACGATCTCCCCGCCGCGCAGCCGGCGTTCATCTGGTATCCCTACGCAGCCACGCGTGACTATCCGCAGGTGGGCGAAGGCGGCCGTACCGCGATGGCCGGCCCGGTGTTCTACCGCAGCCTCGTTCCCAATGCCGGCACAACGGCCCTGCCGTCGTACTACGAAGGCAAGTTCTTCATCTACGACTGGATCCGTCACTGGATCATGGCCGTGACGCTGTCGCCCAACGGCAACTACGAAGCGATGGAGCGCTTTGCCGCGCGCGACACGTTCTCCGCGCCCATCGACATGGAGCTTGGCCCCAACGGGCAACTGTATGTGCTCGAGTACGGCAAGGCGTGGTTTGCCAAGAATGCGGATGCCGGATTGTCGACTATTGAGTACCGGGGCAAGCGCTGAGGACGGGGTTTGATCGCAGTGGTCGTGGGGGAAAACAGGTGTTTGGTCCGGTGACTTACTGGCCACGGATCTAGCCCTCAGGGAAAAGAGAGCAAGAGCACAGGAGGAAGCGCGTCGCCATCCGCACCGAACCGCAGTTTCAGTGTGAGTGGACACAACCGCGCTTCCCCCTTTGTCCTTACGTTCTTCCCCCTGAGGGCTAGTGCCGTCGGCCAGAAGACCGCCGGACCAAACCACCGTAGTTCACCGCCTCCACGTTGCGCCCACCCCTTCCCGGCAGCAGCATAGGGCTACGTACAATCCCCTGCCCCCCGAGGACCCCATGCCCAACCATTTTCGCTTTGCCGGCGCCGTTGCGCTCGTGTTACCGCTGCTCACGGCGTACCCCGTGTTGCAGGCGCAGTCCGCGCAGCCTCCCAAGGACCGCCTGACCATCGCCGATTACTTCGATTGGGAAGATGTCGGCAGCCCGTCGTTGTCCCCCGACGGACGACAGGTGCTCTACACACGCACCTGGATCGACAAGCTCAACGACAAGCGCGAGTCGTCGGTGTGGCTCATGAACGCCGACGGCACCAAGAACCGCTTTCTGGTCAAGGGCGCCGACGCCAAGTGGTCCCCCGACGGTACGCGTATTTCGTACGTCGCGCCCGGCGAGCCGAGCGGCGCGCAGATCTGGGTGCGCTACATGGACGCCGAAGGCTCCACCACGCAGATCACGCGGCTCACCGAGTCGCCGGGCGACATCGAGTGGTCGCCCGATGGCAAGACGCTCGCCTTCGGTATGCTCGTACGTGGCACCGACACGTGGCGCATCAACATGCCGGCGGCGCCGCGCGGCGCCAAATGGACGGAGCCGCCGCGCGTCGTGAGCAAGGTGCGCTATCGCTCCGACCGCGTGGGCTTCATCGAAGACGGTGTGCGTCATCTCTTCACCGTCCCCGCCGACGGCGGCACGCCGCGCCAGGTGACCTCCGGTGAGTGGGCCGCCAACGGCACCACGTGGACCCCCGACGGCAAGGCGTTCCTGTTCACGTCGCTGCGCGACAAGGACGCGGAGTATGCGTGGCGCGAATCGGAGATCTATCGCGCCGATGCCGCCACCGGCGACATCACGCAGCTCACGCGCCGCAACGGCCCCGATAACAACCCGCTCCCCTCGCCAGACGGCAAGCTCATCGCGTACACCGGCTACGACAGCACCGATGCCACCTGGAAAGACGCGATCATGTATGTCATGGATGCGGACGGTCGGAACCCGCGCGCACTCACCGAAAAGCTCGATCGCTCGCCCTCCGGCATGTTCTGGGCGCCCGATGCGACTGGGCTGTACTTCAATGTCGAAAACGAAGGGTCGCGCAATCTCTACTTCGTGTCGCTCAAGGGTGACGTCCGCGCCGTAACCAAGGGCGCGCACGTCCTCACCGTGAGTGACATTGGCAAGAACTTCATGGCCGTGGGCACTGCGAGCTCGTCGCTCAAGCCCAACGATGTCGTGACCTTCGATGTGCGCACACCGGTCATCAAGCCGCTCACCAACGTGAACGACGATGTCCTGGCCGGAAAGAAGCTCGCCACCACCGAAGAGGTGTGGTACACGTCGGTCGACGGTTACAAGATTCAAGGCTGGATCGTGAAGCCCGCCGATTTCGACAAGAGCAAGAAGTATCCGCTCATGCTCGAAATTCACGGCGGCCCGCACAGCATGTACAACGTGGGCTTCAGCTTCGCACGGCAGGACCACGCCGCCAACGGCTTCATCACGCTCTACACCAACCCGCGCGGCTCCACCGGCTACGGCTCGGCGTTCGGCAACGCCATCAAGAACGCGTATCCCGGCAAGGACTTCGACGACCTCATGGCGGGTGTCGACACCGTCATCAATCGCGGCTACATCGACACCAATCGTTTGTACGTGTTCGGCTGCTCCGGCGGCGGCGTGCTCACCAGCTGGATTGTGGGACACACCAACCGCTTTGCGGCGGCGAGCGCCAACTGCCCCGTGACCAACTGGCTCAGCTTCGTCGGCACCACCGACGGCCCCAGCTGGTACCGCAACTTCGAGAAGTTGCCCTGGGAAGATCCGTCGGAGCATCTGCGTCGCTCGCCCATCATGTACGTGGGCAACGTGCGTACGCCCACCATGCTCATGACCGGCGTGAACGACCTGCGCACGCCCATGGGACAGACGGAAGAGTACTACGAAGCGCTCAAGGTATTGCGCGTGCCCACGGCCATGGTGCGCTTCAACAACGAGTGGCACGGCACCAGCAGCACGCCGTCCAACTTCCTGCGCACGCAACTGTACCTGCGCAGCTGGTTCGACAAGTATCAGACGCCGCCGGCGGTGAAGAAGCTGACGCAGGACTAGCGGCGTTTGCGTGGGGCTGGTGAACTACGGGTGGCTGGTCCGGTGACTTACTGGCCGACGGCACTAGCCCTCAGGACATAGAAAGCAAGAGCACAGGGAAAAGCGCGTGGCCGTCCGCACCGCACTGCGCTGCACTGCAGTCGCGGTGCTGGTGAACACAACCGCGCTTCCCCCTGTGCTCTTGCTTTCTTCTTCCTGAGGGCTAGTGCCGTCGGCCAGTAAACCGCCGGACCAACCACCCGTTGTTCAACCGCTCAAGCGAGCGGCTCCCTCACCACCCCCGCAAACAGCACCGTCCCACTCAGTCGTTCGCGAATGAAGAACACAAATGGGCGATCGAACGTGTACCCGAGGGGGATCGACACCAGCCCCACACCGACGACCGTGACCGCAGCCGCGCGCGTGCCGACTTCATCGACCTCGACCTTCACCGCATGCTGCACGAAGCCCAGCTGTGAAGCCGTGTTCGTCACCAAACGCGGAAACTGCGCGGCGCTCGTGAACGCCCTTGGCATCCCCATCGCCTTGAGATCGTCCGTCAGCGCCAGCGACCCCGACAGCGAAAAGCGCGGCAGCACAAGCGGTGCATCACTCTCCGCAGGACGCAACCCGCGAATCACCTGCTGCAGACGCGCCGTATCGAGCGTCGCGACCAGCTGGCCCACCGACTGCGTGCTGGGCATGACTACGAGCATCGTGTAGGCGCTGTTGCCGTACGCCAGCTCCACCGCTTGTAGTTGCTGATCGCGATAGCCGGCAAAGCCACCGTTGCGGGACATCATGGGCACGTTGACCGGTGCACGTCCCTCACGTGTAAACGGTAACGGCCGCGTCTGTGCCACGTCGAATCGATCACGCCACGTGCCGCGGAAATAGACCGCGTTCGCCAGCAGCATGAGCAGATCCTGCGGTGGCTCGCCTTCCAGCACTCGCGGAATCATTCCGTTCGTTTCGCGATTCCCCCACGCATTGACCGCATCGAACATCGCGCGCGGTGTCGCCAGACTCGTCACCGGCGCATTGAAGAACCGCTGTGCATCACCGGTGAATCCCGTATCTGCGACATAAGGCGATCGCATCCAGATGCCGTTGGCCACCTTCACCGTGACGCTCCGGTCGAGCGCGGGGAGCATCGTCATCAGGTCACGGTATGCCACATTGATGTCGGCGCGCGGCGTATCGCCCCACCCCAAGGTACGCTGCATCTCGGCGAGGGTTTGATTCGCCGCGCCGTTCATCGTCATCCCCAGAGCGAGCGAGACCGACAGCGGCGACAGCAGCACATTCCCCGTTTCTCGCGCCGTCGTGCGCTGCAGCAATCGCAGCGCAAAGTCGTTCCCCGCGCTGATGGCCTGCTGCTCACGTGTCGAGAGCGCGCGCGGGAGCACGGCGAGGGAGTCGGCGGTGCCGGTGTTCGGGCCCGTACTATCGGCACAGCCGCCCGTAAACAGGACGGCGGTACACAACGCCAGCGCAGCGCGCAGTTTTGACAAAGGCATGGTCGTGAAGCGGTGATCGGTGGCGGAGGAAAGGTTCTCTTGCATGAGCAGTACCCGCCCACCCGCGCTCTTGTCACATCAGGCTAGAGCACACCCCGCCGACGGAGCAGCGCGTCGATGACGTCGCGACTCCCGGAGAACGCTCCCCACACCGACGCTGCCCACCGGCTGATTGCCGCATCGCGCGTCTCGCCAGGCGCCGCCGCCATGACGTCCGTCGCCGTGAGCTCGCCGCGCGAAACCGGCAACGGTCCCACCGGCCATGCTTCAGGACGCTTGGCGAGTTGCATATGGGCACGCTGGACCGCCATGCCCGTCCACCCGTGCTCGACGTGCAGATAGAGTCCGAGTAGCGCGAAAAACACCCCAATGGGCTTGGAGCTGGCCGTGGCATGTTGTGCAGCCCACGCGTCGACCACGTGCTGATGCACGAAGGTCGCATCGCCGCGGGTCAGCGTGTAGGCACACAGGTCGTGATAATCGGCTTCGGCGGCGCGCATGGCTGTGCGGATGGTGGTGGTAAACGCGAGCGGTCGTAAATTGCAGCATGCACCCCGCCAAAGTCGACCGCACCAGGTTGCGCACGTTTACCGACCTCCCGAACATCGGCCCCGCAATGGCGGGTGATTTCGTGGCGCTCGGCTACACATCCCCGCAGCAGCTGGTAAACGTGGACCCGTACGATCTGTACCAGCGCCTGTGCATACACAGTGGCGTACGACAGGACCCGTGCGTGCTCGATGTGTTCATGTCAGTCACGCGCTTTCTCAGTGGCGACCCACCGCAGCCGTGGTGGGCCTATACCGCCGAGCGCAAACGGCAATACCAGCTGTGAGTCACGAGCCATCCAACGGCGAACGACTGCCGGAAGCCGCAGTGAAGCGAGTGCTCGACCGAGAGACGGCGCCGACATGCACTGTACCGCTGGACTAGTCGCGCTCGCTACTATCCGCATCGTCTTCGGACTCCGCCAACAGGTGCCGGAGATACAACGCAGGATCGTTGAGAAACCGGCGCGTGAGCTGATAGTGCTCGGTTTCCTGATACGGCGTCT
This sequence comes from Gemmatimonadaceae bacterium, assembly GCA_947457545.1. Classification (GTDB taxonomy): domain Bacteria; phylum Gemmatimonadota; class Gemmatimonadetes; order Gemmatimonadales; family Gemmatimonadaceae; genus Gemmatimonas. The sequence continues at coordinate 10,844 of CANGXD010000034.1, forward strand.
CCGCAATCACTCCGTCGTCGAACGTGAGCACGCGCGCACCCGGTAGACAGAGCAGTATCGGCGAGTGTGTGGCCACGATGAACTGCGCCACACGGCGTGACGCCAGTTCGTGCATGATGCGGAGAAAGGCGAGCTGTCGCGCCGGTGAGAGCGCTGCCTCGGGTTCGTCGAGCAGGTAGAGCCCGTCCTCGAACCGATGCTCAAAGAGCGCGAGAAACGCTTCGCCATGCGACCGTTCGTGAAACGAGCGCCCGCCATAGCGTCCGAACTCTGATTGCGACGCCTCGAGATTGGTCGCGAACTGGTGAAACGTTTCGGCGCGCAGGAAAAATCCGTCGGCGGAGCGCTGTCGCCACGATAGCTTGAGCGCGCGGCCCAACGCATGTCCGTCCGTATCTTCGATGAACTGATGGTCTCGGCTGCCGCCATGGAGGCCGAAACCGGTGCTCCACGCGAGCGCCTCGAGAATTGACGATTTGCCGGAGCCGTTCTCACCCACGAAGAACGTGACCGGCGTGGTGAACTCGAGCGCAAAACCGTTGGCAAGAATCGGCAGCGTGAAGGGATACACCCCTGGTTGTACACGGAGGTCGTTCATTTCCACCTGCGTGAGGAACGGACTGCCAACGATGCCCTCTGTCGATCGTCCCCGCGAACGTGGCGTCATGCCTGTAATCAGCGCGATGAAAGTGTACGAGCGTGCGGCATCCAACTCGGCGACCCATCCGTCGTGCAGGTCGCACTGACGACTTAGTGCTTTTCGGGAATGTTCGAATGCGTGAAGTAGATCGACACCAACGATGCCACGATCGAAACCGCCATTAGCGTGACGAAGAAACTGTCCACCTCGAGCGCAACCGCGGTCAACACGCACAGCGTGGCAACACTCCAGGCAAATCCACCCAACAAAAGGCGCTTCCCCACGCGCCGATAGCGAATATACACAACGATGCCGAACACGAAGCTGACAGTGAGGAGCGCCAGCGCGATCACCAGCATGTTCGATGCAATCGGCGCGCGAAGGAGGAGCCCGCTGGCAATTCCCACGAGCAATGAGCCCGACACGTTTGCTTCTTTGCCGGAGCGCTCCGGTGAGCGGGCGTCATCGATGTCCATAAATGCAGATCAGGTCATGTGGTCGGATCAAGCACAGGACGTATGCCAACTACGTGACGCGTCGAGGCTCAGTCGGCGCGCCGCCACAATAAGCGACGGATCACCGGTAATCCATCGTTGCGTCGCGCCTCGAACCAGATAAGGAGTGAATCTCCTCTCAGATCGAAGTGCCGCGTGAGTGTGCGCCCTACATCGCCCGCTGAGAGAGCGCCAATCAGACGATGCGTCACCGTTCCGGCGGCACTATCGATCACGTAGGTCCCGAAGTATGCGTCGTACCCGCCACTCGCCGCGCTGTTGTTCGGGTCGGCCACCTTCGGAGCGGCACCGGCCGTCGCACGGGTGCGGTCACGTGCCATGAGCTGCGCCTGCACGTGACCGCGTGTGTCGTAGCTGATCCAGGCAATGGGATCAGCACCAAGAGCTCCATCCGCAGGCTCGACCCCGCGCGAGGAGCTGTCGGTGCGGGAGACGAGCGTCCACGTACCAACAGGGGCCTGCGCGGCGGCGGGGACCGTGCTGAAGCAGAAAGTCGTCAGCGCCGTCATGACCAGTGCGTATCGCATGAATTTGCGGCTAATGAGGTGTGGATGAATAGGCCGTTTACTTTTTTCACTGCACATCAATCGTTCCAGTCTCGCCAGCGGTCGGTGCAAAATACCCTCGGCGCCGCCACGCCATCACCGCCATGATCACATAGAGCGCGATGAACACCGCGGTGCCACTCCAGAGTACCCCGGGCGCGAACACCTGATCCAACCGTTCCGGCGTGAGCGGAAATCCGCGTGCCTCCCGTCCCGCCGCATATGCCTCGCGCGCGATATCGAGATGCTGCAGGGTGTACCACGTACTGGCCACACCGGTAACGGTGAAGATGCCCAAAGCAGCCAATGTCGCTTCGAACCAGCCGGCTTTCTTTTTCCACAGATAGAAGACTGCTGGCGACGCCGCCGCGAGCGTCAGCAGCGTCTCTACGTAGTGCACCCACGTTTGTCCGAGTGCTTCGTACATCAGGAAGTTTCCGCTCGTCTCGGGGAACACGAGGGCTCCCAGTGTCCGCAATTCGACCCAGCAGAAAAAGATGAGGAGCACCAACAGCGTCTTCGGACGGCGCGTCTTGATCATACGTCAATCTGCGTCATTGGTTGGAAGGGAAGGCGCATCAAGTCCGCGGACGAGCCGCTCGATCGTTGCGCGCAAGCGCCTGACATCGGCTTCGACATCCTCGATGTCCATTTGCTGTCCGACATTTCCCAACAGAAGCATGCGTGCCCAACTCATCGAGCCTCTCCGTTCGCTAAGTGGAATTGCAAGAAACTCACGGCTTTCATTGGCTCAAGATGCTGGCGCACATGTCGGCCGCGGAACTCCAGAACACTGTTCCTGGTGATCGGGTATCTCCAGTCGTCAGACCGTGCCTGACGAAATCAACGCTCAGGCCTCGTTACTCGGCGTTTCCAGGAAATAGGGCTCACGCCCCGTGCGGTGTACGCCACAGACGCGCGCCTCGCCGTCTGTAGCGACGAACGCTTCGAAGTCGGCCAACGCGGCATCGGTGGTGTCATGCGACAACACCACGAAGGCAAATCGCTCGGGCGACGGCCCGCTTACATCTATCCACCATGCGGCGTGCACGTGAAAGGTGGCGGCAGCAGCACGCACGCACATCCGGTCAAGACAATCATCATTGACCGCCGCGGGCCACGCGAGCAGCAGCGCTGGGCCCGTGGGCAGTGCCTGATAGTCGAGAGGCCCTAACGGGTGATACGGGACCGACCACGTTTGCTGATCGTCAAGATCCCAATGGGCGGGGAGATCGAAGACGTCGCGCCATGTCGCGCCCGGTGCGAGTCGTCGCAATTTCGCCAGGAAAGGGTCGTCCGAGGGGTCCCTCTTGTAATCATCGCCGGTCGTGGCGTTGACCGTATCAAACGGCATCCGCTCCCAGTCCAGTCCCAAGCGGGCGAATTCTGCCTTGATCGCTTCTGCCAACTCATCTTCTGTCATTGTCTGTTCGTAAAGAGGTCTATCGCTTCGTCTACCAAGCAGTGCGCAGACGACGTGTCAGGTTGTCCCAATCTTCACCCACCACCAACCAGCCGCGACGGACACCCCTCGTAGCTCCGCCCCGCTGTCAGCCGTGCCTGCTTCATCACCACCGTGTGCGGTGCCACCTGCGTCCGGTCGCCGGCCGACGACCCGTTCATCATCACCGACGTCTGCCCCACCGTCGCCCCGGCTCCAATGTGCACCGTATCAATCTTGAGAATGCGATCTTCGAACGTGTGCGCCTGAAACATGCACTGCACCGTAGCATCATCACCGAAGTGCAGCATATCGGGGTCTACCACCTGCGAGAAGCCCCGACCGAGCACCACGCGCTTGCCAATGGTCATCCCCATCGCGCGCAGGTACACCGAAAGTAGCAGCGTGCCCTCGAGCGCGACCAGCGCCGGCTGTACCAGTTCTCCCCACGCCACGTACAAAAAGTCCCACCGGCTGCACCAGCACGACCAGAGCGGATGCTCCCCCGGCCTCACTCGACCGAGCAACAGCCACTTGAGCAGCAGCAGCGCCAGTGGAAGTATCGCGACGGTCGCGAACGTCACCGCCGGCACCACCACCAACCACGTCCAACTCATGGACGCACCCGCGGTGAGCTGCATCAGCGCCCACGACCAGAGCATCGTCACCGCGAGCAGTGGCATCGGGATCGCGAAGCGCAGCAGCTCCCAGAACCAACGGTTCACGTAGCGGACGAGCGATGGATCGTAGGTCACGCTCCGGTTGGTATCGTCGGGCGGGCGTCGATGCAGCGCAAAAGCCGGCTGTCCAAACCACGCCGTCCCTTGGCGCGCGACGGTATCGTCGACGGTCGTGGAGACACCAATCAGCACGCCGTCAGCAATGCTCTGCCCCGCACGAATGACCGCGTGATTGCCGAGGAATACTCCGTTGCCGAGTGTGGTGTGCGCCAGCGTGACCGTGCCGTGCGACACCCGCGCGCCGCCAAGGTAGATGCCGTCGGCAAAGAACGTCGACGCACCAATCGTCACATGCTCCGGTACGACATCGATGATCGTGCTGATCTCGCAGTCTCGCCCGACGCGCATGCCGGCCGCGCGCAGCCACATGGGCCACATCAGCGTGCCACTCAGCCAGGTATTGGCGCTGTTCACCAGCTCAGTCTTGAGTTGCACACGCACGTAGTCGCCGCTCCACCGGCTCATGGTGCCCACCGGCACTTCACCAAGCGCGCGCGACACCAATGCGCGAAGCACCACTACGCACGCCAGCGGCACTGGCCCCAGCAGCGCCATCACCAACAACACCGTGCGTACGTCAGGTACTGTGATGCTACCGCGCAGCACATTCACATCGAGACCGTACCACGCCACCAGCGCCAGCGCCGCAATCTCATAGGGCAGCGCAAACAACATCGAAAGCAGAAGACGCGCCCCAAGCAGCATCGCGTCGAATTGACGCGTGCCGAGCGTAGGCGTGCAGCGCGGCGGCAGCGTGGCGTGTCCTGCCGGTTCCGCCGGCACACCCGACCACCGTTCGCCATCAGGGATGGATGCGCCTACTGGCAGATACGAAAGCGCCGTAAGGCAGGCATCCGCTCCCACGCGTGCGCCACCACCCACGCCACTGCGCACCTCGAGCGTCGCGCCGCGCGCGAGGGTGACCGGCGCAATTACGAGGGCGCCATTGTCGAGATCGACCAGATGCAGCTGCGCGTCCTGCCCGATCGACACATCGTCGCCAATATCCAGCAGGTCCCATCCACCCTCCGTCAGCCGCACCCCACGATGGATGTGCACACCGGTGCCAATGCGTGCACCAAGCGCGCGCAGAACCGCGAGCTGCCACTGCGTCCCCTCGATCAGCCCCCACGGAATCAGCCCAACGGCACGCATCACGATCCAGTGCCGCAAATAGAACCCACTCCACACGGCACTGCGCATGGGCTCGTAGCGCCCAATGAGCAGCCGCTTGACCACAATCGCCAGCGCCGTCGCCACAAACCCGTACGCACTGGCCGCCGCGAGACCCACGAACGGCGCAGCCACGATGCTGGTCCAGAGCCCGACGGTCGTCACCGCCGCCGGCAGGGCCTCGAACACGAGTGCAAAAGCCGCCCACGATCCGACAACGCCCAACAACAGCAGCAACACCGCCTGCACCGCGGTCACCAGCCATGGACGCGCTCCCGGCTCGCGCTCACGAAACGCGTGCGCGAGCGACGGGCGCGGTGCCGCACGCGCGCGGGCGGCAATCTGCGCCACGGTGGGCCCGCCATACAAATCGGCCACCGTGATCGCCTCCGTCTCGGGTACTTCGCCGAGCGCCGCTGAGAGCTCAGCCGCCGCGAGAGAATCGCCGCCAAGGTCCGCGAAGAAGTCGGCATCCGGTGCAATCGGCCGCGTAGTCCGCAATACACGCTGCATCGACGCGCCAATCCACGCTTCCAGCGTCGCGTCGGTGACGTCGGCGGGCATCGGCCACGTCTCGCCGCCAGACGCAGGCTCATCGGATAACGCCACCGCCGGCAGCGCCGCACGATTGAGTTTGCCGCTCACACTCACCGGTAGTTCGTCGATGAACAGATAGCGCGAGGGCACCAGGGCGACTGGAAGGTGCGCGCTCACGGCCTCACGAACGATGCTCACGTCCGGCGGCGCTGCCGCATCGCTGGCTACGAGAAACGCCACGAGCAACTGCCGCTGGCCATGCTGCTCTACGCGGCACGCACACCGGCAACACGAGACAGATGCGTCTCGATTTCTTCGAGCTCCACGCGATAGCCGCGAATCTTGACCTGTGTGTCCGTGCGCCCGTAGCAGGTGAACTCCCCGTTGGCATGACGATGCACCAGGTCGCCGGTGCGATAGAGACGTCCAAGCGTGGGATGCTCGACGAACTTGCGCGCGGTCATGGCGGGATCGCGCCAGTATCCACGCGCCAGCGCGACGCCGCCGAGGCACAGCTCGCCCTGCACGCCATCAGGTACAACGGCGAGTGTTTCGTCGAGTGCCCACGCCTGCACGTTCGCGATCGGTGTACCGATCGTCACCGAACGACCAGGAGTAATCTCGGCGCGCACCGTCGTGACCGCGCACTCCGTGGGGCCGTAGCCATTCACCAGACGACGTCCGGGCGCCCAGCTCTCCACGACATCCTGCGTCAGCGCTTCGCCGCCGACATACAGCAACGACAGCCGTGGTAAGCGCTCGGCGGCATCACGCAGCCCCATCGAGCGCAGCAGCGTGGGAGGTGGACAGAGGACCGTCAATCGTTCGCGATCCAACCATACGGCCAGCTCTGGTCCCGCACGCACCGTCGCGTCGTCAATTACTACGACCGCCGCGCCGGCAGACCACGCCATCCAGATTTCCTCTATCGAGGAATCGTAGGAGTGTGATGATCCCTGCCCCACGCGGTCGCTTGGAGAGAGACGAAACGTATCGCAATCGGACTCCACCAGATTCGCGATCGCGCGGTGTTCGACCGCCACCCCTTTCGGCTTTCCCGTAGTGCCCGAGGTATACACCACATACGCCAGTGTCTCTGGCGAGAGCCATGGCGGCGCAATCTGTGCCGCGTCGTGCATCTCCTCGAGTGGATGCGACTCGACGTCGATCACGAACAGCGACGTGATGGGCATCTTCGCCAAGCGAGCTGCTCCCGCCGCGGTGGTCACCACGGCCACCGGCTCGGCGTCGTCGAGCAGTGCCGCGATGCGTTCGTCGGGGAACGACGGGTCGATGCAATGGAATGCCGCGCCAGCGCGGAGCACACCCAGCTGCATGGCGTACATGTCGACGCTCGTGCGCGGTAACAGCAGCGAGACCAAGGATTCGCCGTGCACGCGCGGCGCGAGGCAGGCCTGCGCACTGGCGGCACGCGCCGAAAGCGCGCGATACGTGAGCGAGCTCCGCTGCGGACGCCCACTTCCGGGCGGGATATCGAGCGCGATGTGATCGGGGGTCTCGCGCGCGAACGTGTCGAAGAACTCGTGCAACAACACGGTGTTCGCAGACATTACGCCGGGGCCACCGCGCGTCGCTTCATGAGCCGGTACAGCGGCCAGCCCGCCAGCGTCATTCCTGTTCCCCACGCGACGACCGTGGCACCTGAGCCCACAATCGCCACTATGCCGAACAGCGCGGCCCCTATCGCCGCCACCGTCAGGCCCACACTGCGCGTGAGCGTCCCTCTCGTCATGAGCCGCAGCGCTGCCAGTGGCGCGAGAATGTAGAGTCCGAGCGCCGTCGCGGTGGCGAGTTGCACGATGAACGTGAAGATGCCCGACATGCTCGAGGTGGCGTTGAACACGATCAGCACCGTCGTCAGGACGTGGCTCACGATGGCACTGTTCACCGACGCACCGCGCGCGTTGCGCGCGCCGAACCACGCGGGCAGCTCACCCGCCTCCGCCATCGCGGCGGGAATCTCACCGGTCAGCAGAATCCAGCCGTTCAAGCATCCCAGCGCACTGATCACGACCGCGACCGAAACAAGCGATGCCGCGACGGGGCCGATGCCGCGTGCCACGAAATCCACCAGCGGCGCCTGCGACGTAGCCACGCTCGCCGCCGGCATCAGCAGCACGATCGACACGCAAAGCGCCATGTTGACCGCACCCGACAACAGCGTGCCGGCCATGGTCGCGAGAGGCACCACGCGCTCGGGATTGTCCACGGCATCGGCGGGAAGCGCCGCACACTCGATGCCGAGCATCGTGTACAGCGTGAGCGTGGTGGTAGTGGCGGCCACACCGAGCGTGAACTGTGAATGATCGATGGGCTGGAGCGCCGCAGTCCCCTGTGTGCCGAGCAGGATCACCACGACGGCGAACGCCGCGATGAAGGGCCACATCTTGAGCACCGTCGTAATCAGTTGCACGCGTCCCGCGGTGCGCAGCCCCTGCAAGTTGATGCCCGCGAACAGCCAGAGCAGTCCCACGCCGGTGACCGCCGCCAGTGGGCGCGACGCGCCGATCGCCGGGACGAGGGTGCCGAGGTAGTTCACTGCGCCAATGACAATGATGCCGTTCGCTACCCAGATGCCGATCCAGTATCCCCACGCATTGAGGAACGCGATGTCACCGCCAAAGGCCACGCGCACGATCCCCATGGCGCCGCCCGCGTGTGGCAGCTGCCGTGCCAATGCCGCGAACACCCACGCGAGGCACAGTGCGCCAGTCAGCGTGAGTGCCCACCCCATGAAGCTGCCCGCGCCATACGGCGCGAGCGACGCGGGGAGCATGAACACGCCAATGCCGATGATGTTGCCGACGACGAGTGCGGTGGCGGTCCAGGGGCCGAGCTTTTCGCGGGAGGTGGGTGATGACGTGGACATCAGGCCAATATGCAGTCCGGCGGACTACGGCGTAGCGTCAGCGCGGAGAATTGCGCTTCACCTGCGCGTCCATGATCCGCAGCAGCTCCTGATTGCTCCACGGTTGCCAGCCGTGCGGCTTGAGCGGGCGTCCGTAGTCCATGCGCCCGCCGTAGTACGGCCCCTTACCGGGCTCCTTGGTGCTTTCGAGAAACGCCTCGAGCTTGTAGACCGCGAGATTCAGGAAGTAGTTGTCCATATCACCCACGGCGACATGCAGCTTGCCCACCAGCTTGGGGCCGACGGTGCTCCAGTTGCGCTCCAGGTAATCACGCAGATCGTAGCCGTTGCGGCGCATCGACTCGGCGACCGTGCGGTCAATGACCCCCGTCCGCTTGTCCCACAGCGCCATGGGATATCCGTCCACGCCAACTGGCGCCCATGCCGCCTGCCACCCATCCCACTGTCCGCCTGAGCGTCCCTTCGTGGCGATGACCAGTTCCGCGTTGTTCTCCTCGCGCATGGTCAGCTCCGTGAGTCCCTCCGGCGAGCGATTGGCCGGAATTTCCTTGGGTGCGAGCCAGCTGTTGTCGCGCAGCGTATAGGCGTTGGCATCGGCGTAGATGTTCCCGAACTGATAGTGACGGAAGTCGACCTGATCGGGATACAATGACCACGCGCCACCGAATACGTCGGGGTAGTGGATCTGCAGCGCCAGCACATCCCAGCCACCGGTACTCCCTCCGGTCAGGAGGCGGGCATGTGACGACGCGATGGTGCGATACCGGCGATCGATCTCGGGAATCAGTTCCTTCGTGATCGCGTCACCGTACGGCCCGTTGTTCGCTGAGTTCAGCACATAGCTGTCGTCGTAGAACGGCGTGGGATGCTGAATGAACACCGCGATGAATTCCGGCACCGTGCCGCTGGTCCACGCCTGCTGAAATTCACACCCCGTCTCGCGCGCACTCCGTGCAAGCCGTGCGCTGCGCGCGGCTGCCGTCTCTTCCCGCTCGCATCCGTCGAAGGTGAAGCCAAAGGGCGCGCGCTCACTGAAGTGCCCCACCGTATACACGACCGGATACCGCTTGGTCGGGTTCTGGGCATAGCCCTTTGGCAGCAGCACGACGGCGCCCAACGGCATGTCGTGATTCCAGAACGTGCTCACGCGTGTGGACGACATGCGGAAGCGCTGCACCCATTCGGTGTCGGTGAGCGCGGGAACTGGCGGCAGCGTGCGTTCGAGCGACAGCGCAATGCGCGAGGAACCATCGACGCGCACCTTTTGCACGGCGCTCACGAGTGAACCCGGCGCATCGTTGAAGCGTTGTCCCTCCCACGCATCCATGTGCGCCCAGATCGTATGGCCGTCAGCGCGCGCAAACCTGGTGTACGGCAGCAGCAGTGCTTGAACGAAGTATTCTCCGGGCGGCAGTGCCTTGAGCGACGGCAGCGGATAGCCCAACACCGTCGTGTCGATCATCACGCTGCGGCCGGGCGCCAGCTGTTCGACATCGATACCAAAGAACGGCTCACTGCCACGGCGTGCGCCCGCTTGGAGTCGTGGCTCCGTGCGATCGGTGCGTGACACGAAGACGAAGGCGCGCCCGGTAATGGGCGATGTCGCGGCGTTCACCGGAACCGTGAGCGTGAACGTCTGCGCCTCAGCACGGCGACCAGGCGTCATCGCGAGGAGCGTCGTGATCAGTGTCGCGAGGAACGCGACCGATGGGTATGGACGGAGTCGAAACACGGAGTGAGGCAGAGTGTGAGGGTGCGTCGCAGAAGCGGACTGCCGAGCGTGCTGTGCGTCGAGGGCGCTCGCAAGCGAGGGGCCATGCCGGTAGTTTGGCTGTACCTCGCTTATTCGCTTATCTGCCGCCCAACGGTCATGGATCCGATTGCTGACATATTGCGTCCGTCGCTAGCTGATCGCTATCGCCTGGAGCGCGAGATCGGACGCGGGGAGACCCAAGGGATCGACCAAAGTCGGAGGACGGTGCTCAAATGATGTCGTGCACATACGCAGCGCGCGTTGCGCTTCTCTCACTCGGCATCGCGCTCCCCATGGTCGCCGATGCACAGACCGCCGCGCCGTCCTCCGCGCCGCGGCCACGCGGACGAGAGTTGGGCATCCCCTTCCCGGGGCGCCCGGGTGTGTACAACGCCATCACCGATGTGCCCGGGGTCGCGGTAGGACATTTCACGATTATACGCGGCAATCCCGGGCCGGTCGTGCGCGGGCAAGGGCCGGTGCGCACCGGAGTCACCGCCATTTTGCCGCGTGCAAAAGGTGACTGGGATTTTGTCATGGCCGCCACCTTCAATCAGAACGGCAACGGCGACATGACCGGCACGAACTGGGTGAAGGAATCCGGATTTCTCGAGGGGCCCATCCTCATCACCGGGACGCACTCGGTGGGAACGGTGCGTGATGCGGCCATCGAATGGCAGATCCGTCAAGGACGGCAGTTCATCTTCACCTATCCCGTGGTGGGAGAAACGTTCGATCTGCTCAACGATGCCGACGGTGCGCATGTGAAGCCGGAGCATGCGTGGGCGGCGCTCGATGCCGCAAAGCCGGGCGTCGTCACCGAGGGCGCCGTGGGTGGCGGCACCGGCATGGGTTGCAACGGATTCAAGGGCGGCATCGGGACCGCATCACGTCTCATCCCGAAGCCCGGCGGCAACTACACCTTGGGCATTCTCGTGCAATGCAACTACGGGGGAGACCTCGCGGTGCTTGGCGCGCCCGTCGGGCGTGAACTCGCAGGAGAAGCCGGGTTGTGCACGACGCTCGACCAACGCCCGGCTCGCGTGTGGCTGCAAGGCGTTCCGAAATGCACACCGGCGGGCACACCGGATGCTCCAGCCAATCATGACGACGGAGTGACGGGGCGCGGCTCGATCATCATCATCATCGCCACCGACGCACCCATGCTGCCGCACCAGCTCGAGCGCATCGCGAAGCGGGCGGGTATGGGGCTGGGCAAGCTTGGCAGCGTCGCAGGCAACGGCTCGGGTGATCTGTTCCTGGCGTTTTCGACGGCGAACCGCGCGACCGCAGACGATGCCGCGGTCAGGCCCGCCGCAATGCTGCCGAACAGCATGCTCGATAGCTATTTCCTGGCAACCATCGAGGCCACCGAAGAAGCGGTGGTCAACGCGATGCTGGCGGCAGACACGACGATTGGCGCGGACGGACTGCGGCTGAACGGGCTCTCTGGTCCGCGATTGGTGCAGGTGCTGCGCAAGTACGGGCGCATGTGAACAGGTGCGCGTCGGTACGACCTACACCGGCCCCAGAACCTCGGTAAAGAACGGTTCCAACGAGATCACGAGCGGCGCGCTCGCGCCAGCCGGCGTCCACACCAGCTCCACGGCGTGAATCGTCGGCCGGTCCTCTCCCGGCAGCCAGCGCTCGAACAACCGCGAGTCCAGGTCGACAATCCAGTATTCGATGCCGGCGCGCAGATAGCGCTCGCGCTTCACCACGCGGTCGAAACGTGCCGTGCCTGATGACAGGACTTCGACGAACAGCAACGGGTGCCCGCGCTCGTCATCGGTGCGCGGGCGACGCCCGTCGAACAGCGGGGTCACGTAGACATCCGGCTGCACGAGCGTGTGTGGATCGAGCACCCAGTCGGACGGAGCCACGAACACGGCACCCACACCGGCCTGCCGAACCAGCGGTTCCAACAGGACGGCGAGCACCAACACCGCCGACTGATGGAGGGTGCGCGGCGCAGGGCTCACCAGCAGCACCCCGTCCACACACTCGGTCCGGTGCAACGGGTCGTCAGGGAGCGCCTGGACCTCGGCGGCGGTCCAGCGGTGATCGGCAAGCGCGGGCATGGCCATAGTGTGCGGGCGCGGGGGGAGAAAGTGCAAGCGGGCATGGATGCAGCATGGCTCCGCGACCTGAGCAGTGTGTCACCAGATCTTCGCGCATTGTGCCAATGGGACGCCAACGCGTATGGTAGAGGCAACGCCCTCCCCCATGCCCATGACACGTCTCCTACGCACTTCGCTGCGATCCCGCGGCGCGACCTTTGCCAACACGGTTGGCGCCATCGTGCTGCTGACGCTCGCTCCCACCAACATCGTCAGTCAGCCCCCGCGCCAACCCGCCTCGTTCGTCATTACCGGCGCGCGCATCGCCGACGGCACCGGCACCCCGCTGCGCGCGGCCAGCGTGCGTGTGCAGGGCGATACCATTGCGGCCATTGGCGCCATCACGCCGCGCCCGGGTGAGCCGGTCATCGATGGCACCGGCATGGTGCTCGCCCCGGGGTTCATCGACACGCACAACCACTCCTCGTCTGGCGTGGAAGTCGAACCCGCCGCCGTCTCGCAGGTCTCGCAGGGCATCACCACCATGGCGGTCGGCCCTGACGGCAGCTCGCCTTGGCCGATTGGCGAGTACCTGCAGCGGCTGCGCGCCAAACCGCCCACCGTGAACGTGGTCACCTTCGCCGGACACGCCACCATCCGGCGCGAGGTCATTGGCTACGACTACAAACGCCAGGCGACCCCCGACGAAGTGGCCAGGATGGCTGCGCTGGTCACTCAGGCCATGAACGAAGGCGCCTTCGGCCTCAGCTCCGGCCTCGAGTACGAAGTGGGGAGCTACTCGGCCACCAACGAAGTGGTGACCATGGCGCGCGCCGCGGGCGCCAAGGGGGGCATTTACACGTCGCACATTCGCGACGAGGCGGACCTGGCCATGGACGCCATCCGCGAAGCCATCACCATTGGTGAGCAGGGCAAGGTGCCGGTGCAGATCACGCACATCAAGCTGGGCACCGTGCGCGTATGGGGCAAAGCCAACGAGGCCGTCGCCATGGTCGAAGCGGCGCGCAAACGTGGCGTCGATGTCACCGCCGATGCGTATCCGTACCTCGCCTGGCAGTCTACGCCGCGCGTGCTCATTCCCAACAAACGCTACACTGACTCGGCCAGCATACGGCGCGGGCTCGATGACATTGGCGGCGCCAAGAATGTGCAGATCACGCGCTGGGGCGCGCACCGCGAATTCGTGGGCAAGCGACTCGACGAAGCCGCGCGTCTACTTGGCGTGAGTGACATCGAGGCCTACATCCGCTTCCAGGGCGACGAAGAATCTGGGATGATTGGCCACGCGATGACCGAAGCCGACCTGCGCATGTTCTACCGGCAGCCGTGGGTCATGGTGGCGAGCGACGGAGGCATTGCCAACAATCATCCGCGCGGCGCCGGCACCTTTCCGCGGGTCTTGGGTCAGCTCGTGCGCGAGCAACAGTGGATGACACTCCCCGAGGCCATTCACAAAATGTCCGGCATGCCGGCGGCGCGATTGGGGCTCCGCGATCGCGGCACACTCAAGCCCGGCATGAAGGCCGACCTCGTGCTCTTCGATCCCACCACCGTCATCGATCGCTCCACCTTCGAGCAGCCGCGTGCGCTCTCCACCGGCATTCAGCGCGTCTGGGTGAACGGCACGCTGGTGTGGACGGGCACCGCAGTCACCGACGCGCGCCCGGGACGCGTCCTGTCACGGCAGTAGCGACACGTAGCGACACGAAACAGCGTGAACGCACACGGGGGGAGGGAGCCGGCATACGCCGATTCCCTCCCCCCGTCTGTTGTTCGCGACAACTGGTTCTACAATTGCGCCCCGATCAGTACCCCGGGTTCTGCGTCAGCTGCGGCGAAACGCGCACGTCGCGGAGCGGGATGGGGAAGAGCAACTGGCCGATGCGGTCCTGAATGCCCTTCACCTGCACCGCACGTCCAAGTCGGATGAGGTCCGACCACCGATCGCCCTCGAGTGCGAGCTCGAGGCGACGCTCCAGTTCGATCTGGCTGATCACGTCGGCCTGCGAGGTGACCTGAGTCCCCAAGGTATGCGGCGCCAGGCCCGCGCGGACGCGCACCTTGTTGTACTGCGCCACCGCTTCAGGAAGACGGTTGAGACGTGCCAGTGCTTCGGCCTTGATGAGGACCACTTCGGCCAAGCGGATCACGTGCACGTGCTCCGTGCCCGGACGCGCCGACCACTTGGTTCCGTTGAGAGGACGCGACGCAACGTTGCTGGGGCGTACGCTCACCGCCTTGCGGATGTCACCGGCCGGGTACGCCGCATCCAACCCGCTGCTCGGCGCCACCTCGGCGCGTCCCACCGAGAGGTAGTAGTTGCTGAGACCATTGGTCTCGGTGGCGTTGAAGGACACGCGGAAAATGTCCTCGGTGGTATTGCTGCCCAGCGCCGAGAAGAGATCGGCGTACGGCACCACCAGCGTATCACGCCCCGTCAGCACCGCATTGGCCGCGTCGAGCGCCCCCTGATAATCGGCCTGGCTGCTGCTGTTCCCCGGCAACCCGGCACGATAGAAGAGCACGCGCGCCCGCAACGCACGCGCCGCCACCGGCGTGGCGTAGCGAGTGTTGCTGGTGTTGCGGGTCAGCGCCTGCGCGCTATCGAGATCGCGCAGCACTTGCGTGTACACTTCGTTCACCGGCGTCCGCACGTAAGCCTTCGACTCGTCGGGACCGGTCGTGACCTTGGTCGGAATGGGGACGGGTCCCCAGTACTTGACCAGATTGTGGAAGCCGAGCGCGCGAATGAAGTACGCCTGCCCCATGATGTCGGAGCGGGTGGCCTCGGGAATGGTGGTCACCTTCGGTACAGCGTCGATGAGCAGGTTCGCGCGGTTGAC